>NZ_JAVTJF010000005.1:0-304077 GCF_031843905.1 Aeromicrobium sp. WCS2018Hpa-31 | reverse complement strand
GTGGGCCTTCACGTGCTGCTGCGTCGCTGCCAGTGGGCCTTCACGTGCTGCTGCGTCGCTGTGGCTTCACGTCGAGGTGACCTCCGAAAGGGCCTCGACCGCAGCGGTGGGTCTCGGCCCGGCGGGGTCTGCGGGGCGCGGCCACGATTCTTCATCTGTGCGGGATTCACGCACGATTCTTCCTTCGCGTGGACCGTGCCACGCGAAGGAAGCATCGTGGCGACGAAAAGGGCCCCGTACGGGCAGGGATTCTCCCTTCTCGTGGACCGTCACGCGCAAAGGAAGAATCCCTGCCCACCCGACTCGCACCGGCGCCCCCGGCGGACGCAGGATTCTGCCTTCGCGCGCAGAACCCCGAACGATGCTGCATTCACGACGGGATCCCGTAGCAAACGCAGCATCCTTCGACCCCTCACGCACGAACGCAGCACCTTGCGTCCCCCAGCCACGCCCCGAGAACCCGACCGAGCCCGGACCCATCCGCCGGTCGAGGCCCTCTCGGAGCGCAGGTCCAGTCGCAGCCACAGCGACGCAGCACCGAGCGAAGGCCCAGCCGAGGCAGCGCAGCCGCGAGCGAAAGCCCGACCCAGTCAGCGCAGCACCGAGCGGAAACCCAACCCAGTCAGCGCAGCACCGAGCGGAGGCCCAACCGAAGCGACGCAGCAGCACCCCCACGACGCCCCGCGCCGACGCCCCACGAACGCTCAGGCGCCGTTGGCCTCGATGAGGACGGTGACGGTCTCGGCGACGCACGCCGGCTTGTCCTTGCCCTTGATCTCGATCTGGTGGCGCAGGGTCACCTGCTGGCCGCGCTCGACGTCCTGGACGTCCAGCACCGTGACCCGGTTGCGCAGCTTCGAGCCGACGACCACCGGCGTCATGAACCGCACCTTGTTGAGGCCGTAGTTCACCCGCGCGACGTCGCCGGCGAAGGCGTACACCTGGGCCCCGAGGAACGGCAGCAACGACAAGGTCAGGTAGCCGTGGGCGATCGTGGCGCCGAACGGTCCCTCGGCCGCCCGCTCGGGATCGACATGGATCCACTGGCGGTCGCCGGTGGCGTCGGCGAACAGGTCGATCCGCTCCTGGGAGATCTGGACCCACTCGCTCACGCCCAGCTCGTCACCCACGGACCCGGCGACCTCGTGACGGTCGTTGAGCACACGCATGCAGTCGACCCTAACCAATCCGGTCGATGACCACATCCGCGGACGCGGCGCCGGCGCCCGAAGCAGTGGCCTCGACGCGCACCGCGCCCTCGAGCGCCTCGAGCGCGCGCTCGAAGCGTTCGGGCGTGTCGGTGTGCAGGGTCATCAGGGGTGCACCGGCGCGGACCTCGTCGCCGGGCTTGGCGTGCAGCTCGATGCCGGCACCGGCCTGCACGTCCTCCCCCGGACGGGACCGACCCGCGCCGAGACGCCACGCCGAGACGCCGACCCCGAACGCGTCGAGGGCCGTGACGACGCCGTCGGACTCGGCCGTGACCACGTGCGTCTCGCGGGCCGTGGGCAGCGGAGCGTCGGGGTCGCCACCCTGGGCGGAGATCATGCGCCGCCAGGCGTCCATCGCGCGGCCGTCGGCCAGGGCGTCGGCCGGGTCGACGTCGGTGCGTCCGGCCGCCACCAGCATCTCGCGGGCCAGGGCGAGGGTCAGGTCCACGACGTCGGAAGGCCCACCCCCGGCGAGGACCTCGACCGACTCGCGGACCTCGAGCGCGTTGCCTGCGGTGAGGCCGAGCGGCGTGGACATGTCGGTCAGCAGCGCCACCGTGGTCACGCCCGCGTCGGTGCCCAGCGCCACCATCGTCTCGGCCAGCTCGCGCGCGTTCTCCTCGGTCTTCATGAACGCGCCCGAGCCGACCTTCACGTCGAGCACGAGCGCGCCGGTGCCCTCGGCGATCTTCTTGCTCATGATCGAGCTGGCGATGAGCGGGATCGCCTCGACGGTGCCGGTCACGTCGCGCAGGGCGTAGAGCTTCTTGTCCGCGGGCGCCAGACCCGTGCCGGCCGCGCAGATGACGGCACCGACGTCCTCCAGCTGGGCGAGCATCTCCTCGTTGCTGAGCGCGGCCCGCCAGCCGGGGATCGACTCCAGCTTGTCGAGCGTGCCGCCGGTGTGCCCGAGTCCGCGACCCGAGAGCTGCGGCACGGCCACGCCGCACGCCGCGACGAGCGGAGCGAGCGGCAGGGTGATCTTGTCCCCCACGCCGCCTGTGGAGTGCTTGTCGGCGGTCGGGCGGCTGAGGGACGAGAAGTCCATCCGCTCACCGCTGGCGATCATGGCGTTCGTCCACCGGGCGATCTCGCGCCGGTCCATGCCGTTCAGCAGGATCGCCATGGCCAGGGCCGACATCTGCTCCGGTGCCACCACCCCGCGGGTGTAGGCGTCGACCACCCAGTCGATCTGCTCGTCGGTGAGGGTGTTGCGGTCGCGCTTGGCCGCGATGACGGCGGGGGCGTCGAAGGGTTCGTTCACGTCAGGGTCACCTCGAGGGACTCGTAGCCGCGCAGCACCCAGGTGGGCCGCCGCGGGGCGACGCCGGTGAGCGCGATCGTGGGGAAGCGCTCGAGGAGCCGTCGGACGGTGATCTCGAGCTCGACGCGCGCGAGTGGCGCGCCCAGGCAGAAGTGCAGGCCCATGCCGAAGCCGACGTGGGGGTTGGGGTCGCGCGCGACGTCGAAGGCGTCGGCCCGCTCGAACACGTCGGCGTCGCGGTTGGCCGAGCCCATCAGGCAGGCCACCGTCTCACCCGCTCGCACGGTCACGCCCGCGACCTCGACGTCGGTGGTGGCCGTGCGCTCGAACATCTGCAGCGGGGCGTCGTAGCGGATGAGCTCCTCGAGCGCGGTCGCCACGCTGACCTCACCCACGGTGACCCGGGCCAGCTGGTCGCGGTGCGACAGCAGCGCATGCATGCCGTTGCCGAACACGTTGACCGACGCCTCGTGGCCGGCGTTGAGCAGCAGGACCACGGTCGCCACGAGCTCGTCGTCGCTGAAGCCCTTCCCGTCCTGCCGCTCCCTGACCAGGTCGCTGACGAGGTCGTCGCCCGGCTCCCGGCGGCGCAGCTCGACGATCTCGCGCACGTACGCGGCGAACTCGCTGCTGGCCGTCACGGCCGCGGCGCGGACGTCGTCGCCGACCCCCTGCTCGTACATGTGCACGATGGCCTGGGACCAGTCGCGCAGCCGCTCGTGGTCCTCACGCGGCACTCCGAGCAGGTCGGCGATGACGAACACCGGCATCGGCTCGGCGTAGCGCGCCAGCAGGTCGACGGGCCGACCCGCACGGAGGTCGTCCGTGAGGTCGTCGAGCATCTCGTCGGCGAGCACCTCGATGCGCGGGCCCATCCGCTCCACGTGGCCGCGGGAGAACGCGCCGGCCAGCAGCCGACGCATGCGGGTGTGCTCCGGGGGCTCGTTCTCCATGAGCTGGTTGCGGTGCAGCGTGTTGAACGGCTCCATCTGCTCGGTGGGCTCCCAGTCCGTCCAGAGCCGACCGAGGCTGCGGTTGCGCAGCACGGCGCTCACCGCCGCGTGGGTGGTGGCCACCCATCGACCCTCCTGCTCCGACCGCAGCATCGGCCCGGCGGCGCGCCACCGGGCCAGCAACGGGTACGGGTCGTCGAGGAGGTCGGGCGCAGTGAGGTCGGGGATGGGGAGGTCGGGGACGACGCTCACGCGTCGGTCTCCTTCGTTCCCGCGGCCAGACCGTCGGCCCCCTCGCCGGAGGCGAGATCATCAGCCCCCTCGCCGGAGGCGAGATCATCAGCACCGAACGCATCGGGCAGGACCTCGTCCATGGTCCGCACGCCCGAGGCGGTGAGCAGCTGCATGGCCGGGCCTCCGTTCTCCCACAGGAGCTGGCGGCACCGGCCGCACGGCATGAGCGGACGGCCCTCGCCGTCCACGCACGCGACCGCGACCAGACGGCCACCGCCCGTGGCGTGCAGCGCGGAGACCATGCCGCACTCGGCGCACAGGGCCACGCCGTAGGCCGCGTTCTCGACGTTGCACCCGAGCACCACCCGGCCGTCGTCGACCAGGCCGGCCACACCGACCTTGTAGTGCGAGTACGGGGCGTAGGCGCGCTGCATGACCTCGGTGGCGTACCTGGTGAGGGCGCCCCAGTCGACGGGGTCGTCGGCGGTGCTGATGCCGAGACCGAACGATTCGGCCACTAGCCCGCACTCCCCTTGCGGTACGGCTTGCCGTCCGCGGCCGGCATGCGCAGGCGTTGGGAGAACAGCGCCAGCACGAGCAGCGTGGTGAGGTACGGCGTCATGCCGGTGAGGTCCTCCGGGACCGAGCTGGTCAGGAAGTACCAGCCGGCCACGACGACGCCCAGGAGCGCCGCCACGAGGGACGAACGACGTCCGTGCTGGCGCCACTGCCAGATGGCCAGCGCCACGAGGCCGACGGCGACGAGCAGCAGCAGCCCATGGATCGTGTCGCCACCGCCGCGCAGGCGCAGCGTGTCGGTGTAGCCGAACAGGCCGGCGCCGGCCAGCAGACCGCCGGGCCGCCAGTTGCCGAAGATCATGGCGGCCAGGCCGATGTAGCCGCGACCGCCGGTCTGTCCGTCGCGGAAGCCGTTGGCCGCCACGAGCGCCAGGAACCCTCCGGCCAGACCCGCGAAGGCACCGGAGGTGACCACGGCGACGAACTTGTAGCGGATGACGTTCACGCCGAGCGACTCCGCCGCTGCCGGGCTCTCGCCGACCGAGCGCAGCCGCAGGCCGAACCGGGTCCGCCACAGCAGGTACCAGGTGAGCACGAACAGGGCGAGCGCGATGAGCGTGAGCACGTTGAGGTTCGACACGAGGGCACGCAGGAGCGCGGCCAGGTCGGACAGGAAGAACCAGTTCTTGGCCTCGAGGTCACCGAGCGGGTCGGCGAGCGCACTGATGGTGATGCTCGGCAGGTCGTCGATGCGCGGCGACTGCGTCTGACCACCGCCGGGCACGCCCGTGAACGCGAGCACCGCGAGGTACTGCACGGCGCCGAGCGCGATGATGTTGATCGCGACGCCGGAGACGATGTGGTCGACGCCGAAGATGACGGTGGCCACGGCGTGCAGCAGCCCACCCAGGGCGCCGAAGCCGATGGCACCCAGCACGCCCCACCAGGGGCCCACGAAGTAGCCGTAGTAGCCGGCGCCGAAGGTGCCGAGGATCATCATGCCCTCGAGGCCGATGTTCACCACGCCCGCGCGTTCGGCCCACAGACCGCCCAGGCCGGCCAGACCGATCGGCACCGCTGCCACGAGGGTCGCGCGCAGCGTGCCCGAGGAGTTGAGGTCGTCGGCTCCGGTGATCACCCGCAGCGCGGAGAACAGCAGCAGCAGACCCGCGATGCCGAGCAGCACCACCGGGAACGTGATCCGCGACCGCGTCGCGGGAGCCGTCGGCGCGCCGCCGACGGGCGGGGTAGCGATGCTCATCGACTCACTCCTTCCGTCGTCGGGCCGGTCGGTCTGTCGTCGTCGAGCGTCGCGGCCACCTGGCGCTGCTCGAGGCGCACGCCGTAGCGGCGCACCACCTCGTAGGCGATGACGACGGTCAGCACGATCGTCCCCTGCGTGATCTTGACGATGTCGGGCGAGACGTCGAGCAGGATCTGCAGCGGGTTGGACTGCTCGTCCAGGAAGGCGAACAGCAGAGCGCCGAGCGCGATGCCGATGGGGTGGTTGCGACCCAGCAGCGCGATGGCGATGCCCGCGAAGCCGAGGCCCGACTGGAACGTCGACCCGTACGCGAAGGCCTCGCCGAACAGGATCGGCAGACCCACCAGGCCCGCCGCGGCACCGGACAGCAGCATCGAGACGAGGACCATCTTCTTGACGTCGATGCCGGAGGCCACCGCGGCGCTCTCGGAGAGGCCGGTCGCCCGCAGGTCGAAGCCGAACCGGGTCTTGTTGATGACGAGCCAGTACGCGACGCCCACCAGGATCGCGAGGAACACGAACCCGTAGACCTGGTTCGGCGCCCCCGGGAAGAGCGTGAAGCCGGGGATCCGGCTGCCCTCGGGGATCTCCTTGGTGGCCACGATGTTGGAGCCCGGGTCGCTCACGGCCGCCTTGCGCAGCATGAAGGCCACGAGGGCGGTCGCGATCGCGTTGAGCATGATCGTGGAGATCACCTCCGAGACGCCGCGCGTGACGCGCAGGAGCCCGGCGATGCCGGCCCAGGCCGCACCCACCAGCATTGCGGCGAGGATCGCGGCGGCCGTGTTGAGCCAGCCGGGCAGCCACGCCTCGCCGGCCACGACCGCGGCGGCGAACGACGCCACGCGGTACTGGCCGTCGACGCCGATGTTGAACAGGTTCATCCGGAAGCCGATGGCCACCGCCACGCCCGACAGGTAGTAGACCGTGGCCGAGTTGACGATGTTGGTGAGCCCACGCGCCTCGGGCACGCTCAGGATCTGGCCCCACACACCACCGACGGAGTCGCCGGCCACGACGAGCACCAGGCTCGTGATGAGGAACGCCGCCACGAGGGCGAGGACGGGCGCGGCCGCCGCGAGGGCGATGCGCTTGAGTCGCTGGTCGGTCATGCCGGACCTCCTTCGTCGGCACCGGTCATGGCCGAGCCCAGCTGCTGGGGGGTGACGGTGGCGGGGTCGAACGTGCCGACCAGGCGACCGCGCAGGATCACCCGGATGGTGTCCGAGAGGCCGATCAGCTCGTCGAGGTCGGCCGAGATCAGCAGCACCGCCAGACCGTCGCGCCGTGCCTGCTTGATGTGGTCCCAAATCGCCGCCTGGGCGCCGACGTCGACGCCGCGGGTGGGGTGCGAGGCGACGAGCAGGCTCGGCTCGCCGGTCATCTCGCGACCGATGATGAGCTTCTGCTGGTTGCCGCCGGACAGTGCGCGGGCCAGGGTGTCGATGCCCGGGGTGCGGACGTCGTAGGCGTCGACGATGCGCTGGGTGTCCTGACGGGCACCGGCGCGGTCGATGAACGGACCCTTGACGTTGGGCTCTCGCGTCTGGTGGCCGAGCACCCGGTTCTCCCACAGCGGGGCGTCGAGAAGGAGCCCGTGCCGGTGCCGGTCCTCGGGGATGTAGCCGATGCCGGCCTCGCGGCGCAGCCGCGTGGACCGGCCGGCCAGGTCGTCGCCGTTGAGCGCGATGGTGCCGGTGGCACCCGGACGCATGCCCATGACGGCCTCGACCAGCTCGGCCTGGCCGTTGCCCTCCACGCCTGCGATGCCGAGGATCTCGCCGCGGTGGATCGTCAGGTCGATGTCGGCCAGCAACGGGCGACCCGACCCCGCGGAGGCCGGAAGGCCGAGGTCGCGGACCTCCAGGACCGGCTGGTCGGTCACGGTGGACGTCTCGGTGCTGGGGCTCGGCAGCTCCGAGCCGACCATGAGCTCGGCCAGCTGACGCGACGTGACGCCGGCGGCCGGACGCGTCTCGACGGTGGTGCCCCGACGGACGACGGTGACCGTGTCGGCGACCGACAGCACCTCGTCGAGCTTGTGGGAGATGAAGATGACCGCGAGGCCCTCCGCCTTGAGCTCGCGCAGGTTCTCGAACAGCTCGTCGACCTCCTGCGGCACGAGGACGGCGGTCGGCTCGTCGAGGATGATCACGGAGGCGCCGCGGTACAGCACCTTGAGGATCTCGATGCGCTGGCGTGCACCGACGCCGAGGTCCTCCACGAGGGCGTCGGGGTCGACGTCGAGCCCGTAGGCCTCGGAGATGCGCCGGATCTCCGCGCGTGCGGCGTCGCCGATGCCGTGCAGCTTCTCCGCACCCAGCACGACGTTCTCGAGCACGGTGAAGTTGTCGGCGAGCATGAAGTGCTGGAACACCATGCCCACGCCCGCGGCGATCGCGTCGGACGGGGACGAGAGCTCGACGGGGTTGCCGTGCACCTCGATCGTCCCGGAGTCCGGCTTCTGGACGCCGTAGAGGATCTTCATGAGCGTCGACTTGCCGGCACCGTTCTCGCCGACGATCGCGTGCACGGTCCCCCGTCGCACGTCGATGTCGATGTCGTGGTTGGCGATGACACCGGGGAACGTCTTGCCGATGCCGCGCAGCCGGACGACGACGTCGCCCGCCCCGGGATCGAGGTCGGTGGTCTCGTCGGGGACGGACGTGGTCACGCAGCACTCCTCAGAGGCGGGTCCGGCCGCGAGGCCGGAGGGATGGAGCAGGTCACACAGGCAACGGCCCGGCCCCACGCTCGCGCGCAGGGCCGGACCGCGTCAAGGATGCGAGGTCCCTGGACGTCCGTTCACTCGCTCGGGACGGTGATCTCGCCGTCCACGATCTGCTGCTTGTACTCGTCGAGCTTGTCGGCGATGTCGTCGACCTGACCGCCGGTGGTGGAGTAGCCCACACCGTCGACCTTGAGGTCGTAGACCGTCGGGCCCGTGGGAGCGGCGCCGTCGGCGACACCCTTCAGGTACGCGAACACGGCGACGTCGATGTTCTTGAGCATCGACGTCAGGATCACGTCGCGGACGGACTCGTCGGCCGTCAGCGCCTGGTCGGAGTCGACGCCGATGGCCTTGGCGTCGGCGGCCGAGGCGGCCTCGAACACACCGCCACCGGAACCGCCGGCGGCGTGGTAGACCACGTCGGCGCCCTTGTCGTACATGCCCTCGGCGGCCGTCTTGCCCTTGGCCGGGTCACCGAAGCCGCTGAAGTCCGGCGGCTGCGTGAGGTAGCGGGCCTGGATCTCGATGTCGGGGTTCACGGCCTTGGCGCCGGCCTCATAGCCGACCTCGAACTTCTTGATCAGCGGCGTCTCGACACCACCGACGAAGCCGATGTTGCCGGACTCGGACTTGAGCGCGGCAGCGGCGCCCACGAGGAAGGAGCCCTGCTCCTCGGCGAAGAGGAGGTTGGCGACGTTCTCGCCCTCGACACCGTCGTCGATGATCGCGAAGTCGACGTCGGGGTTGGCCTTGGCGACCTTGCCGACGGCCTGCGAGTAGGCGAAGCCCACGGCGATGACCGGGTTGTAGTCGGCGTCGACGAGCTGCTGGAGGCGACCCTCACGGGCGGACTCGGGCTCGCCGTCCTGCGCCTCGGCGGTCTGGACCTCGAAGCCCAGCTCGCACTCGGCCTTGTCGAGGCCCTTGGCGGCGGAGTCGTTGAACGACTGGTCGCCACGTCCGCCGACGTCGAAGGCCATGCCGACCTTCGTGTCGACCTTCTCGACGCAGTCGTCACCGGCGGCGGTGTCGTCGTCGTTGCTCGAGCTGTTGTTCGCGCAGCCCGCACCGGCGAGCACGAGTGCGGCCACGCCGGCGACGGCGGTGACCTTGGTGAGTCGACGCAAAGTTCCTCCTTGAGACATCGCCGGAGAGCCCGGCACGCCTGCACCCTAGCCGCGCCCGGGGGTCCTTCGGGAGGTCCTGCGCCCGATTGCGACGGGCCGTAACCGATTCGTCACCTTCGGGGGCGCCGCTAGAGCAGGGCGGAGCAGGCGAGCACCTTGGCGCCCACGGCGATGGCGCGCTCGTCGGGCCGGAAGTTCCCCTGGTGCAGGTCGTAGGTGGGCCCGTCGGGCGTGCGGGTGCCGAGTCGACCCATCGCGCCCGGGACCGCCTCGACGTACCACGCGAAGTCCTCGCCGCCGAGGCTCTGGGTGGTGGTGGCCACCGCCGCGGGCCCGATGGCGTCGGAGACCGCGCGGCGGAGCAGCTCGGTGACCCCGAAGTCGTTGACGACGGGCGGGACGCCGCGCACGTAGGTGACGTCGGCGCTGACGCCGAACGGCTCGATGATGTCGGCGATGAGCCCGCGCACCAGGTGCTCGGCCTGGTGCCAGGCCGCGGAGTCGAGCATGCGCAGCGTGCCGCTGAGCTCGCCGGTGGAGGGGATCACGTTGGCGGCGTTGCCGGCTCGCACCGACCCCCACACCAGGCTCGCGCCCGAGCGAGGGTCGAAGCGGCGCGAGAGCACGGCGGGCAGCTGCGTCACGAGGCTCGCGAGCGCGTAGGTGAGGTCCTCGGTGAGGTGCGGGCGCGACGTGTGCCCGCCACGACCGGAGAGCGTGACCTGGATGCGGTCCGACGCTCCCGTGATCGGACCCTCGCGCAGGCCCACCTGGCCGACGTCGAGCGACGGGTCGCAGTGCAGCGCCACGATGCGCGAGACGCCGCGCAGGACACCGGCCGAGAGCAGCCGGAGCGCACCCCCGGGCATGACCTCCTCCGCGGGCTGGAAGATCAGTCGGACCCGGCGCGGCAGGCCGCCGGCCACGTGCAGCTCCTGCAGTGCCACGGCGGCCCCGACGAGCGCGGACACGTGGACGTCGTGGCCGCAGGCGTGGGCGACGCCGGGCGACGTCGAGCGCCACGGGTCGGAGGTGGTGTCGTCGATCGGGAGGGCGTCGAGGTCGGCCCGCAGGGCCACGATCGGCCCCTCCTCGGGTCCGATCTCGGCCACGAGCCCGGTGCCCTCGAAGCGCTCGTAGGAGATGCCCAGCTTGTCCATCCACGCGGCGACCACGTCGGTGGTGCGCTCCTCGTGCCAGGACAGCTCAGGGCTCGCGTGCAGGTCACGCCGCAGCTCGATGAGATCGGGCGTCACGACCTCGATCGAGCGGGAGACGGCGTCGACGGACATTCGTCCAGGGTATCCCCGGCCCGCGATCGGCGCGGATGCCGTCCAGGACCGCCGACGACGCGACCGGCCTACGGTCGGCCGAGGGCGCGCTCGATCTGCTCGATCGTCTCGTCGGCGAGCTTCTCGATCGGCCGCTTCAGCACGAGGGGCGCGAGGGCGTGCAGCAGGAACGGGAACTCGAACTGGGCCCGGTAGTGGACCTGCGTGCCCCCGCCCTCCACGCTGTCGTCGGGCGTGAACGTCATGACGTCGGTGGCCGTCGTGCGCCCGTTGACCCCGCGGCAGGCGAAGAACGTGGGCGGGTCGTACCCGACGGTCTCGTACTCGAGCGACACCGTGCGCCCCATGAAGCGGGAGCGGTTGGCGTACCGGGTACCCATGCCGCCGTCACCCGACAGGCGCGTCGTCTCGATCGTGCCGGGGTCCCAGTGCTCGGTGTTCTCGAAGTCGCTGAGGTAGGCGAAGACCTCCTCGACCGGCCGCGGCAGGTGGAAGGTGCGCTCGACGTCCATGCTGCGAGCGTAGGCGAGTCGCGATGGCGTGGAGCTCCTGCCGGTCGATCTGGCGACGGTGCGCGTACCAGAGCAGCGCCAGGGCGACCCCGACCAGCGAGAGCGCGCCACCGCCGACGAGCGTCCACCGGGCCCCGAAGGTCTCACCGACCCAGCCGATGAACGGCGACCCGAGCGGCGTGCCACCCATGAAGATCATCAGGTAGAGCGCCGCCACCCGGCCACGCATGACCGGCTCGGTGGTGATCTGGATGGTGGCGTTGGCCGCGGTGATCATCGTGAGGGCGCAGAGCCCGAGCACCGGGAGCACCAGCGCGTACGAGAGGTAGCCGGGCATGAGACCGGCGACGATCTCGACGACGCCGAAGGCGATGGCGGCGCCCACCACGAAGCGCAGGCGTGGGCGCTCACGTCGGGCAGCGAGCAGCGCCCCGGCCAGGGAGCCGACCGCCATGATCGAGCCGAGGATGCCGTACTCCCCCGCCCCCTTCTCGAAGACGTCGGTGGCCATGAGGGCACTGGTCATCTGGAAGTTCAGGCCGAAGGTGCCGACGGCGAACACGATCGTCAGCACGAGGACGAGGTCGGGTCGGGACCGGACGTACCGCACGCCGTCGCGGACCGCCCCCTTGCGCGAGCCCATGACGGGCGCCGGGGCGAGGCGTGCCGGGTCGAGCTTCTGCAGCGACGCGATGACGGCGAGGTAGCTGACGGCGTTGGCGAGGATGACCCAGCCGGTGGCCTCGACCCCGGAACCGCCGGCCGCGATGAGCAGGCCGGCGAGCGCCGGCCCGACCATGCGGGCGGAGTTGAACGAGGCGGAGTTGAGGCCCACCGCGTTGGACAGGTCCTCCGGCCCGACCATCTCGACCACGAACGACTGACGTGCGGGGGCGTCGAACGCGGTGCCGACGCCGAAGACGAACGCCAGCAGGTACACGTGCCAGACCTCGACGGCGCCCGTGATCGCCAGCACGCCCAGCACGGCGGCGGGGATCGCCATGGCCACCTGGGTGCAGCGCAGGACCGTCCGCTTCGGGAACCGGTCGGCCACCACCCCGGCCACGGGCGACAGCAGCAGCGCCGGGAGGAACTGCAGCCCGGTGGTGATGCCGAGCGCGGTGCCGCTCGACGTCAGCTGGAGCACCAGCCAGTCCTGGGCGACGCGCTGCATCCACGTGCCGATGTTCGAGACGATGGCACCGGCGGCGTAGACGCGGAAGTTGCGGACGTGCAGGGCGCGGAAGGTGGGACTCACGAGTCCACCCCCGCCCTCATGAGTCGGTGATCCGCGTGAGGATCGCCGCCGCCTCGCGCAGGACGGCGCGCTCGCGGGCATCGAGGCTCGTGAGCCGCTGGTGCAGCCACGCGTCGCGTCGCTTCCGCTCCTCCGCCAGGGTCTTCTCGCCGAGGTCGGAGAGGCTGACGACGACCTGTCGACCGTCCTCGGGGTGGGGTGCGCGCTCGACGAGTCCGTCCTCGGCGAGGCAGTTCAGGGTGCGGGTCACGCTGGGGGCGCTCACGCGCTCACGGGCGGCGATCGACGACGGCGACGTCGGGCCCATCTGGCGCAGCGTGCCCAGCACGGACATCTGCGTCGGGGTCAGGTCGGAGTGCCGCTCCTGCCGGAGCCTGCGGTTGAGTCGGGCCACCGCCAGCGCGAGGTTCTGGGAGTCGGTAGGCATGTCCTTAGCCTAGGTCATTAACCATGCTAATTCAAATCTGCAACGATCTCTGCGTCCTGCGGCTGCGCTGCTGCAGTTGGCTCGGCCTGCGGCTGCGCTGCTGCAGTCGGGCTCGGCCTGCGGCTGCGCTGCTGCGGGTCGTCGTGGGTGCGGCCTCCGAAAGGCCTCGGCGGAAAGGGGGGCTCTCGGCGCGGCCGAGCTCGCCGCCCTCCGCCCCCCATCGGTGGATCCTCATCCCCAAGAAGCGTGCTGCGGTTGACGATCCACCCATGACCGGCGGGTCACCCCCATCGGTGGATCCTCAACCTCAGGAAGCGTGCTGCGGTTGACGATCCACCGATGACGAGTCCGGACCGGCTCGGGTGGTGGATTCTCAACCCCAGGGACGATGCTGCGGTTGAGAATCCACCGATGACGGCCCGCGCGGTGCGTTCTCCACCAATCCCCCGCCCGGGCGGTGAGTTCTCCACCGCCTCAGCGACGAGACGGTGGAATCTGCACCGCGCAGCCCTGCAGGTCGAACCATTCGGTGCAGAAGTCACCGCTCGAGGGGGAAAAGCGCGGAAGACGGCCCGCAGGATCGGCCGAGGCGCTGGGAGTCGCCCGGTCGAGGCCCTTTCGGAGCCCGACCCCGGCACCGGCCGAGCGGACGCAGCCCCGACCGAGCACCACCGCCACCGACGCAGCCCCCACCCGAGCACAACCACAACCGACGCAGCCCCCACCCGAGCACAACCACAACCGACGCAGCCCCGACGCGAGATCCATCGCACGCGGCGACGCAGCCCCCCACCCGAGGACGACCACAGCAGCCCCGCCCCCACGACGCACGACCGCCCGCCACCGGAGCGGTGGCGGGCGGTCGGGGTGGTGCTGGAGCGCGCTCAGGCCTTGCCGGCGGCGAGGGCGCCGAGCAGGTCGCGGTTGAGCCGCGAGATGACGTCGAGCGGGATGCCCTTGGGGCAGGCCGCCGTGCACTCGCCGATGTTGGTGCAGGAGCCGAAGCCCTCGGCGTCGTGCTGGGCGACCATGTCGACCACGCGGGACTCGCGCTCAGGCTGGCCCTGCGGGAGCAGGCCGAGGTGGGTCACCTTCGCCGCGGTGAACAGCATGGCCGAGCCGTTCGGGCAGGCCGCCACGCAGGCGCCGCAGCCGATGCAGGTGGCCGCCGCGAACGCGTGGTCGGCGTCCTCCTTCGGCACGGGCAGGTTGTTGGCCTCCGGCGCCGAGCCGGTGTTGACGCTGATGTAGCCGCCGGCCTGGATGATCCGGTCGAAGGCGCCGCGGTCGACGACGAGGTCCTTGACGATCGGGAACGCGCCCGCACGCCACGGCTCGATGTCGATGACGTCGCCGTCCTTGAACGAGCGCATGTGCAGCTGGCACGTGGTCGTGACCTCGGGGCCGTGCGCGATGCCGTTGATGACCACGCCGCACGATCCACAGATGCCCTCGCGGCAGTCGTGGTCGAAGGCGACCGGCTCCTCGCCGGCGAGCGTCAGCTGCTCGTTGAGCACGTCGAGCATCTCGAGGAACGACATGTCCTCGGAGACGTCGTCGAGCCCGTAGCCGACCATCTGGCCCTTCGTCTCGGCGTTCTTCTGACGCCAGACGTTGACGGTGATCTTCACTTGCAGCTCCCGTTCACTTGTAGGACCGAGCCTTCATCTCGACGTACTCGTACTCGAGGGGTTCCTTGTGCAGGATCGGCTTCTGGCCGCCCTCGGCACCGTTGAACTCCCACGCCGCCACGTAGGCGAACTGGTCGTCGTGGCGCAGGGCCTCGCCGTCCTCGGTCTGGCTCTCGGCGCGGAAGTGGCCGCCGCACGACTCCTCGCGGTTCAGCGCGTCGATGCACATCAGCTCGCCGAGCTCGAAGAAGTCCACGACCCGGCCGGCACGCTCAAGCGTCTGGTTGAGCTCCTCGGCCTCGCCGGTGACCTTCACGTTCTTCCAGAAGTCGTCGCGCAGCTCGCGGATGAGCCCGATCGCCTTGATCAGGCCCTCCTCGCTGCGCTCCATGCCGCAGTACTCCCACATGATGTGGCCCAGCTCCTTGTGGTAGCTGTCCACGGTGCGGTTGCCGTCGACGGCCAGCAGTGCGGAGATGCGCTCCTCGACGGCCTCGCGCGCCTCGGTGACGGCCGGGTGGTCGTCGCCCACGGGCTCGAAGGGGCCGTCCGCGAGGTAGTTCGCGATGGTGGTCGGCAGCACGAAGTAGCCGTCGGCCAGGCCCTGCATCAGCGCGGAGGCACCGAGACGGTTGGCGCCCTGGTCGGAGAAGTTGGCCTCGCCGGTGACGAAGAGGCCCTCGAGGTTGCTCTGCAGGTCGTAGTCGACCCACAGCCCGCCCATGACGTAATGCACGGCCGGGTAGATGCGCATCGGCTCGTTGTACGGGTCCTCGCCGGTGATCCGGGCGTACATGTCGAACAGGTTCCCGTACTTGGCCTCGACCGCCGGGCGGCCCATGCGCTCGATCGCGTCGGCGAAGTCGAGGTAGACCCCGAGCCCGCCGGGACCGACGCCCTTGCCGTCGTCGCACTGGTACTTGGCCGCACGCGAGGCGATGTCGCGCGGGACCAGGTTGCCGAACGCGGGGTAGATGCGCTCCAGGTAGTAGTCGCGCTCGTCCTCGGGGATGTCGCGCGGGTGGCGGTCGTCGCCGGCCTTCTTGGGCACCCAGATGCGGCCGTCGTTGCGCAGCGACTCGCTCATCAGCGTGAGCTTGGACTGGTAGTCGCCCGAGACGGGGATGCAGGTCGGGTGGATCTGCGTGTAGCAGGGGTTGCCGAAGTAGGCGCCACGACGGTGCGCGCGCCAGGTGGCGGTCACGTTGCAGCCCATGGCGTTCGTCGACAGGAAGTAGACGTTGCCGTAGCCGCCGCTGGCCAGCACGACGGCGTCGGCGGTGTGCGACTCGATCTCGCCGGTCACCATGTCGCGGACGATGACGCCGCGCGCCTTCCCGTCGACCATGACGAGGTCGAGCATCTCGTGGCGGGTGTGCACGTCGACCGTGCCGGCGGCGACCTGCCGCTCGAGCGCCTGGTAGGCGCCGATCAGCAGCTGCTGGCCGGTCTGGCCGCGGGCGTAGAACGTGCGGGAGACCTGCACGCCACCGAAGGAACGGTTGTCGAGCAGGCCGCCGTACTCACGCGCGAACGGCACGCCCTGCGCCACGCACTGGTCGATGATGTTCACCGACACCTGCGCGAGGCGGTACGAGTTGGACTCGCGCGAGCGGAAGTCGCCGCCCTTGACCGTGTCGTAGAACAGCCGGTACACCGAGTCGCCGTCGTTGCGGTAGTTCTTGGCGGCGTTGATGCCGCCCTGGGCGGCGATCGAGTGGGCGCGACGCGGGCTGTCCTGGTAGCAGAAGCTCGTGACGTGGTAGCCGGCCTCGCCGAGGGTGGCCGCGGCGGACGCACCGGCCAGACCGGTGCCCACGACGATGACCTTGATCTTGCGACGGTTCGCGGCGTTGACCAGCTTGGCGTCGAACTGACGCTGCTCCCAGCGACGCTCGATGGGCCCGCTCGGCGCCTTGGCGTCGGCGATGGGGTCGCCGTGCTCGATGAACTGCTCGGCAGCCCCGGTGGGGGTGAAGGTCTCGGTCATCAGGAACCAGCTCCGAAGAAGAAGATCGCGAAGGGGACGACGAGGAAGCCGCCGGCGATGACCACCGACAGCACCCAGGAGGCGATGGTGATCGCCGAGCCCTTACGGGTGCTGCTGCGGTTCTGGCCGAGCGTGGTCAGGGCGCTCCAGAAGCCGTGCCACAGGTGGAAGCCGACCGCGACCAGGCCGATCGTGTACAGCAGCACCACCCACCACAGCTCGAAGCCGTTGACGACGCGCTCGTACTTGCTGTCCGAGCCACCACCGGGTGCGAGCCAGTTCGGCAGCATCTGCGCCACGTGCCCGATGATGAACAGCAGCAGGATGATGCCGCCCCAGCGCATGGTGAACGTCGCGTACGAGCGCTGGATGCCCGTGCGGTTCTGCTTGGAGTGGTAGCGCGTGGTGCCCGTGTAGCCCGCCGCGACCTTGTTGCGTCGCCACAGCGTGATCGCGCAGTACACGTGCGCGACGAGCGAGACGAGCAGCACGACGCGAAGGATCCACAGCGCCCCGCCGTGCGGCAGGTACGGGTAGAGGATGTTCTCCAGGCCCTCGAGGTAGGAGTCGAAGTACTCCTGGCCCTGGAAGAACTTGAGGTTGCCGTACATGTGGACGAGCAGGTAGCCGAGCATGATCAGCCCGGACACGGCCATCGTGTACTTGAGCACGACGGTCGACCTGCGCGCCGACGCGCGAGTCAGAGTAGTGGCCACGCACGCACCGTAACCCTGAAGCGCACCTGAGCGCTAAGTCATGATGAGGGCAACCTTCATAGCCTCCGGCTATCACGCTGTAGGCTCGCCCCGTGCAGTTCCAGCAGCTCTCCTACTTCGTGGCCGTGGCGCGCACGCGCAACTTCACGCGCGCGGCCGAGCTGGTCGGAGTGGCGCAGCCCAGCCTCTCCAAGCAGGTCCGCGTCCTGGAGAACTCCCTGGGCACACCGCTGTTCGTCCGCCAGCCCGGCGGCATCGAGCTCACGAGCGCCGGCGAGGCGCTCCTGCCCCATGCCGAGCGCATCCTCATCGATGTCGAGTCGGCGCAGCGTGCGGTGCACGAGGTCGCCGGTCTGCGGCGCGGACGGGTGCGGCTCGGCGCCACCCCGTCGATCTGCGACGGGCTCCTGCCGGAGGTCCTCACCCGGTTCCACGAGACCCACCCCCTCATCGAGCTCGAGGTCCACGAGGGGGGTTCACGGGTCCTGACGCACGAGCTGGCCCAGGGTCGGCTCGACCTCGCCCTGCTCATCACGCCGCTGTCCGAGACCCGCCCCGACATCGAGACGGTGCCCCTGCGGCGCGACCGGCTGGTGCTCGCCGCACCGTCCGACGACACCGCCGACGACGCGCTCCCGTCCACGGTCGACGTCGCGGCCTTGAAGGACCTGCCCCTCGTCATGTTCCGGACCGGCTACGACCTGCGCGAGACGACGCTGACGGCGTGCGCGCAGGCAGGCTTCTCCCCGCACATCTCCGTCGAGGGTGGCGAGATGCTGTCGGTCCTGCGGTTCGTGGAGTCCGGTCTGGGCTACGCGGTCGTCCCCGAGATGGTGCTGGCCAACCGACCGGGCCTGCGGCCCGTGGCGCTGCGCAACCCGTCCCTGTCGCGCCAGATCGCCCTGGCCCACCGCCGCGACACCCTCCAGCTCGCCGCGCTGGCGTTCCACGACGAGCTGCTGCTGTCGTTGCAGCAACCCGGCTGACGCTCGTCCGACGACAGGCGGCGGTCAGTCCCGCGAGCCGGCGAGCGGGAAGGACAGGTACGTCGACCACCCAGCGTCCGGCTCGTGGAGGTACAGCGCGATCTCGCCCACCGTGAAGGTGCACGCGAAGTCCTCGAGCGTGGCGTAGGCGCGGTCGAGCGCCGCGTCGTCGAGGTGGTGGGCGACCGTGACGTGAGGGTGGTACGGGAACTCCGGCTCCGGCGCCCCGAGGGCCTTGCGCAGCTCCGCGACCAGCAGCTCGGCCTCGGAGATGCCTCGGCTCACCGCCACGAAGACCACGGGCGAGACCGGCCGGAAGGTGCCCGTGCCCTTGAGGTCGACGTCGAACGGGGCCGTCCGTGCGGCCACCGCGGAGAGTCGACCGGCGAGGCGGTCCAGCTCGTCACCGGCCACGACGTCGGGCGGCAGCAGCGTGATGTGGCTCGGGATCTGCTCCGCGAGCGGATCGCCGAACGCGGCCCGGTGCGCGCGCAGCTCCTCGCCGTGCGGCTCCGGGACCGAGATCGCGACCCCGAACGTGCGCGACGCGCCCGCCCCGCCCCGCTCAGGCACCGCGGACGAGCCCGACCTTGTCGTACACGTCGGCCACGACGGGCGCCGCCACCTCGCGCGCCCGCGCCGCGCCCCGGGCGAGCACCCGGTCCAGCTCGGCCGGGTCGTCCAGGTAGGCCCGCGTGCGCTCGCCGAAGCCGGCCACGAAGTCGGCCACCACGTCCGCCAGGGCCACCTTGAGGTGCCCGTACTGGCGACCCTCGAACTCGGCGACGACGTCGTCGACCGACGTGCCGGTCACGGCCGAGTACAGGGTGAGCAGGTTGGACACCCCGGGCTTGCCCTCGGGGTCGAACCGGATCTCGTCGCCGGAGTCGGTGACGGCCGAGCGGATCTTCTTCGCCGCCTTCTTCGGGTCGTCGAGCAGGTCGACGATCCCGTTGGGCGAGGAGCCGGACTTGCTCATCTTCGCGGTGGGGTCCTGCAGGTCGCCGATCTTGGCGGCGTCCTTGAGGATGTACGGCTCGGGCTGGCGGAACGTCTCGCCGTAGTGGTGGTTGAACCGCTGCGCGAGGTTGCGGGAGAGCTCGAGGTGCTGGCGCTGGTCCTCCCCCACCGGCACGTGGTGCGGGTTGTAGAGCAGGATGTCGGCCGCCTGCAGGATCGGGTACGTGAACAGCCCGACGCTGGACTTGTCGGTGCCACCCTTGGCGCTCTTGTCCTTGAACTGGGTCATGCGACCCGCCTCGCCGAAGCCCGTGAGGCAGTTGAAGACCCAGGCCAGCTGCGTGTGCTCGGGCACGTGGCTCTGGCAGAACAGCGCCGACCGCTCGGGGTCGACGCCGGCTGCGAGGAGCTGCGCCGCCGACGCGTGGGTCCGCGCCCTCAGGGCTGCCGGGTCCGGCTGCACCGTGAGCGCGTGGAGGTCGGCGATGAAGTAGAACGCGTCGTGGTCGTCCTGCAGGCCCACCCACTGGCGGATCGCCCCGAGGTAGTTCCCGAAGTGGAACGACTCGGCCGTCGGCTGGATGCCGGACAGCGAGCGGGGACGGGTGCTGCTGGACATGCTGTGCATTCTGCCAGTGAGGTTCTGCCGGTCAGGTCCTAGGCTCGGGCGGGTGGACGACGTACGCACGTGGCAGGTTCCGGGTCGGGTCAACCTCATCGGGGAGCACCTCGACTACAACGGGGGCCCGTCGGTCCCCTTCGCGATCGACCGCTTCCTCACCCTGAAGGTGCGCCGCCGTGACGACGACGCGGTCAACGTGTGGAGCACCCTGCCCGACGGTCGCCGTGAGCGCGCGGCGTTCACGGTCGACGTCGCACCGGGCGACGGCGCCGTCGCGGCGGACGGGTGGGCCGCCTACCCCGCGGGCGCGGTGTGGGCGCTGCGCTCCCAGGGCTCGCTGCCCGGCTGCGACCTGGTGCTCGAGTCGTCGTTGCCCCTCGGCGCCGGTCTCTCGTCGTCGGCCGCGCTCACCGTGGGGGTCGTGTCCGCCCTCGCCGACCTGGCCGGCCTCGACCTGGACCCGCTCACGGCGGCCCGCCTCGCCCAGCGCGCCGAGAACGACTTCGTGGGGGCACCGACCGGCCTCATGGACCAGCTGGCGGTCACGTTCGGTCGCGAGGGGCAGGCCGTCGTGACCGACCCGCTCGGCGACGCCGAGCCCGAGCGCGTCCCGTTCGACGTGGCCGCGGCCGACCTCTCGCTGCTGGTCGTCTCCACGGGCGTGGACCACTCGCACGTGGCCGCCTCCGGAGGCGGCGGGTACGCCGAGCGGCGCGCCCAGTGCGAGGAGGCCGCGTCGGCCCTGGGTCTCGACCACCTCGCGAAGGCCGGGCTCGACGCGCTCGTCCGGCTCGACGACCCCGTGCTGCGTCGTCGCACGCAGCACGTCTTCACCGAGACGGCTCGCGTCAAGGCCGCCCTGCGCACGCTGCGCGAGCAGGACTGGGAGCAGCTCGGGACCGTCCTCACCGCCTCGCACGCCTCCCTGCGCGACGACTTCGAGGTCAGCTGCGCCGAGCTCGACGTCGCGGTCGAGTCCGCCCTCGAGGCCGGCGCCCTCGGCGCCCGCATGACCGGCGGCGGGTTCGGCGGCTCGGCCATCGCCCTGGTCCCGCAGGCCAAGGCGGGACCGGTGCGCGAGCTCGTGGAGCAGCGCTACGACGCCCTGGGCTGGAAGACGCCCGAGGTGTTCGCGGTCCGCGCCGCCGACGGGGTCCACCGCACCGCCTGAGGTCCCTCCTGGCCGCGTCGTGCGCGCACGTGGTGGAAGACTGTCGGGGTGACCGTCCGCCGCATCGCGTACCAGGGGGAACCCGGCGCGAACTCCCACATCGTCTGCCAGCAGCACCACCCCGACGCCGAGGCCGTGGCCTGCGCGTCGTTCGAGGACGTGTTCGCGGCCGTCACCGGTGGTGACGCCGACCTCGCGATGATCCCGATCGACAACTCGATCGCGGGCCGGGTGGCCGACATCCACCACTTCCTGCCCACGTCGGGCCTGCACATCGTCGGCGAGCACTTCCTGCGGATCCAGTTCATGGTCATGGGCGTCCCGGGCACCACCCTCGACACCGTGCGCACGGTCCACAGCCACGTGCACGCCCTCGGGCAGTGCCGCAAGATCATCCAGCAGCACGGCTGGACGCCTCTCGTCTCCGGCGACACGGCCGGTGCCGCGCGCGAGATCGCCGAGGCCCGCGACGTCACCCAGGCAGCGATCGCCCCGCCGCTCGCCGCGCAGATCTACGGACTCGAGATCCTGGCGCGCGACGTCGAGGACGAGGACCACAACACGACCCGCTTCGTGGAGCTCTCGCGCGAGCCCGCGGTCCCGGCCGCCGGCCAGGACCCGGTCGTCACGACCTTCATCTTCAACGTGCGCAACCTGCCCGCGGCCCTCTACAAGGCCCTGGGCGGCTTCGCCACGAACGGCGTCAACATGACCAAGCTGGAGAGCTACATGGTGGGGGGCGAGTTCACCGCCACCCAGTTCCTCGCCGAGGTCGACGGGCACCCCGACGACCCGCACGTGGCGCGCGCACTCGAGGAGCTCACGTTCTTCACCACCGAGACCCGCGTGCTCGGTGTCTACCCGGCCGACCCGTTCCGGGCCGAGTCCGTCTGAGCGGAGCCGAGCCGACCGATGGACTCCCTGAGCTGGCCGCTGTCCGTGCCCGTCCTCTCCGACGGCGTGGTGACCCTGCGCGCCGCCACGCCGGCCGACGTCGAGCCGATGCACGAGATGACGCAGGACCCCGACATGCAGCGCTGGACCGCGGTCCCGGTGCCCAACACGCCCGAGATGAGCGAGGCGTTCGCCCTGCAGATCGGCGCCGAGGCGTGGGACCAGGGCACGGCGCGGATGTGGGTGGTCGAGGCCGCCGACGACTCCGGACGGGCCCGGTTCGCCGGCAACGTCGACGTCCGGGGCGGGCCGGTCGCCGACCTCGGCTTCTCCCTGCATCCGTGGGCGCGCGGCCGCGGACTGATGGCCCGAGCCGTGCGCCTCGCCGTCGACCACGTGTTCACCGAGTGCGGGGTGGAGTCGGTCCACTGGCGGGCCCACGTCGGCAACGAGGCCTCGCTGCGGGTGGCGCACGCCTGCGGCTTCCAGCTCGTGGGCTCGTCGCCCGCCCTGCTGCACGAGCGGGGACGCACCCTCGACGCCTGGACGGCGGTGCTGCGCTTCGGCGACGCCCCCGTGCCCAGGGGGCGCTGGCTCGACGCTCCCGTGATCGAGACGGACCGGTTGCGGCTGCGACCCTTCGCCGAGTCCGACGCCGCCCGGGTGGCCGAGGCGTGCGGCGACGAGACCACGGGCCACTGGTTGAACACCCTGCCCCGCCCGTACACGCTCGAGGTGGCTCGCGCGTACCTGGCCGACTGCACCTGGCAGGCGGCCGTCGGGTCCAAGCTCACCTGGGCCGTGGCCGACCGCGAGACCGACGCGCTCGTCGCGAACCTCGCCCTCATGCACCTCGACGGCCCGAACCCCGGGACGGCCGAGGTCGGCTACTGGGCCCACCCCGACGTGCGGGGCCGTGGGCTGATGACCGAGGCGGTCCGCGCCGCCGTGCGGCACGCCTTCGCCGCCGACGGACCCGACCTCCACCGACTCAGCCTGAGGGCCGCGGCCGGCAACGGGGCCAGCAACCGGGTGGCCGAGCGGACGGGCTTCCGGCGCATCGGCGTCGAGCGCGAGGCCGAGCTGCTCGGCGACGGCTCGGTCGACGACCTCGTCTCCTACGACCTCCTGCGCGACGAGGTCTGAGACCTTCGCCACGAGGCGGCGGTCTCGTCGGCGTCGACCTGCACACTTGGTTGCGTGACCCAACCGCCCCGTTCCTCCGTCGACGCCGCCTCCCCCGCCGACGCCGCGACCTCCCCCTGGCCGGCACTGTGGGCCATGGTCATCGGGTTCTTCATGATCCTCGTCGACAACACGATCGTCTCGGTCGCGACGCCGGCGATCATCGAGGACCTGCAGACCGACTACAACAGCGGCATCTGGGTCACGAGCGCGTACCTGCTGGCCTAC
This sequence comes from Aeromicrobium sp. WCS2018Hpa-31, assembly GCF_031843905.1. Classification (NCBI taxonomy): domain Bacteria; kingdom Bacillati; phylum Actinomycetota; class Actinomycetes; order Propionibacteriales; family Nocardioidaceae; genus Aeromicrobium; species Aeromicrobium sp. WCS2018Hpa-31. The sequence goes on along the minus strand of NZ_JAVTJF010000005.1, from coordinate 280,902 downwards.
GCCGTGCCCCTGCTCGTCACCGGACGGCTCGGTGACCGGTTCGGGCCCAAGCGGGTCTACCTCGTCGGACTCGCGATCTTCACGCTCGCCTCGCTCTGGTGCGGCCTCACCGACTCGATCGGCGGGCTCATCGCCGCGCGTGTGGTGCAGGGCGTCGGCGCGTCGCTCATCACGCCGCAGACCATGTCGGTCATCACCCGCACCTTCCCCGCCGCCAAGCGCGGCAGCGCCATGGCGCTGTGGGGAGCGACCGCGGGCGTCGCGACGCTGGTCGGCCCGATCCTGGGTGGCGTGCTCGTCGACGCGGCCGGCTGGGAGTGGATCTTCTTCGTCAACGTGCCGGTCGGGATCGTGGGATTCGTGCTCGCGAAGCGGCTCGTGCCCACCCTCGAGACGCACGCGCACAGCTTCGACTGGCTGGGCGTGGGCCTGAGCGCGGCGGGCATGTTCCTGCTCGTGTTCGGCATCCAGGAGGGCGAGCGGTACGACTGGGGCACGATCGCCGGTCCGCTCAGCGTGCCGCTGCTCATCGGCGTCGGCGCCCTCGTGCTCGGGCTCTTCGTGTTCTGGCAGAGCCGGGTGCGCACCGAGCCGCTCGTGCCGCTCTCGCTCTTCCACGACCGCAACTTCTCCGTGGGCAACGTCGGCATCGCCATGGTCTCGCTCGCGATCACCGCGATGAGCCTGCCGTTCATGTTCTACGCCCAGGGCGCGCGCGGCTGGAGCCCCACGGAGGCCGCGCTGTTCATGGCGCCCATGGCCGTGGTGCTGCTCGCGCTCTCGCCCGTCGTGGGCAAGCTGTCCGACCGCGTCCACCCGCGCATCCTCACCCTCGTGGGGTTCGGCACGGCCGCGGTCGCCATGCGCTGGCTCGGCTCGCTCGTCGACCCGTCCACACCGGGTTGGCAGCTGCTGCTGCCGATGGCCCTGTTCGGCGTCTCCAACGCCTTCCTCTGGGCTCCGCTCAGCGCCACCGCGACCCGCAACCTCCCCCTGACCTCCGCCGGCGCGGGCGCGGGCGTCTACAACACGACCCGACAGGTGGCCGCCGCGCTCGGCAGCGCGGCGGTGGCCGCACTGATCGGTGCGCGGCTCTCGGCCAACGGTCTCGACGGCGACGCCGCGGCGTTCCAGTCGGCGGGCGGCGCTGCGATCCCGGCGCAGGTCGCCGACGCGTTCTCGCGCGCCATGTCCGAGGCGTTCTGGCTGCCCACCACCGCGTTCGTCGTCGGGCTGGTGGTCGTGCTCTACTTCGAACGGCCGCGCCACCAGGGCGCCGCTCCGGCCCCCGCTGCCGACGTTCCGGCGACCGTGCAGCCGGCGGCGCCGCCCGCTGCCTAGACTTCGCGGGTGACCAGCACCCACGTCCTGACGCTGTCGTGCCCGGACCGCCCCGGCCTCGTCTTCGCCGTCACCCGGTGGATCCACGAGACCGGCGGCAACATCCTGGACTCCCAGCAGTACACCGACCCCAGTGATGACCCCGCTGACGGCACCCGAGCGAGCGGAGAGTTCTTCCTGCGCCTCCACGTCGACTTCGGCCCCGGTCGCGACGCCGGCGTGCTCACGGAGGGCTTCGCCCCCGTCGCGGCCGAGCTGGCGATGGACTTTCGCCTGGTCGAGGCCGAGCGCCCCGCCCGCACCCTGGTGCTCGTGTCCAAGGAGGGGCACTGCCTCAACGACCTGCTCTACCGGCAGAGCTCGGGCGGCCTGAACATCGAGGTGCCGGCCGTGGTGTCCAACCACCGCGACCTCGAGCGGCTCGCCTCGTCCTACGACGTGCCGTTCCACCACCTGCCCGTCACCCGCGAGACCAAGCCCGACGTCGAGGCCCGCGTGCTGGAGCTGGTCGACGAGCTCGACATCGACCTCGTGGTGCTCGCGCGCTACATGCAGATCCTCAGCGACGACCTCTGCCGCGCGCTCGCCGGTCGGGCGATCAACATCCACCACAGCTTCCTGCCGAGCTTCAAGGGTGCCCGGCCCTACCACCAGGCCCACGACCGCGGGGTCAAGCTCATCGGCGCCACCGCGCACTACGTGACGGCCGACCTCGACGAGGGGCCGATCATCGAGCAGGGCGTGCAGCGGGTGGACCACCGGATGAGCCCAGCCGACCTCGCCCGCGTGGGACGCGACGTCGAGGCCCAGACCCTCTCGCGGGCCGTGCGCCTGCACGCCGAGTCGCGGGTGCTCATGAACGGTCCGCGCACCGTCGTCTTCGCCTGACGGCCGAGCGGGTCACCACTCCCATCGAGCGGTGCACAGCCCGGGACCGAAGTCCGTCTGGCGGTGCAGGAGCCCGGTGCCGCCGTCCAGCGCGACCGGCCACTCGTGCTCGAGGCCGGCCTCCTGGAACCCGACCCAGGCCGCACGCGGCAGCTGGTCGGGGTGGAAGCGCACCCAGACCGTGCAGTGCTCGAGCCGCTGCTCCGCCACGGCACCCCACTCCGCGTCGGTCGCGGCCTCGTCGGTGAGCGGCACCATCACGACCTCGGTGGCCACCGACTCCCCGAGCGCGAGCGGCCGGTCGAAGCTCAGACGTGCGGCACTGATCCCGTCGATGATGTCGACCACGCCGTCGACCGAGCAGCCCGCGACGGCTCGCATGACCGTGTCGGCGGCGAAGTCCGTCAGGCCCTCGAACTCCGTGGTGCCCGTGCCGACGCCCGGTGCCACGAACATCGTGACGCCCGCAGCACCGTCGACGGCGGCCACGAAGACCTGCGTCACCCGCACCTGGCTGACCCGGCGGTCCGCGCCGACGTCCACGACGAGGTCGAACGCGATCCGGTCCACCTCGTCCTCACCGACGAGGCCACGGTCCCGGCCGACCTGGCGCGCCAGGCCCACCAGGTCGTCGAACGGGGCCGGCCCGGTCCGCCCGCGTCGACGCAGGTGGGACGACAGCGCACCCTCGTGGAGCCCGAGCAGCTCCTCGATCACCACGAGCGCCTCCAGGGAGATCTGCCGCTGGGGCTCCCGCTGACCGGAGCGCCAGTAGGAGAGGGAGGCCAGCGACACCGCGTGCCCTCGGTCGGCCAGGTGCGACCGCAGCCACGACAGGCCGACCCCGCGCGCCTCGAGCGCATCGGTGAAGGCGTCGGCGAACCGCCGGCTCTCGGTCATGCAGGGATCGTGGCACGCGCAGCGCGGGGTGTCCGACGGACGGTCAGATGGCGCCGGCTCGCGCATGAGGCGTGATTCACATGGAATCTTCACACCGTTGGGAGCGCCATGTGAAGCGCGGAGTCCTAGGGTTGGTTCCAAGAGCCGCGGCTCCGTCGCATCCAGGGGGTGACGGGCCGCGGTTCTTGTCCGTCTCCGCGCCGCTCCTCCGGCCGCACACTCCACGTGGCACGACGTCTCACCCATCGGCTGCCAAGTCCGGATGCTGAGACCACGAATCCCGGCCCGGACATGTCCGTACGGTCGTCCCGACGCACGCCACCGAGAGACGTGCCCGACCCGAGGACGACCATGACGACCACTTCCCGCCGACGACTCACCGCCACCGCGCTCGCCGCGGCCGCCGCCCTGGCGCTGTCGGCGTGCGGCTCCGGCGGAGGTGGGAGCGAGGAGACGGTCCGCATCGTCGGCTTCGCCGTGCCCGAGGCCGCCAACAAGGCGATCGCCGAGAAGTTCGAGGAGACCCCCGAGGGCAAGGACGTGCGCTTCACGACCTCCTACGGCGCCTCGGGCGATCAGAGCCGCGCGGTCGTCGACGGACTGAAGGCCGACTACGTCCACCTGTCCGTCGCCACCGACGTCGACCGGCTCGTGGACGCCGGTCTGGTCGACGACAGCTGGGACGACGGCCCCAACAAGGGCATCGTGTCGACCTCGGTCGTGGTGCTGGGCGTCCGCGAGGGCAACCCGAAGAACATCCAGGGCTGGGACGACCTCGTGAAGCCCGGCGTCGAGATCGTGACCGCCAACCCGGCCTCGTCCGGTGCCGCCCGCTGGAACGCCCTCGCGGCCTGGGGCAGCGTCACCGAGAACGGCGGGAGCAAGGCCGAGGCCACCGAGTACGTCGACCAGCTGTTCAAGAACGTCGTGTCGCTCACCAACAGCGGCCGCGACGCGACGCAGAGCTTCCTCGGCGGCACGGGCGACGTGCTGCTCGCGTACGAGAACGAGGCCATCCTGGCCGCGCAGCAGGGTCAAGGCTTCGACTACGTCATCCCCGACACCACGCTGCTGATCGAGAACCCGGGCGCGATCCTCACCGAGCACACGCCGGCCGCCGAGCCGTGGCTCGACTTCGTGCTGGGCGAGACCGGCCAGCGCGAGCTCGCCCTCAAGGGCTTCCGCCCGCTCAACCTGGAGGAGCCCGGCACCGCCGACCTCGCGTCGGTCGGGCTGGAGGCCTCCGACATCAAGGGAGCCCCCGACTCCGCCGATCCGTTCCCGGCCGTGAAGAACCTGCTCACGCTCACCGACAACTTCGGCGGCCCCGGTTGGGGCGGCGTGAAGGACGAGCTGTTCGGCGACGGGAAGGACGGCGCGCCCGTCGGCATCGTCACCGAGGCGATCACGAAGTCCGGCAAGGCCTCCCAGTAACCGACGAAGGACACGGACCACTCCCCCATGACCAGCACCACCAGCCCTGCGCCCCCCACGGGCCGGCCGGATCGCTTCCGGCCGGCCCTGCCGGGCACCCTCACACGCACGTCGGGCCTCGGCCTCGGCATCGCGATGCTGTGGTTCAGCCTGCTCGTGCTCATCCCGCTGTGTGCCGTGGTGGTCACGGCCTCCGAGGGTGGCTGGTCGAACTTCTGGCGGGCCATCTCGAACGAGCAGACCCGGGCCGCGATCGCGATCACGTTGCAGGCCGCCGCGGCCGTCACGCTCGTGAACGTGGTCGTCGGCACGATCATCGCCTGGGTGCTGGTGCGTGACCGGTTCCCCGGCAAGGCCGCCCTCGAGGTGGTCATCGACATCCCGTTCGCGCTGCCGACCATCGTCGCCGGCCTGGTGCTGCTCTCGCTGTACGGCAACGACGAGAGCCCCCTGGGCATCAACGTCGCCAACAGCGGCGCCTCGGTGTACCTGGCGTTCCTCTTCGTCACCCTGCCGTTCGTGGTCCGCATGGTCCAGCCCGTGCTCGAGGAGCTCGACCCCGAGGTCGAGGAGGCCGCCGCCTCGCTGGGCGCGAGCCGGTTCACCACCTTCCGGCGGGTGATCCTGCCGGGACTGGCCCCGGCCATCGCGGCCGGCGCCGCCCTGTCCTTCGCCCGCGGCGTCGGCGAGTACGGCTCCCTCGTGCTGCTCTCGGGCAACCTGCCCTTCACGTCGGAGGTGGCGTCGGTGCGGATCCTGGGAGCCGTCGAGAACGACAACCCGGCAGCCGCTGCTTCCATCGCCACGCTGCTCCTGCTCGTCTCGCTGCTGACGATCGTCGCGCTCGACCTGCTGCAGAGGAGGATCAGCGACCGTGGCTGACGCACGCCTCACCCGACACCCGCGCGGCCCGGTCACCTACCTGCTGCGCGTCGTCGCCATCGTCTACCTGGGTCTGCTCGTGGTGTGGCCCGTCGCCCTCGTGGTGACCAACACGTTCGCCAACGGCCTCGACTCGCTGCGCAGCCTGTTCGAGGACCCCGACATGGTGGCCGCCCTGCAGCTGACCGCCGTGGCAGCCCTGTGCGCCACGGCCCTCAACCTCGTCTTCGGCGTCGGGATCTCGATGCTTCTCGTGCGCACCGAGTTCCCCGGCAAGCGCCTGCTGAGCGCGGCACTCGACCTGCCGCTGTCGGTCTCGCCCATCGTCGTCGGCCTCGCGCTCGTGCTCGTGTACGGCGGGCGCGACGGCTGGTTCGGGCCCACCCTCGAGGGCTGGGGCATCCAGATCATCTTCTCCACCCCCGGCATCGTGCTGGCGACCGCGTTCGTGGCGCTGCCGCTGGTGATCCGCGAGGTCGTGCCGGTGCTCCGCGAGATCGGCACCGAGCAGGAGCAGGCCGCCAGGAGCCTCGGCGCCAACGCCTGGCAGACGTTCTGGCGGATCACCCTGCCAGGCATCCGCTGGGCCGTCGTCTACGGCGTGGTGCTCACCCTCGCCCGCTCGCTCGGCGAGTTCGGGGCCGTCAAGGTCGTCTCCGGCAACATCCTCGGCGAGACGCGCACGGCGACGCTCGCGGTCGAGGAGAAGTACCTCAACTTCGACGCCGAGGGCGCCTACGCGATCGCGTTCCTGCTCGCCAGCGTGTCCGTCGTGTGCATCGTCGTCGTCCAGATCCTGCGCTCGCGTGCCGAGCGCCACTAGTCCTCCGTCCAGTCCCCAGACCCGGGAGAAGCACCCATGAGCATCGACGTCGCAGGCGTCAGCAAGAGGTTCGGCGACTTCGTCGCGCTCGACGACGTCGACCTCGCCATCCCCACGGGACAGCTGACCGCGCTGCTCGGTCCGAGCGGCGGGGGCAAGACCACGCTGCTGCGCATCATCGCCGGCCTGGAGTCCGCCGACTCCGGGTCGGTCGAGATCGAGGGCGTGAACGCCACGGCGCTGCCGGTGCAGAAGCGCAACGTCGGCTTCGTGTTCCAGCACTACGCGGCCTTCAAGCACCTCAGCGTCCGTCGCAACGTGGCGTTCGGCCTCGAGATCCGCAAGCGGCCGAAGGACGAGATCGAGGCGAAGGTCGACGAGCTGCTGCAGCTCGTGCACCTGGAGCAGTTCGCCGACCGACGCCCGGCCCAGCTGTCGGGAGGCCAGCGCCAGCGCATGGCCCTGGCCCGCGCCCTGGCCATCCAGCCGTCGGTGCTGCTGCTCGACGAGCCGTTCGGCGCGCTCGACGCCAAGGTGCGCAAGGAGCTGCGCGACTGGCTCCGACGCCTGCACGACGAGATGCACGTGACCACGGTCTTCGTGACCCACGACCAGGAGGAGGCGCTCGAGGTCGCCGACTCCATCGTCGTCATCAACGAGGGACGCATCGAGCAGATCGGCACGCCCGACGACCTCTACGACAAGCCCGCCAGCGACTTCGTGCTGTCGTTCCTCGGTCCGGTCACCACCCTGGGCGACCACCTCGTACGTCCGCACGACATCGAGATCTCGCGGTACGAGCAGGCCGCGACCGCGGTCGGCACGATCACCCGGTGGACGCGCATCGGCTTCGAGGTGCGCCTCGAGGTCACGCCGGAGGACGCGCGCCACCCCGCGCCGATCCTGGTCACCCTCACCCGGTCCGACGCGAACGCCCTGGGTCTGCACCAGGGCGACCGCGTGTGGCTGCGCCCCCGGCCCGGTTCCTTCTAGCGGGCCGGGGCCACGGTCCGGGACCGCTGCCCGCGCGGGGACCGGCGGACGTGGACCGCCACCAGACCGCCCACCGCGCTGACCCCCGCGGCGGCGAGGAACGCCGCGGCGTACCCCGCGGCCGGGACGAGCACCCCGATCACCGAGGAGCCGACGGCCTGCCCCAGGACGAGCACCACGAACAGCAGGGCCGTGCCCGACGCTCCGCGGGCCTCGTCGATCTCGATCGTCCAGACGATGAGCGCTCCCGACGCGGCGACGAAGCCCCACCCGAAGGCGGCACAGGCCGCCAGCGCGACCGGCGTGACCGCGGGCAGCAGCGCGAGCGTGGCCGTGGCGATCGCGACGACTCCCGCCGTGAGGGCCCACGACGCCCGCGGTCCGATCCGCTCCATCCTCCGGCTCGAGGCCGCCACGAGCGTCCCACCGACACCCACGGCGATCCAGGCGACCACGGACGCCGTCCGACCCGTCCCCGCATCGACGAGCATGGCCCGCCCGTAGCTCCAGACGGCCGCCGAGCCGGTTCCCAGCAGCAGGGCCGCCGCGACGACCCGGGCGTGGGCGACCCACCACGTCGCCGGCAGCACACCGCGTGCCGAGTCCCCTGCGGACCCGGCGCCGTTCCTGGACGAGGCCAGCACGAGGCCGGCCACGAGCACCGTGAACAGTCCGGACCACGCCCATGCGGCACGCCAGTCCGGCAGGAGCAGCAGGGCCAGCGCCCCGGCCGCGACGAGTCCGGGGCCCGTGCCGGAGTTCACCGCGGCCTGGGCGGCAGGACGCTCGCGCGTGGACGGGTCCTGCTGGAGGAGGGCGACCATGGCCGGCGAGGTGAGCCCCGCACCCGCCGACGCCAGGACGGCGAGGAGCGCGAACGTCGGCACGTCGGGCGCGAGTGCCATGCCGACGGCGCCGCCGCCGGCGGTGGCCGCCGCCCCGACGACGAGCGCGCGGGCGTGCCTCGCGGCGAGGAGCAGCCCGGCGAGCGCCCCGAGGCAGTAGACGACCGAGGCCCCGCTGGAGACGAGACCGGCGGTGGCGACCCCGAGGCCGAGATCGGCCTGGACGTCGGGCAGGTACAGCCCGGACGCCAGGCGGACCAGCCCGTAGGTGGCCGCCACCAGGCCGAGACCGGAGGGGACGAGGAGGACGGATAACGAAAACGTACGTTTCACTTTGCCGAGTCTAGGCTGACCCCATGCCCCTGCGCACCTCCACGGAGACCCGGCTGCTCGACGCCGCCGACGAGCTGTTCTTCCGGCACGGCGTCGCAGCCACCCCGATCGATGCCGTCATCGAGCGCGCCGGCGTCTCGGCGGCCACCCTCTACCGGGGCTTCGCCAGCAAGGAGGCGCTGCTCGCCGCGGCGCTGGAGCGTCGGCACCGCGCCTGGCTGGAGACGTGGGACGACGCGATCGCCGCGCAGGAGACACCCGAGGGCAGGCTCCTGGCCGTGTTCGACGCGCTCGACGCCTTCCGGGCCGGCCCCCTCGGCTCGCGCTGGTGCGCCTTCCTCGGCTCGGCCGCCGAGCACGCCGACCCGCCCGCGGAGCTCGCGGAGGCACTGCGCCGTGAGACCGACGACCTGCGCGGCCGCCTCGTCGAGCTGGCGCGCGATGTCGATCCCCGGCGCGGCGACCAGCTGGGCGAGCAGCTGCTGCTGGTCGTGACCGGCGACCTCGCGATGCGGCTCCGGTCGCGCGGGTGGACCACCGACGTGGCCCGCGCCACCGCCACGACGCTGCTCCGGAGCTAGGCCGCGGCGGGCGACGTCTCGGCCACTGCGGCCTGGCTGCGGCGTTGGGCGCCCAGACCCACCACGAAGATCACCAGACCGGTGATCGCCAGCGCCGCGCCGACCAGGCTCGGGGCCCGGTAGCCGTACCCCGCGGCGATGACGACGCCACCGAGCCATGCTCCCAAGCCGTTGGCGATGTTCAGCGCGGAGTGGTTCAGGGCGGCGCCGAGCATCTGCGCGTCGCCCGCGGCGTCCATGAGCCGGATCTGCAGGCCGATCGCCACGAGGCTGCCGAGCGCACCGATCGCGAAGATCCCGAGCGCCGCCCAGACGGCCATGCCGGCGGTCTGGTGGAAGACCACGAGCACGACGATCGTCGCGATGAAGCCGCCGATCACGAGCCGGGGCACGTCCCAGTCGGCAAGCGGCCCGGCGAGCCAGGAGCCGAGCACCGAGCCGACGCCGAACGCCAGCAGGAACCACGGGATCGTCGCGTCGGCGAGCCCCGTGACGTCGGTGACGATCGGGGCGACGTAGCTGTACATGGCGAACAGGCCACCGAAGCCGACCATGCCGGCCGTGACGGCGAACAGCACCTGGGGCCGCTTGAGGGCCGACAGCTCGCCCCTCATGCTGGCCGTGCGGTCGCCCGGCTGGTGCGGCACGAACAGCAGCATCATCGCGGCCGCGAGGACGGCGAGGACGACGACCGCCCAGTAGGCGGCCCGCCACCCGAGCTGCTGCCCGAGCCAGGTGGCCGCCGGGACGCCCGCGACCGTCGCGACGGACAGGCCGAGCATGACCCGGCTGACCGCACGCCCGCGTCGGTGCGCCGGCACGAGCGAGGCGGCGAGCAGCGAGGCCACGCCGAAGTAGGCACCGTGCGGGAGCCCCGCGAGGAACCGGGCCGCGAGCACGGGCACGTAGCCGCTCGCGAGCGCCGTGACGGCGTTGCCCACGCCGAGCGCCAGGATGAGCCCCACGGCGAGCTCGCGGCGCGGGAGCCGCGCACCGAGTGCCACGATGATCGGAGCCCCCACGACCACGCCGAAGGCGTAGGCCGTGATCACGTGCCCCGTGGTCGGGATCGACTCGTCGATGCCGACGGCGATCTCCTTGAGCAGCCCCATCGTCACGAACTCGGTCGTGCCGATCGCGAACCCGCCGAGCGCGAGCGCGACGATCGCCGCCCCGACGTGCGTGGCACGGGGCGACGGGGTGGCGGTCTCGGCTGCGAGGTCGACGGAGGAGGTCACGTGAAGAGCCAAGCACCTGCCGTCGGCGTGTTGTTCCCGGTGTGCGCGACATCATGCCCGCCGGCGGGCCGAGGCCAGGGGCGAGCATCCCACTCATCGGTGCCTCAGCAACCGCAGAGACACTCCTGACGTTGCGGATCCACCGATGAACCGCTCACTCGACCACCATCGGTGCTTCAGCAACCGCAGGAGCGGTTCTGACGTTGCGAATCCACCGATGGGGGGCGAGGGCGGAGGGCTGCACCGCCGGAACGCACGACGCCCCACGACCGGTGGCCGTGGGGCGTCGAGAAGCGTCTGCGGTCAGAGCGACAGCGAGCCCAGCACCTCGGTGAAGGTGGTGGACGGACGCATCACGGCCGTGGCCTTCTCGTCCGACGGCCGGAAGTAGCCACCGATGTCGGCCGGGGAGCCCTGCACCGCGAGCAGCTCGTCGACGATCGTCTGCTCGTTGCTGCGCAGCGCACCGGCGACGTCGGCGAAGGCGGACGCCAGCTCGGCGTCCTCGGTCTGCTTGGCCAGCTCCTCGGCCCAGTAGAGCGCGAGGTAGAAGTGGCTGCCGCGGTTGTCGATCGTGCCGAGCTTGCGGCCGGGCGAGCGGTTCTCGTCGAGGAACGTCCCCGTGGCGCGGTCGAGCGTGTCGGCCAGGATCTGGGCACGGGCGTTGCCGGCCGTGGTGGCCAGGTGCTCGAAGCTGGCCGCCAGCGCGAAGAACTCACCGAGGCTGTCCCAGCGCAGGTAGTTCTCCTTGACGAGCTGCTGCACGTGCTTGGGTGCCGAGCCGCCGGCACCGGTCTCGAACAGTCCACCGCCGTTGATGAGCGGCACGACCGACAGCATCTTGGCGCTCGTGCCGAGCTCCAGGATCGGGAACAGGTCGGTGTTGTAGTCGCGCAGCACGTTGCCGGTGACGCTGATCGTGTCCTCGCCGCGACGGATGCGCTCGACCGAGTAGGTGGTCGCCTCCGTCGGCGCCATGATCTCGATCGTCAGGCCGTCGGTGTCGAGCGACGGCAGGTAGTCGTTGACCTTGGCGATGAGGTTGGCGTCGTGGGCGCGGGTCTCGTCGAGCCAGAACACCGCCGGGGCGCCCGTGGCGCGGGCGCGGGTGACGGCGAGCTCGATCCAGTTGCGGATCGGCACGTCCTTCGTCTGGCAGGCGCGCCAGATGTCGTGCGGCTCCACGTCGTGCTCGATGAGCACGGTGCCCGCGGCGTCGACGACCTGGACGGTGCCCGCGGTCTCGATCTCGAACGTCTTGTCGTGGCTGCCGTACTCCTCGGCCGCCTGGGCCATGAGGCCGACGTTCGGCACCGAGCCCATCGTGGTCGGGTCGTACGCGCCGTGGGCCTTGCAGTCCTCGACGACGGCCTGGTAGATGCCGGCGTAGCTGGAGTCGGGGATGACCGCGAGGGTGTCGTGCTCCTGGCCGTCGGCGCCCCACATGTGGCCCGACGTGCGGATCATGGCCGGCATCGACGCATCGACGATGACGTCGCTGGGCACGTGCAGGTTCGTGATGCCCTTGTCGGAGTCGACGTAGGCCAAGCGCGGACCCTCGGCCAGGCGCTGCTCGAAGGCCGCCTTGATCTCGGCGCCGTTCGAGACGGCGTCCAGCCCGGAGAGGATGCCGCCCAGTCCGTCGTTGGCGCTGAGTCCCGCCGCGGCGAGGTCGTCGCCGTAGCGCGCGAACACGTCGGCGAAGTAGGCCCGCACCACGTGGCCGAAGATGATGGGGTCGGAGACCTTCATCATCGTGGCCTTCAGGTGCACCGAGAACAGCACGTCGAGGTCCTGGGCGCGCTGGACCTGCTCGGCGAGGAACGCGTCGAGCGCCGCGGCCCGCATGACCGTGGCGTCGACGACCTCACCGGCCAGCACGGGCAGGGAGTCCTTGAGCACGGTCACGGTGCCGTCGGTGGCGACGTGCTGGATCGTCAGGGTGTCGTCGGACCCGAGGACCACGGACTTCTCGTTCGAGCGGAAGTCGTCGGCGCCCATCGTGGCCACCTCGGTCTTGGAGTCGCTGCTCCAGGCGCCCATCGAGTGCGGGTTCTTGCGGGCGTAGGCCTTGACCGACGCGGGGGCGCGGCGGTCGGAGTTGCCCTCGCGCAGGACCGGGTTGACGGCACTGCCCTTGACCTTGTCGTAGCGGGCCTTGGCGTCCTTCTCGGCGTCGCTCGACGGGTTGTCGGGGTAGGCCGGCAGGTCGAAGCCCTGCTCCTGCAGCTCCTTGATCGCGGCCTTGAGCTGCGGGATCGAGGCGCTGATGTTGGGCAGCTTGATGATGTTCGCCTCGGGCGTCTTGGCGAGCGCTCCGAGCTCGGCGAGCGCGTCGTCGACCTGCTGGTCGGCGGGCAGCAGGTCCGCGAAGACCGCCAGGATGCGCCCGGACAGGGAGATGTCGCGCGTCTCCACGTCGACGCCGGCCGTCGAGGCGTAGGCCTCGATGACGGGCAGGAACGAGTAGGTCGCCAGCAGCGGGGCCTCGTCGGTGTGCGTGTAGATGATCTTGGCCATCGCGGGCCACTCCTCGGGGTCGGCCGAAAGTCTCTCGACCTCAAGATATCCCTTCGGCGTCGGCGCGCGCCGCCCCGTCCCCCGCCCGGCCCCAGGACCGCTCCGTCCGGTCCCTCACTCGACGGCGGCCACCGCCAGGCGCAGCACGGCCTCGGCCCGCTCGGTGAGCCGGTCCTGGTCGCCGCCGAGCACGTTCGTCGTGACGACCACGCTGCCGAGGTCGGCGGCACCGGCCGCCTGCGTGCCGTATCCGCCGGCGAGGCTGCCGAACGCGATCTCCGCCGCCGCCCCGAGTCCGTCGACAGCGGTGACCTCGGGATCCTCCATCACCGACGTCATGCCCGAGCGGTAGGCCGCGTACCCGCCGTTGTCCTCGGCGGGCACCACCCCGTAGGAGCCGCTGACGCCGCGCGGGTCCTCCTCGCCGAAGTCGCAGGTGTCGACCGGGCCCGGTTCCGTCGTCACGGTGACGCCGAGCGCGTCGCCCAGCTCCTCGGCCGAGACGAGCGAGCACAGGTCGTCCGGCACGTCGGCACCCTCCTCGGGCGCCGCCCCGGCGGTGGCCCCGGACGAGGAGCCGGCCGCGGAGTCGTCGCCGGCAGGGGCGTCGCCTCCTCCGCAGGCTGCGAGGCCGAGCAGGGCGAGAGTGGCGAGGCCGACGAGGCACGTGCGCATGGGGGTTCCTCCAGGGTCGTGGGCGGCGGCCGGGAGCCGTGGCCCCAGGCTCGGCCCCCGGGCTGTCGACGGCGATGGGGAAACGGCCTAATCCACGGGCCCGACGGCGGTACCGTCTGACGGTGGGTCGAGTCGACGACGTCTCCCGAGTGGTGGGGGCCCTTCTGTGCGGCGGCCACGCAGAGGCCCGCAGCGAGGCGGCCGAGGCCCAGGACCGCGACGCCTGGCTCGCGCTCGTCGCGTTCTGGTTCGGTGGCACCGACGAGACGCTCGAGCACTCCGGACGCGCCCTCGCGGCGGCCGAGGACCCGCTCGGCCGGGCCCTCGCCCTCGCGACCGTCGGGCTGGCTCGGGCGCGGAACCGTGACGAGGTCCTGACCGACCCGTTCGACGAGCTCGAGCAGGTGCTGCGCGGTCGCGACCAGCGCGATCCCGCCTGGTGGTTCGCCCGGACCCTCGCCGCGGAGGCCGCCCTCACCTGCGCGCAGGTCGACCGCGCCCTCGCCCTGCTCCCCGACTCACAGGTCCCGTCACCGTGGGAGGGCACGGCGGTCGAGGTCCTCCAGCGTCAGCTGCGGGTCCGCGCGCTCGCCTTCGGCGGCCGGATCGACCACGCGCGGCACGAGGTCGATGCCCTCGCGTCGGTCGCCACGACACACGACCTCGCACGTCTCGCAGCCGGACTGCGCGCGCTCGTGCTGGGCAACGCCGAGCCCGCCGGCGCCGACGCCACCCACGCCCTCGTGGCCGACGTCGCCGCCAGCCCGGTCCGCGACGACCACGTCGGTCGGGGGTCGCTCCTGCTGGCCGCGTTCGGGGCGGTGGCCACCGGCGACGTGCGCAGCGCAGCCACCTTGGTGCTCCGTGCAGGCGGCGACGCCAGCCTCTCGGCGCTCACCGTGGTGGACCAGGCCCTCGGGCTCGAGCTGCTCGTGGCCGTCGGCGAGCTCGACGGCGACCAGGAGGCCGTCCGCGCCTGGGCCGGCCTCGCCGCCCCGCTGGCAGCACATCCGGCGGCGGCGTCCACGGTGCTCAGGATCCGCGCTCGCGAGGCCGCGCTGCTCGGGGACGCCCGTGCGGCGATCCTGCTCGCCGAGCAGGCCGTCGAGGCAGCCGAGGCAGCAGGTCGGGCCGTCGAGGCAGCCGAGGGTCGCGTGGTGCTGGCGAGGTCCCACCTGCTCGCCCGGCAGGTCAAGGAGGCCACCCGGACGCTGCGTGAGGCGGTCTCCGTCGCCGACCCCGGCGGCCACGCCGCGGTGCGTCGTTCGGCGTCCCAGGTCCTGAGCACGGCAGGTCGGCGCCTGCCCCCCGTCAGCGCCGGCGGCTGGTCCGTGCTCTCGCCCCGTGAGCGCGACGTGGCCGACCTCGTGCTGCGCGGCCTCGACCAGCAGGCCATCGCGCAGTCGCTGTTCCTCTCCCCCGGCACCGTGCGCTCCCACGTCTCGCGCATCCTCTGCGCCTTCGGCGTCGGCACCCGCGTCGGTCTGTTGTCCGCGCTCGGCCCACGCGGTGACGACCCCGGTCGCGACCCCGACGACCTCACGCCCCGTCAGCGCGACGTGGTCGGGCTGCTCGCGCAGGGGCGCAGCAACGTCGAGGTCGCCGCCGCGCTGGAGATCAGCGTCAAGGCCGTCGAGAAGCACGTCAGCGACGCCCTGGTCCGGTGGGACGCCGCCAGCCGGTTCGAGCTGGCCCGGCAGTGGTTGAGGGCCGAGGCGGCAGTACAAGCCCTGCCCGCGGCGACGGAACCCTCCCCGGTCGTCAGCTGACCTCGAGTCGCGCCCAGCGGGTTCCGGGGTCACGGTGGGGGGACACAGACTTCGAAGGAGCGGACCATGACGCACCACGTCCCCCAGCCCGACGACGGCACGTCCGTCGCGACCGCACCCACCCCCGAGGCCCAGAAGGGCTCGACCACCGAGACCGGCGCACCCGCCGGCTCGGACCGCAACAGCCTGACCCTCGGCGCCGACGGCCCGATCCTGCTGCACGACCGGCACCTGCTGGAGCAGATGGCCCACTTCAACCGTGAGCGCGTGCCCGAGCGCAACGTGCACGCCAAGGGCTCCGGCGCCTTCGGCACCTTCACGACGACCGAGGACGTGAGCGCGTACACCAAGGCCGCGCTCTTCCAGCCCGGCGTCGAGACCGAGATGCTGGCGCGGTTCTCCACCGTCGCGGGCGAGCAGGGCTCCCCCGACACCTGGCGCGACCCCCGCGGCTTCGCGCTGAAGTTCTACACGACCGAGGGCAACTACAACCTCGTCGGCAACAACACCCCGGTCTTCTTCGTCCGCGACACGATGAAGTTCCAGCACTTCATCCGCAGCCAGAAGCGACGCGGCGCCAGCGGGCTGCGCGACAACCACATGCAGTGGGACTTCTGGTCGCTCAACCCCGAGTCCGCGCACCAGGTGACCTACCTGATGGGTGATCGTGGCATCCCGCGGTCGTGGCGGCACATGAACGGCTACGGCTCGCACACCTTCCTGTGGATCAACGAGGCCGGTGACAAGCACTGGGTCAAGTACCACTTCCACAGCCAGCAGGGCGTGCAGGGACTCACCGGCGAGGACGCCGACACGATCGCCGGCCACGACGCCGACTTCCACCGTCGCGACCTGTTCGAGTCCATCGACGCCGGAGAGTTCCCGTCGTGGCGCCTGTCGGTGCAGCTCATGCCGTACGAGGACGCGAAGACCTACCGGCTCAACCCGTTCGACCTCACCAAGGTGTGGCCGCACGAGGACTACCCGCTGGTCGAGGTCGGGACCATGACCCTGAACCGGAACCCGGAGAACTTCTTCGCCGAGATCGAGCAGGCGGCCTTCGAGCCGTCGGCGATCGTGCCGGGCATCGGCTTCAGCCCCGACAAGATGCTGCTGGGCCGGGTGTTCTCCTACTCCGACACCCAGCGCTACCGCATCGGGCCGAACTACCACCAGCTGCCGGTGAACCGGCCGAAGAACGTGGCGCACCACAACACCTACACGTTCGACGGACCGATGGCCTACGACCACAGCGGCGACGAGGCGAAGTACGCGCCCAACAGCGAGGGCCGCGGCTACAGCGACGAGACCGGACCCGTCGACGACGGCTGGGAGGCCGACGGCGCGATGGTGCGCCAGGCCTACACCCTCCGCCCGGACGACGACGACTTCAGCCAGGCCGGTGCCCTCGTGCGCGACGTCTGGGACGACGCCCAGCGCGAGCGGTTCGTCGAGACCGTGGCCGGCCACCTGCTCGGCGGGGTGAAGGGCGATGTCCTGGAGCGGGCGTTCGACTACTGGAAGAACGTCGACGCCGACACCGGCAAGCAGATCGAGGAGCTCACGCGCGCCGGCCTCGGGGGCGACAACCCCGGCGGTGAGGACGACCAGGCCAAGGACCTGACCGCCAACGCCCTCGTCGAGACCCGCACCCACGCCGGCTGACCGTCCGTGACGTGACGGCCCCCCTGCACGCGCAGGGGGGCCTGCGTTACGTTCGTCACAGTGCCCTGGTCCGGGCGCCCCTCAGCTCATCCGCACCTCAGCTCATCCGTACAGACCTCCCTCGCCCCACCACCTCAAGGAGCTTCGAGTGACCACTCCCGTCAAGGTCGCCGTCACCGGCGCCGCCGGCCAGATCGGCTACAGCCTCCTCTTCCGGATCGCCTCCGGAGCCCTCCTCGGACCCGACACCCCGGTCCAGCTGCGGCTGCTCGAGATCACCCCGGCCCTCAAGGCGCTCGAGGGCGTCGTGATGGAGCTCGACGACTGCGCCTTCACCACCCTTGACTCGGTCGAGATCGGCGACGACGCCGAGCACATCTTCGACGGCGTCAACCTGGCCCTGCTCGTGGGCGCACGCCCCCGCACCAAGGGCATGGAGCGCGGCGACCTGCTCGAGGCCAACGGCGCGATCTTCACCGCTCAGGGCAAGGCCCTCAACGCGGTCGCGGCCGACGACGTGCGCATCGGCGTCACCGGCAACCCGGCGAACACCAACGCGCTCATCGCCATGAGCAACGCGCCCGACATCCCGCGCGAGCGCTTCAGCGCCCTGACGCGGCTCGACCACAACCGCGCGCTCAGCCAGCTGGCCGCCAAGACCGGCTCGAAGGTCGGCGACATCACGAAGCTGACCATCTGGGGCAACCACTCCGCCACGCAGTACCCGGACGTCTTCCACGCCGAGATCGGTGGCCGCCCGGCCGCCGAGGTCGTGGACGACCAGCCGTGGATCGAGAACGACTTCATCCCCACCGTCGCCAAGCGCGGCGCGGCCATCATCGAGGCGCGCGGCGCCTCGTCGGCCGCCTCCGCCGCGTCGGCCACCATCGACGCCGCCCGCGACTGGCTGCACGGCACGCCCGAGGGCGACTGGGCCTCCATGGCCGTCGTCTCCGACGGCTCCTACGGCGTCCCCGAGGGCCTGATCTACTCCTACCCCGTCACCACGAGCAACGGTGACTGGGAGATCGTCCAGGGCCTGGAGATCGACGACTTCAGCCGGGCGCGCATGGACGCCACCGCGGCCGAGCTGGTCGAGGAGCGCGACGCGGTCAAGGAGCTCGGCCTGATCTGAGGCCCCGCCGAGGCAGGATCCACCGACCGACGCCGCTGCTCCCAACGGAGCGGCGGCGTCGGTGCGTCCGGCCGGCGGGCTCTCCCCTGCCTCAGGCCGGCGGGCTCTCCCCTGCCTCAGGCCGGCGGACGTGCCTTGCCTCAGGCCGGCGGGCCGGGCGGGACCAGCAGGGCGAGCAGCGCGAGGCTGCCGCCCAGCACCGTCATCCAGACGATGTCGAACGTGCGGCCGCGCACGCGGAGCATCCCCACGTGGTCCGGTGGCACCACCACACGGGCGATCGCGCCCAGCACGAACGTCACGCCCACGACCATCAGACCGGCCCGCCAGGCGCTGAACGCCACGAGGACGAGCCCGACCGCCACCCCCACGAGGAGGAGCAGGTAGATCTGCGATCCGCGGCTGCGCGGCAGAGGCACCTTCACCGCGCCGTCATCCCCGGCTCGCGACGATCTTCTCGGCCTCGTCGACCACGTTGCTCAGGAGCATCGCCCGCGTCATCGGACCCACGCCGCCGGGGTTGGGGGCCACCCATCCGGCCACGTCCAGCACGCCGGGGTGCAGGTCGCCGACGATCTTGCCGGCCTCGTCGCGGCTGACCCCGACGTCGAGCAGGGCGGCACCGGGCTTGACCATGTCGGCCGTGATGATGCCCGGCACGCCGGCCGCGGCGATGACGATGTCGGCGCACCGCACCTCGGCGGCGAGGTCACGCGTGCCCGTGTGGCACAGCGTGACGGTGGCGTTCTCCGAGCGTCGCGTGAGCAGCAGTCCCATGGGACGGCCGACGGTGATGCCGCGACCGACGACCACGACGTTCGCCCCCGCGATCGGCACGTCGTGGCGGCGCAGCAGCTCCACGATCCCGCGGGGCGTGCACGGCAGCGGGGCGGGCTCGCCCAGCACGAGCCAGCCGAGGTTGGTGGGGTGCAGTCCGTCGGCGTCCTTCGCGGGGTCGATCCGGCCGATCACGGCGTTCTCGTCGATCCCGCGCGGCAGCGGCAGCTGCACGATGTAGAGGGTGCAGTCGGGGTCGGCGTTCAAGCCGTCGACCGCCGCCTCGATCTCGGCCTGCGTCGCCGACGCCGGGAGGTCGACGCGGATCGACTCGATCCCGATCTGGGCGCAGTCGCGGTGCTTGGCGTCCACGTACCAGCGGCTGCCCGGGTCGTCGCCGACCAGGATGGTGCCCAGACCCGGCACCAGCCCACGCTCCCGCAGGTCTGCCACCCTGCCGGTGAGCTCCGTCTTGATGGCCGCGGCCACCGCCTTGCCGTCGAGGATCTGCGCCGTCACGCGCACGAGTCTGTCACGGCTCGGCGTCCGCGAGGAACATGACCCGATGGACACTCCCCCTACACTCAGGTCCGGGAGAGTGACCCGCCTCGGTGGTCACGCTGCAGACCGGCAGGACGGTCCCGGTGCCGCAGGGCACCGCACGGGAGAGGGTGACGGATGACGACGCGGGCACAGCTGTCCCAGGAGCGCAGTCGGCTGCGACGCGACGAGCTCGTCGCCGCCGCCATCGAGCTGTTCGCCGAAGGCGGCGCACGCGCCGTCACGCACCGCGCGGTCGCACGACGGGCCGGGCTCCCCCCGGCCACCACCACCTACTACTTCGCCTCGATCGAGGAGCTGCTCCGCGAGGCCCTGCGCGACCACATCGGACGGTGGCGGGCCTCGCTCGACACGCTCGCCGGCTTCGACTCCGGGCCCCGGACGCTGCGGGTCTCCGACGTGACCCCCACCATCGTGGGCGTGTTCTCGGCCCGTGGTCCCGAGGTCGCCGCCCTCGAGCTCTCGATCTACCTCGCCGCGACCCGCGACGAGGCCCTGCGCGACGAGGCCGCCGGCGCCCTGCGCAGCTTCGAGCAGCTCACCATCGGCTGGCTCACGGCCCTCGGCGTCCCCACTCCCGAGCGACTCGCCGGCGCCCTCCTGACCGCGGTGGCCGGCACCGCCCTGCGCCGTCAGTCCGGCCTCTACTCCGAGACCGAGGAGGCCGAGCGCATGAGCGAGACGCTGCGCGACCTGGTCGGTGCCCACCTCCTGGGACGAGACGTGATCGACGGGGCCCTCGCCAAAGCGACCGGTGCGTCATTAGACTGACGTCCAACAGTCTCGGGGTACACGAAGTGAAGGACGACGCGACCATGCTCGTTGGTGCCCTGTACGTCAGCTCCCCCGGACGCGGCCACGCATGACAGACAGCACCCCTCCTGGGGGACGTGCTCGACTCAGCCAGGAACGCAGCCGGGTCCGCCGTGACCAGCTCATCACCGCTGCGGCCACCCTCTTCGCCGAGGGCGGCACGAAGGCCGTGACCCACCGGTCCGTGAGCGAGGCCGCCGACGTGCCCCTCGCCACGGTGTCGTACTACTTCGCCTCGATCGAGCAGCTCGTCGACGTGGTGTTCAGCCAGACCCTCACGTCCTGGAACGAGACCTGGAGCGCACTGCAGCCCGAACCCGGCACCGTCCTCACCCCCGACGACGTCGGCGCCATCTTCGAGCGGCTCGTCGCCGAGCACACCTCGACCACGGCAGCGCAGCGGATGCAGGTCTACCTGGCGACGTTCGCCCGCCCCCACCTCATGGACGACCTGCACGCCATGCGGGCCACCGTCGGGGCGTCGATGGTCTCGCTCGTCCAGGCCGCCGGCGTGAAGGACAGCATCGAGTGCGTCCGCGCACTCTCGGTGCTCTACACCGGAGCCCTCGTCTCGATCACCGACCCGTCGGACGACATCGCCTCCGTGGCTGCGCTGCTGCGCCGCCAGGTCGTGCGCGTCCTCGAGGACGGTCTGGACACGAGCTCCTGACGCGGCGCCGACCGCGCGTCAGTGGAAGAAGTGACGCGTGCCGGTCACGTACATCGTCACGCCTGCGGCCTGTGCGGCGGCGATCGTCTCGTCGTCACGCACCGACCCGCCCGGCTGGACGATGGCGCGCACGCCCGCGTCGATGAGGATCTGCGGACCGTCGGCGAACGGGAAGAACGCGTCCGACGCGGCCACGGCACCCCGGGCCCGGTCCTCGCCCGCCCGCTCGACGGCCAGACGGCACGAGTCGACCCGGTTGACCTGTCCCATGCCGATGCCCACCGACCCGCCGTCCTTGGCCAGGAGGATGGCGTTCGACTTGACCGCTCGGACGGCCGTCCAGGCGAAGACCAGGTCGGCGAGGAGCGCGTCGTCGGCAGGATCGCCCGACACGAGCGTCCACGAGGCGGGATCGTCGCCCGCGGCGTCGACGTGGTCGACCTGCTGGACCAGCCGCCCACCCGAGATCGGGCGCACCTCGGTGTCGGTCGCGGCGCCGTCGGACTGCGCCGTCGGCGCGGGTGACCGCAGGATCCTGATGTTCTTCTTGCCCTGCAGCACCTCCACGGCGCCCGGCTCGTAGTCGGGGGCCACAATGACCTCGGTGAAGACCTCCGCCACCTGCTCGGCCATCGCCACGCTGACCGGCCGGTTGGCGGCGATGACGCCACCGAACGCGGACACCGGGTCGCACGCGTGGGCGCGGGCGTGCGCCTGGGCCACGTCGGCGCCGACGGCGATCCCGCACGGGTTGGCGTGCTTGATGATCGCCACGGCGGGCTCGTCGTGGTCGAACGCCGCGCGTCGCGCAGCATCGGTGTCGACGTAGTTGTTGTAGCTCATCTCCTTGCCGTGCAGCTGCTCGGCCGAGGCGAGGCCACCGGTGCCGTCGGCGTAGAGGGCCGCCTGCTGGTGCGGGTTCTCGCCGTACCGCAGCACCGACGTCAGCGTGCCGGCGGACCCTGCGAAGGCCGGCCAGCCCCCGTCGACCGTCTCGTTACGCGTGTACTCGCCGGCGAACCACTCGGCGACGGCCACGTCGTAGGCGGCGGTGTGGGCGAAGGCCTGGGCCGCGAGCCGCTTGCGCTGCTCGAGCGTGAAGCCGCCGCCGGCCAACGCCCGCGTGACGTCGGGATAGGCGTCGGGCGAGGTCACGATCGCGACGCTCGGGTGGTTCTTCGCCGCGGCGCGCACCATCGACGGACCGCCGATGTCGATCTGCTCGACGCACTCGTCCGGCGTGGCGCCCGAGGCCACCGTCTCGCGGAAGGGGTAGAGGTTGACGACGACGAGGTCGAACGGCTCCACGCCCAGCTCGGCCAGCTGGGCCGTGTGGGACTCCAGACGGGTGTCGGCCAGGATGCCGGCGTGCACGCGCGGGTGCAGGGTCTTGACCCGGCCGTCGAGGCACTCGGGGAAGCCGGTCAGCTCCTCGACCGGTGTCACGGGCACGCCCGCGGCCTCGATGGTGCGGGCCGTCGACCCGGTCGAGACGATGGCGACGTCGGCGGCGTGCAGCGCCTGGGCCAGCTGCTCGAGCCCGGTCTTGTCGTACACCGAGACGAGGGCGCGCTTGATCTGTCGTGTGCTCATGCAGGGTCTCCGAGCTCGATGGTGCGGTCGTTGAGGGTGAAGCCGCGGCGAGCCAGCTCGCCGACGGAGTCGACGAGCATGCGACGCTCGCTGTTCTTGATGCGTTCGTGCAGCGTGGTCTCGTCGTCGTCGGGGAGCACCGGCACGGCCACCTGGGCCACGATCGGCCCGGTGTCGACCCCGGCGTCGACGACGAACAGCGTGGCCCCGGTGATCTTGACGCCGTACGCGAGCGCGTCGCGGGGGCCGTGCATGCCGGGGAACGACGGCGAGAGCGCCGGGTGCGTGTTGAGCGTGCGACCGCCGAACCGGGCCAGGAAGTGGGGTCCGGCGAGCTTCATGAATCCGGCGAGGACGACGAGGTCGGGTTCGTGGGCGGCGACCTGCTCGGTCAGGGCAGCGTCCCAGGAGTCGCGGTCGGGGTGGTCACCGAGCCGCTCGACGAACGTGGGGACGCCTGCACGCTCCGCGCGGGCGAGTCCCTCGATGGCGTCGCGGTCGGCACCGACCGCGACGATCGTGGCGCCGTAGGCCGGGTCAGTCGTCGCGTCGATCAGGGCCTGGAGGTTGGTGCCGGAGCCGGAGACGAGGACGACGAGGCGAACGCTCTGACGTCGCGGACTCTGGGGCACGGGCGCCACGATAGTGCGACGCCAACGCGCCGAGCGCACCGCCCAGGGCCATGACGGGCACCGCGACGAGCAGCGGCGTGAGTGCGGGCGGACCGGCCTCCGCGAGGCGTCCGGGGCCCACCGCGCCGCCGGAGATGCCGACCAGCACCCCCACGAGCAGCCCGGCGACACCACCGGCCGCCGCACCCTGGGCGCACCGGGCGAGCACGGGCCGGTCGCGGATGCCGAGCAGCGGGCCGGACGAGCGCGGCAGTCGCCACCCGGCCACGAAGCCGGCGAGCACGGGCAGCAGACCGAGCGCGACCACGAGGTCGCCGAAGGCGCCTGGCGCGGGCAGGGCCGCCAGCACCGGCAGCCCCGGGACGGCGCCGAGCTGGGAACCCGTGAGGTCGACCGACGTCTGGGACCCGAGGACGAAGCCGGGGCCGAGCAGCGCCGACGTCGCCCACGCGACCATGGTCGGCACGGCGAGCAGGCAGAGCAGCGCGAGGGCGGGAGCACCCGCGAGACCCGGGTCGAGCAGGGCCCACAGCTGCGACGCCCGGTCGACGTGCAGCACCAGCAGCGCGAGCACCACGACCGCGGCCGCGGCGAGCAGGACGAGCGCGCCCAGGGCACCGGCGCGCACGGCCTGGCGGACGTCGCTACGACGCCACGCGTCGGGCCAGAGGTCACGGCCGCGTCCGTGCGGGAGCGTGGCCCCGAGCGCGGCGCCGACCCCGGTGACCACGAAGGCCGCCGCTGCCGCGCGCACGGGATGCACGACGATCGAGGGAGTGCTGGCCACGCTGGCCAGGACGGCGGCGAGCACGCCGCAGGTCCCCGCGACGGTGGCGGCGAACGCGCCCGGCGAGTCCACCGGGTCCGGCGTCATGGCGTGCGCCACCCGAGCGGTCAGCGCCACGCACAGGAGCACCCCGCCGAGCGGCACCAGACCGAGCGTGGCGCCCTGGAGCTCGATGCCGGAGCCCTGGAGGACGAGCCAGGCGCGGGCGCCCGTGCGCAGCGACGGGACGAGGTCGGCCCCGCTCAGCAGCGCCACCCCCGAGCCCAGCACCAAGGCCGTGATCACGGTCAGGATCGCGGTGAGGAAGCCCGGACGCAGCGGTGCGGTCGCGACGGTCGGGTTCACCCCACCATCCTCCCGGTAAGGTCGTGGCGTTCCGACCAGCCACGCCGAGACCCCCGAGGAGGCGAGCTCGATGACCCGCGTCGACGAGTTCACCAGCTTCTACGAGGCGACCTCGGCGACCTGTCTGCGTGCGGTCTACGCCATGTGCGGCGACCGCCAGGTGGCCCAGGAGGCCACGGTCGACGCCTACCGTCGGGCCTGGCGCGACTGGTCGAAGATCCGCCAGCGCGACCCGCTCGCCTACGTCCGCACCGAGGCGTGGAAGCTCACGGCGCTCAGCCGCGGCACCCATCCCCTGCGACGTCGCCACGAGGAGGACGCCGACACCGCACTCCTCGAGGCGCTGCACGACCTGTCGGCCGACGATCGCCGTCTCATCGTCCTGCTGACCCTGGGCGACACGGACCTCGACCAGGCCTCGCGCGAGGTCGGGGTGAGCGCCGAGGAGGGCATCGAGGCGGTCACCACGGCGCTCGACGGCCTCGAGAAGCGACTCGACCTCTCGCTCGCCGACCTCGAGGACCGTCTCAAGGGCCTCGGCGCCGTCACCGGCCAGCTCAGCATGCCCGGGGCCGACGAGGTGCGGACCGCAGCGCGGCGAGGTCGACGCCGCAACACCGTCGCGCTCGTCGCGGCGAGCGTCGTGGCCGTGCTCGCCGGCGGGCTGGTGGCCACCGACGGCGACGCCCTGGCCACGCAGGGCGACCTGCCGTACCGCGAGAAGCTCGGCGCGGAGCGCCCCGACCTGGTGCTCGAGGCACGCAAGATCACCGCCGAGAACCTGCTGTCACCGGCCCAGGTGGCCCGGCTCGACCCCGACCAGCGGTGGGAGTCGTCGGGCACCGACGAGGACCCGAAGAACGAGACCCCGTACGCCACGTGCCCGCCGCAGCGCTTCGCCGACTCCGATCCCCTGCGGGTCTTCGTGCGCACGTTCACCGGCAGCGGCGACGCCGACGACCGGGTCGCCGAGTCGATCGAGGTCTCGCGCGACACCGCCGCCGCCGAGAAGGCCTACGACACGACGCTGGGCTGGTACGCCGACTGCAGCCACCCACGCGTCCAGCTGGTCGGCTCCTACGTGGTCAAGCGCCCGTTCGGCGACTTCCAGATCCTGCGCCTGCGGTCCCACCGGTCGCCGCAGAAGGTCTTCACCGTCGGCCTCGCGCACTCCGGCCGCGTGACCAGCACGCTGGTCCACGAGCGCACCGGAGCCTCGGGCCCGGACATCCAGGCGTTCGCGACGGCACTCAACGCCTCCGTCGAGAAGGTCTGCCGTGACAGCGGCGGACGCTGCACCGACGACTTCGAGGTGGTCCGGACCATCCCGCCGCGCACGTCGAGCTCGGTGGCCTTCCTGGGTACCGTCGACCTGCCGCCGATCGCCGACATCGACAAGGTGTGGTCGGGCACGCGACCGCTGCGACCGGAGACCAACCCCGCGGCCACCCAGTGCGACGAGGCCGACTTCCGCCGCAAGGGCCTGGAGTCCACCGCCTCGCGCGTGTTCGTCATCCCCGACGCCGTCGGCGTCCCCGCCGAGTTCGGCATCACCGAGACGGTCGGGCGGTACTCCAGCGACGACGCGGCGAAGAAGCTCGTCGACAAGGTGCGCGACGACATCGACGACTGCCCCGACGCGAACCTCTCCGCGGAGGTGACCCAGGAGAAGAAGATCGAGGGCTCCGGCTTCAGCGGCCGGTCCTGGAAGATCAGCCTCGAGGTCTCCGAGGGTGACCGCGTCGTCATCCGCACCGGCATCGTGCGGCGCGGCAAGGCCGTCGCCCAGGTGACCATGACGCCCGTGGGCGACTACGACGTGGACCGCAAGACGTGGGAGGCCCTCGTGAAGCGGGCCGGTGAGCGCCTCACGTACGCGCCGACCTCCTGAGCCGGGCCTCCTGAGCGGGGCCTCCGGAGCCGGGCGTTCCGCTCGGCCCACCTGTCCCGGGGCGGGCCTCCCGGGGCCGACCGTGTGGGCCGACCACGTGGGCCGACCGCGTGGGCCGACCTCGTGCTCCTGACGAGCCGCTCGGCGCGAAGCTCCGGGGGCACGCAGAACGGGCCCCGACCTGTCGGTCGGGGCCCGTTCGTGCAGCAGACGTGAGGTCAGCCGTTGAGGATCTCGCGCATGAGCTCGGCGGTCTCGGACGGCGTCTTGCCGACCTTGACCCCGGCGGCCTCGAGGGCCTCCTTCTTGCCCTGCGCCGTGCCCGCGCCGTCGGACACGATGGCGCCGGCGTGGCCCATCGTCTTGCCCTCGGGAGCGGTGAAGCCGGCCACGTAGCCGACGACGGGCTTGGTGACGTTGGCCTTGATGTAGGCCGCCGCCTTCTCCTCCGCGTCGCCACCGATCTCGCCGATCATGACGATCGCCTTCGTCTCGGGGTCGGCCTCGAACGCCTCGAGGGCGTCGATGTGGGTGGTGCCGATGATCGGGTCGCCACCGATGCCGATGGCGGTCGAGAAGCCGAAGTCGCGCAGCTCGAACATCATCTGGTAGGTCAGCGTGCCCGACTTCGACACCAGGCCGATGGGGCCCTTGCCCGCGATGTTGGCGGGCGTGATCCCGGCGAGCGCCTCGCCCGGCGTGATGATGCCGGGGCAGTTCGGGCCGATGATGCGCGTCTTCTTGCCCTGGGCGTAGGCCCAGAACTCCGCGGAGTCCTGGACGGGGACGCCCTCGGTGATGATGACGAGCAGCCCGATCTCGGCGTCGATGGCCTCGATCACGGCGTCCTTGGTGAACGCGGGCGGGACGAACGCGACGCTGACGTCGGCGCCCGTCTTCTCGATGGCCTCGGCCACGGTGCCGAAGACCGGCAGCTCCACCTCGGCGCCGGAGGCGTCGGTGTGGGTGACGGTCGTGCCGGCCTTGCGGGCGTTGACGCCGCCCACGATGTTCGTGCCGGCCGCCAGCATGCGGGCGGTGTGCTTGGAGCCCTCGCCGCCGGTGATGCCCTGGACGATGACCTTGGAGTCCTTGGTCAGGAAGATCGACATGTCAGCCCCTTCAGCCGTTCGCCAGCTCGGCGGCCTTGTCGGCCGCACCGTCCATGGTGTCCACCTGCGTCACGAGCGGGTGGTTCAGCTCGTCCAGGATCGCGCGGCCCTCGTCGACGTTGTTGCCGTCGAGACGGACCACGAGCGGCTTGGTGGCGCCGTCGCCGAGCAGCTCGAGCGCGCCCTTGATGCCGTTCGCGACGGCGTCGCACGACGTGATGCCGCCGAAGACGTTCACGAAGACGCTCTTGACCTGCGGGTCACCGAGGATGACGTCGAGACCGTCGGCCATGACCTGCGCCGACGCTCCGCCACCGATGTCGAGGAAGTTGGCCGGCTTCACGTCACCGTGCTTCTCGCCGGCGTAGGCGACCACGTCGAGGGTGCTCATGACGAGACCCGCGCCGTTGCCGATGATGCCGACCTCGCCGTCGAGCTTGACGTAGTTGAGGCCCTTCTCCTTGGCCTTCGCCTCGAGCGGGTCGGCCTCCTCGTGGATCACGAAGTCCTCGTGCTCGGGGTGGCGCACCTCGGAGGCGTTGTCGTCGAGCGACACCTTGCCGTCGAGCGCCTCGAGCTTGTCGCCGTCAAGACGGGCGAGCGGGTTGACCTCGACGAGGGTGGCGTCCTCCTCGACGAAGACCTTCCAGAGCGACTGGACCATGGCCACGGCCTGGTCGGCGAGCTCGGCCGGGAACTTCGCGTCAGCCACGATCTCGCGGGCCTTCGCCTCGTCGACACCGGCGTCGGCGTCGATCGGGATCTGGCGCACGGCCTCGGGGTTGGTCTTGGCGACCTCCTCGATCTCCACACCACCCTCGACGCTCGCGATGCACAGGTAGCTGCGGTTGGAGCGGTCGAGCAGGAACGAGAAGTAGTACTCCTCGACCGGGGGCGTGGCCGGCGTGACCAGCACGCGGTTGACCGTGAGGCCCTTGATCTCCATGCCCAGGATGTTGGAGGCGTGCTCGTAGGCCTCGTCGGCCGTCTTGGCGAGCTTGACGCCGCCTGCCTTGCCGCGACCGCCGGCCTTCACCTGAGCCTTGACGACGGTCACGCCGCCCATCTGCTCAGCTGCTGCCTTGGCTTCGTCGGCGGTCTGCACGACCGTGCCGAGCGTCGTCGCGACGCCATGCTTGGCGAAGAGCTCCTTCGCCTGGTATTCCATCAGATCCACGGTGATGACCGTCCTTGGTTGTCCAGGTCCTCTGAGGTAGGTCAGAGCCTCTCGGGACTCTAGCCTCTGCGCGGCCGGTCCGGGCGATGGGGTGCGTCACAGGGCCACGGGCTCGAACGGCCCCCGACCCGCCGCGGGCGCCTCACCGTGGCGCGACGCGAGAGACCTGCACCTCGTGGAGCCCCATCGCGTCCAGCGCGTCGCGGAGCTGCTGCGCGGACGCCTCGTCGGCCACGACCAGCGCGGTGGCCGCGTCCTCGGCCCTGACTGCCCACGCCGTGGCCTGCGGGTCGCTCCGACCCAGGTACACGACCTCGTGCCCGTCCGCGCTCGCCTTCCGCGCGCTCCGCAGGGCGGTGTCGTGGGCGGTGTCGTGGTCGGGGTCGAGGTCGGGGTCGGGACCGAGGAGGGCGACCACGACGCGGGAGGACTGCACGTCGAGATCGTCGCCCATGCGCGTGAACCTGCTCACACGGGGCCTGCCATCCACGCGGGGAACCCGGCGTTCGGCGCTCGATCGTGGCCTTTGCTCCTTGACCAGACCCGTGCGTCCTCTAGACTCGTCGGGTCCCGCCCTGCCGCCCGGAGGTTCCTGCGTGTCTTCGTCTGCCCCCAAACGTCGTCTCGACGTACGGCAGCAGACCCCTCGCGACACCCTCCCCGGCGGACGTCGAGCCGTCAGCCGCCCGCAGCGCCGTCGTCGGAGCTTCCGGCTGACGCCCGCCGCAGCGGGTGCCTTCGCCCTCGTCGTCGCAGGCATCGGAGCCGGCGCCTTCTCGTCGCAGGCCGACCGCGGCGCGCTGCAGTCGGGCTACCAGACGATCTCGGCCAGCTACACCGGCACGCAGGACGTCGACGTCACCCCCGAGATCGACAAGGCGACGCTCCAGCGCCAGACGGAGCAGCAGGCGTCGCAGAAGCTCAAGGTCGACGAGGAGCTGCGCGACAAGGCGCAGAACGTCGCCGACGAGTACAAGTCCAACCAGTGGGTCCTGCCCGTCACCGGCTATCGCCTCACGGCGCGCTTCGGCCAGGCCAGCTCGCTGTGGTCGAGCACCCACACCGGCCTCGACTTCGCCGGACCGTCGGGCTCGACCATCGTCTCGGTCGCCGCGGGCACCGTGACGTCGGCCGGCTACGAGGGCGCCTACGGCAACCGCACCATCGTCACGCTCGATGACGGCACCGAGATCTGGTACTGCCACCAGAGCCGGATCTCCGTCAACGTCGGCGACAAGGTCGGCGCCGGCCAGACGATCGGCTACACCGGCTCCACGGGCAACGTCACCGGCCCGCACCTGCACCTCGAGGTGCGCCCGGGCGGCGGCGGACCCGTCGACCCCGACACTGCGCTCCGCGAGCACGGCGTCACCCCCTGATCCTGCCGGGTCCGAACGGCCGGTCTCGAGCCGTGCTGGGCTGATCGGCATTCCTGCACGCTCCGTCGCGCACGTGCTCACTGCTGCGCCGCCCTGGATCCGACCCCGGTCGGCCCCCGAGAAGCCTCGACGGACCAGCCCCTGCGCCGCGCCCGAGCCCGCCGTCAGAGGTAGGTCTCGCACCGAACCACGCCGTCAGAGGTAGGTGACGCACCTGACGACGCCGTCAGAGGTAGGTCTCGCACCTCAAACGACCCGGATCCGGTGCGTCACCTACCTCTGACCAGCCGATCCCGTGAGCCACCTATTTCTGACCGTGCGGAGCCGGCCAGGACGGCGGGGCCGATCGGTCAGAGCTTCTCGACGGGGGCGTAGCGCAGGAGCAGGCGCTTGACGCCCTGGGAGCCGAAGTCGACGCTCGCGACGGCGTTGTCGCCCTGGCCGTCGAGGGCCACGACGGTGCCGAGGCCGAAGCTGTCGTGGGTGACGCGGTCCCCCGGGTCGAGCGAGGGGATGTCGCGCTTGCGCTGCGACCGGGCCGCCGCGGCCTTGGCCGTGAACGCCGGGGCGCTGGACGTGGACCGACCGCTCGACGACGCGGCCCGGGTCCAGGCCGTCGGCGACTGCGCCTCTCGACGCCAGTCGAGCAGGTGGCCGGGCAGCTCGTCGAGGAAGCGCGACGCCGGGTTGTACGAGGGAGCGCCCCACGCCGCCCGGCTCATGGCGCGCGTGACGTAGAGCCGCTCGCGGGCCCGAGTGATGCCGACGTAGGCGAGACGTCGCTCCTCCTGCAGCTCGGAGGCGTCGCCGAGGGCCCGCAGGTGCGGGAAGACGCCGTCCTCGAGCCCGGTCAGGAACACCACCGGGAACTCCAGGCCCTTGGCGGTGTGCAGGGTCATCAGGGTGACCACCCCGTCACCCTCGTCGGGCACGGCGTCGGCGTCGGCCACGAGCGCGACCTGCTCGAGGAACGCCTCCAGCGACCCGCGCGTCAGGTCGCCGTCCTCGCGGCCGGTCTCCTCGTCGGTGACCGTCGAGGCGTTCACGACGAACTCGCGTGCGACGGCCACCAGCTCGGCCAGGTTCTCGACGCGGGTCTCGTCCTGCGGGTCCTTGCTCGACTCGAGCGCGGTCAGGTAGCCGGTGCGGGTGAGCGCGGCCTCGAGCACGACGTCGGCGGGTTCGCCCGACAGGGCCAGCTCGCGCAGCTCGGCCATGGTCTCGGCGAAGGTGGTGACGGCGTTGAGCGAGCGCGAGGCCAGGTCACCGGCCTCCTTCGCGCGCTGCAGACCGTCCCAGAACGAGATCTGCTCGCGTGCGGCGAACCGCTCGACCGCGGCCTGCGCGCCGTCGCCGATGCCGCGCTTGGGCTCGTTGACGATGCGTCGCAGCGAGACCGTGTCGCGGGGGTTGATCAGCGCGCGCACGTAGGCGAGCGCGTCCTTGATCTCCTTGCGCTCGTAGAACCGGACCCCGCCGACGACGCGGTACGGCAGGCCCACGCGGATGAAGACCTCCTCGAACACGCGCGACTGGGCGTTGGTGCGGTAGAAGACGGCGACGTCGGACGCCTTGGCGTCGCCGGCGTCGGTGAGCCGGTCGACCTCGTCGGCGATGAACTGAGCCTCGTCGCGCTCGTCGTCGCCGACGTAGCCGACGATGCGCTCGCCCTCGCCGGCCGCCGACCACAGGTTCTTGTCCTTGCGGCCCTCGTTGCGGCTGATGACGGCGTTGGCGGCGTTGAGGATGGTCTGGGTCGAGCGGTAGTTCTGCTCCAGCAGCACGGTGGAGGCGTTCGGGTAGTCCTCCTCGAACTCGAGGATGTTGCGGATGTTGGCACCGCGGAAGGCGTAGATGGACTGGTCGGAGTCGCCCACGACCATGAGGTCGAGGTCCGGGTCGGTCTCGGGGTCGCACAGCTCGCGCACGAGGGCGTACTGCGCGTGGTTGGTGTCCTGGTACTCGTCGACGAGCACGTGCCGGAAGCGGCGGCGGTAGGTCTCGCGGACGTCGGGGAACGCCTGGAACAGGTGGACGGTCTGCATGATCAGGTCGTCGAAGTCCATGGCGTTGGCCGCGCGCAGCCGCTGCTGGTAGAGCCCGTAGGCCTCGGCGTAGAGCTCCTCGGTGCCGTTGGTGGCGTGACCACCGGCGGACTCGTGGTCGACCAGGTCGTTCTTGAGGTTGGAGACCCAGTGCAGGACAGCGCGCGGGTTCACCCGCTTGGGGTCCAGGCCCATGTCGCGGCAGACCATGGTCATGAGGCGTCGGGAGTCGGCCGCGTCGTAGATGCTGAACGTCGACGTGTAGCCGAAGCGGTTGGCCTCGCGCCGCAGGATGCGCACGCACGAGGAGTGGAACGTGCTCACCCACATGGCTCGCGACGGCCCGCCCACCAGCTCGGCCACGCGCTCACGCATCTCGGCGGCGGCCTTGTTGGTGAAGGTGATGGCCAGGATCGAGCCCGGATGGGCGCCGCGCGCGGCGATCAGCCAGGCGATGCGTCGGGTGAGGACGCGGGTCTTGCCCGACCCGGCACCGGCCACCACGAGCACCGGACCGGGAGCGTGGGACACGGCAGCCCGCTGGGCGTCGTTCAGTCCCTCGAGCAGCGTCTCCGAGCGCGCCGCGCGTCGCCCGGACCGCTCGCTGCCGGCACCGCCTCCGGTGCCGTCGGAGGGAGACGGGGGGCGGGCACCTTGGGGCACGGGGAACGGCAGCGTCATGACCGGTCCAGCCTAGACGGGAGGCCTGACACCCCGATCCCGCCACCTCCGGCTCGCCTGCCACCGGGTCGGCCCGACCCGGCTCTCCCGCGGACTTGATTGTGTCACTACAATGCGGTACAAAGGTTGAGACAAACCGTCGTCGAACCGGATCGGGGACCGACCATGAGCACCACCACCCTCGTCATCGTCCTGCTCGCACTCGCCGTCGTGCTGTACTGCACGGCACCGCGCCAGGCGGTGGCCCACGCCGCCGTCTGGGCACGACGCACCCGGGTCGACGTCGACCGCGACGCCTTGATCGCCGAGCTGACCCACCGACTCCAGGTCGGGGCCGTGGGTGCCGGCATCGGCACGCTCCTCGGCATCGTGCCGCTCGTGGCGGGGGTCGGCGCAGGCGACACCTCCGGACCCGACGGCCTCGCCGACGTCGCGATCGTCCTGACCTCGACCGTCGTGTGCGCGGTCGTCTCCGAGGCCGTCAACGTCGTGCGCCGGACCCCGTCACCCCGCGGCCGCCGAGCCGCGTCGCTCGTGCCGCGCACGGCTCACGGCAGCACCGCTGAACGGATCGGCGAGCTGGCCCTCGTCGCCGCGGCCGTCGCCGGCTTCGCGCTCGCCGTGGCCACCCTCGTCGACGGCGTCGACGGCGGGAACGGCGCCGTGGCCGCCGCGAGCGGGGCCCTCGTCGTGATGGCCGTCTGCATCGGCGTCCGAGCCCGCATGGTGCGGCAGGCGCTCGTCGCGGAGGACGACCAGACCCTGGCCGTCGCGACCGTCGCCGGTGCCGTGAGCATCGACCGGTTCACCGAGAACCTGCTCGCCAGCGGTGGCGTCCTGACGCTCACGGCCCTGCTCGCGCCCGCGATCGCCGCCGGTCCGGGGACGCTGCGCACGACGGCCCTCGTCCTCGGCGCACTCGTGGTCGTCCTCGTCGGCGGGCTCGTCGCCGTCCGGCGGACCAGCCGTCAGGCGGTGGCCGCGTGATCGCCCTCGTGGTCGACCCGACCACGGCCGAGCCCCCGTTCGAGCAGGTGCGTCGGCAGGTGGCCGCCGGCGCGGCCGACGGCTCGCTCCCCCCGGGCCACAAGCTGCCGACCGTCCGCCAGCTGGCCGCCGACCTGGGTCTCGCGGTGAACACCGTGGCCCGCGCCTACCGCGAGCTCGAGGCCGACGGCGTGATCGAGACCCACGGCCGGCGCGGCACCTTCGTCGCCGCCGCGGTGGCCGTGGACGAGGACACCCGGGCCTCGGCCACCCGCTACGCCGCCGACGCCCGCCGGGCAGGACTCTCCCGCGACCAGGCGCTGCGGCTCGTCGAGGACGCGTGGGGCCGATGAGCGCCGACCCCGTGTCCGTCCGGCTCGCCGGGGAGCGCGACCTCGACGACCTGACCGACCTCTGGGAGCGGGCGGCGCGCACCAGCCACGGGTTCATGTCCGACGACGACTTCGCCGAGGCCCACCCCTACCTGCGCGACGCCCTGCTGCCGTCCATGGACGTCTGGGTGGCCGAGGACGACACCGGGCGCCCGCTCGGACTCGCCGGCGTGCGGGGGCCGCACCTGGAGCTCCTCTACGTCGAGCCCGCCGTGCACGGCACCGGCATCGGCA
Organism: Aeromicrobium sp. WCS2018Hpa-31; assembly: GCF_031843905.1. NCBI lineage: Bacteria > Bacillati > Actinomycetota > Actinomycetes > Propionibacteriales > Nocardioidaceae > Aeromicrobium > Aeromicrobium sp. WCS2018Hpa-31. The sequence goes on along the minus strand of NZ_JAVTJF010000005.1, from coordinate 246,804 downwards.
CCCTGCTGCTCGACCACGTGCGCCCCACCAGCGTGGAGGTCTATGCGGGCAATACCCACGGCCTCGGCTTCTACACCGCACACGGCTTCAGGCGTCTGCGCACTCACACCACCGACGCCTTCGGCCGCCCGTTCCCGGTCGTGCACCTGGTGCGCGACGCCCCCTGACCCCGCTCGAGTGGTCCGGCGTCCGGGCTACCGGGCTGTCGGGCTACTGGGCGAACTCGTTGGGGTTGCGCCACGTCCGCTCGAACGGCAGGCGCCAGGCACGCGGGGCGATCAGCTGGTGCACCGAGTTCGGACCCCACGTTCCTGGCGGGTACGGGCGCACCGGCGGCGGGTCGTCGAGCAGCGGCTGGGAGATCTCCCACAGCCGCTCGATGCCCTCCGCGGTCGTGAACAGGGTCCGCTCCCCCTTCATCGCGTCGAGGATGAGCCGCTCGTACGCCTCGAGCACCTCGTCGGCGCGGGCCGTGTCCTGCATGGCGAACTGCATGGACAGCTTGTCCAGACGCATGCCCGGCCCGGGTCGCTTGCCGTAGAACGACAACGACATGCGCGAGGAGTCGGCGAGGTCGAAGGTCAGGTGGTCCGGACCCGACAACCCCACCCCGGAGCCGGCGGGGAACATCGACTTCGGCGGCTCCCGAAAGGCGATCGAGATGATGCGCGCCCCCTCGGCCATCTGCTTGCCGGTTCGCAGGTAGAACGGCACCCCGGCCCAGCGCCAGTTGTCGATCTGCGCGCGGAGCGCCACGAAGGTCTCCGTCTCGGAGTCGTGCTGCACCCCGGCCTCCTCGCGGTAGCCCTGGTACTGGCCCCGCACGACGTCGGAGGGCCGCAGCGGCAGCATCGACCGGAAGACCTTGTTCTTCTCCTCGCTGATGGAGTCGGAGTCCAGCGAGGTCGGCGGCTCCATCGCCATGAACGCGAGGATCTGGAACAGGTGCGTCACGACCATGTCCTTGAACGCGCCCGTGCCCTCGTAGAAGCCCGAGCGGCCCTTGAGCGACAGCGTCTCGGGGACGTCGATCTGGACGTGGTCGATGAACGTGCGGTTCCAGATCGGCTCGAACAGGCCGTTCGCGAACCGGAACGCGAGGATGTTGAGGGCCGCCTCCTTGCCCAGGAAGTGGTCGATGCGGAAGATCTGCTGCTCGTCGAAGACCTCGTGGATCCGCGCGTTGAGCGAGCGGGCCGAGGCGAGGTCGGTGCCGAACGGCTTCTCCATGATGATCCGCGAGCGGTCCACCAGGCGTGCCTGCGCCAGCGTCTGCACGACGTCGATCGCAGCCTTCGGCGGCACGCTCAGGTAGTGCAGGCGCCGCGGCTCACCACCCAGCTCCGCCTCGAGGGACGCCGCCATCTCGGCCAGCCGCTCCGGGCCCTCGGACACGTTCACGTAGTGCAGCTTGGGGGCGAAGTCGTCCCACTCCGCGTCCGGGACGGGACGTCCGAACTCCTGGCAGGCCTGCTGCGCGAACGTCCGGAAGCCGTCGTCGTCGAGGTCGTCCATGGACACCGCGATGATGCGCGAGTCCGCGACCAGCCTCGAGCGCAGCAGGTGCAGCAGCCCGGGGAGGAGCTTGCGTCGGGCCAGGTCGCCGGTGGCGCCGAACAGCACGATCAGGTGCGGGTCACTCATGGTCCGAGGCTAGACCCGGTTCGTTGCGGACGGGTGAACGTCGCGCGATCGCCGACTGTGGACCCGCGCTGAGCGCCAGGGTCGACCCGGGGTGCCCCCAGGGTCGCGACCAGCGTGCTCCCCGATGCCCCTTGGCGTCCTGCAGGACGAGGCTGACGGCCATGATCACGATCGACTCCCTCACCAAGTCGTACGGTCGGTTCACCGCCGTCGACGACGTCACCTTCACCGCCCGCCCGGGCCGCGTGACCGGCTTCCTCGGCCCGAACGGCGCCGGCAAGTCGACCACGTTGCGCGTGCTGACCGGGCTCACCCCTGCGACCTCCGGCAGAACCGAGGTGTGCGGACGTCGCTACGTCGACCTGCCGAACCCCGCCCTGGAGGTCGGGGTCCTGCTCGACGCCTCCGCCCAGCACGCCGGCCGCACCGGTCGCGAGATCCTCACCCTCGCGGCCCGCACCATGGGACTGTCGCCCCGCCGCGTCGACGAGATGCTCGACCTCGTCTCGCTGTCGGAGGCCGAGTCGGCGCGCCGGGTGCGCCACTACTCCCTCGGCATGCGCCAGCGCCTCGGGCTGGCGACGGCCCTGCTCGGTCGGCCCGAGGTCCTCGTGCTCGACGAGCCGGCCAACGGGCTGGACCCCGCCGGCATCCGATGGATGCGTGACGTGCTGCGTCGCTACGCCGACGACGGCGCCACCGTGCTGCTGTCGTCGCACCTCCTGCACGAGATCGAGGTCGTCGCCGACGACCTCGTCGTCATCGGGCAGGGCCGCATCGTGGCCCAGGGCACGAAGGCCGAGCTGCTGGCCTCGGCCGGCACCGTCGTGCGCAGCCCCGACCTCCTCGCCCTGCGAGCGGCACTCGCCGCAGCGGGCCACCGCACCACCGACGTCGGCGACGGGCTGCGCGTGGACGCCGACCCCGCAGCCGTCGGCCACGTCGCCGTCACGGCGTCGATCCACCTGACCGAGCTGCGAGCCGCCGACGGCGCCGGCCTGGAGGAGATGTTCCTCGAGCTGACCGCCGAGACGCAGCGCGAGGCCACGCCCACCCGCAGCACCACGACACCGGCAGGAGCCGCAGCATGAGCACCACCACCCACCCCGCCACCGCTCCCGCTCGACCTGCCTCGCGCGCCGTGCCCGAGCCGATCCCGTTCGGCCGCGTCGTCGGGGTCGAGATGCGCAAGACGTTCGACACCCGGGCCGGCACGTGGCTGCTCGCGAGCATCGGCATCGTCGCGGTGCTCGCCACGGCCGCCGTCATGCTGTGGGCACCCGACGACGCCCTGACCTTCGAGACGTTCGGCTCCGCCGTCGGCACGCCCATGGCGGTGCTGCTGCCCGTGGTCTCGATCCTGCTCGTGACCGGCGAGTGGTCCCAGCGCAGCGGGCTCACCACCTTCACCCTCGTCCCACGTCGGGGCCGGACCATCGCGGCGAAGGCCGTCGTCACGACGAACATCGGCGTCTGCGCCATGGCGCTGGCGCTCGTGGTGGCGCTCGGCGGGGCCTACCTCGGACCGGCGCTGCGTGGCACCGAGCCGGTCATCGACCTGACCGTCGGCCAGGTCGGCACGCTGGTGCTCGCGCAGGTGCTCGGCATGTTCGTCGGGTTCATGCTCGGCGTCGTCACCCGCAGCTCGGCCGTGGCGCTCGTGGCCTACTTCGTGTTCTGGGGTCTCCTGCCGACCCTCAGCCAGCTGCTGTACGCGACGCAGGACTGGTACCGCGACGTCGTGGGCTGGGTCGACTTCGGCTGGGCGCACGGCGCCCTCTACGAGGGAGGTCTCTCGGCCACCGAGTGGGCTCAGCTGGGGGTCACCGGGACGGTGTGGCTGCTCCTGCCGACCCTCGCGGGACTGTGGCTCGTGATGCGTGCCGAGATCTCCTGACGCCCGTCAGGGATGCGTCCGGCGGACCGCGGCGATCTCGGCGACGTCGAGCCGGGAGAGGACGCTGTCGAGCACCTGGGAGTCGTACCGGCCCTCGGCACGCAGGTCGAGCAACACCTCGCGCTGGTCGTCCAGCACCGCACGCCTCAGCTGGGCGAACGGGGCGCGGCTGGGTTCTCGCTCGCGGCTGCGTCGCTGTGGCTCCGAGTCGGGGCGGTCACCGAGAGGGCCTCGACCGGAACGGTGGGTCTCGACCCGGCTGGGTCTGCGGGGCGCGGCCACGATTCTTCATCTGAGTGAGATCCACGCACGATGCTTCCTTCTCGTGGACCGTGCCACGCGAAGGAAGCATCGTGGCGACGAAAAAGGCCCCGTTCGGGCAGTGATTCTCCCTTCCCGTGGACCGTCCCACGCAAAGGAAGAATCCCTGCCCACCCGCCGCAAGAGGCCCCCGGTGGACGCAAGATTCTGCCTTCGCGCGCAGAACCCCGAACGATGCTGCGTTTGCTACGGAATCCCGTAGCGAACGCAGCATCCTTCGCCCCCTCACGCACGAACGCAGAACCTTGCGTCCCCCGAGCCACGCTCCGAGAGCCCACCCGAGCCCGGACCCGACCGACGGTCGAGGCCCTTTCGGAGATCGACCCGCCTCGCAGCCACAGCGACGCAGCAGCGAGCGGAGACCCAGCCGAGGCGACGCATCGACGCCCGACCCCAGTCGAAGGACGACTGCCGAGCCCGGACGGCCAGGCGGCCCGGACGGCCGGGGCGGCCCAGGCGCCATGCCCTCATGCGTCGGCCGTCAGACCTCAGATCAGACGCCGGTCGCTCGCCCACTTGGTGAGCTCGTGCCGGCTCGAGAGCTGCAGCTTGCGAAGCACGCTCGAGACGTGTGTCTCGACGGTCTTGACGGAGATGAACAGCTCCTTGGCGACCTCCTTGTAGGCGTAGCCGCGCGCGATGAGCCGCATGACCTCGCGCTCGCGCTCGGTCAACCGGTCGAGGTCCTCGTCGACCTGCGCCACCTCGATCGTCCCCGCGAAGGCGTCGAGCACGAAGCCGGCGAGGCGCGGGCTGAACACGGCGTCGCCCGAGGCGACGCGGTGGAGGGCGTCGACGAGCTCGCTGCCGGAGATGTTCTTCGTGACGTAGCCGCGCGCGCCGGCGCGGATCACGCCGATGACGTCCTCGGCGGCGTCGCTGACCGAAAGCGCCAGGAACCGCACGTCCGGTGCGGTGCGGTCGACCCGACGGATCACCTCGGCTCCCCCGCCCCCGGGCATGTGCACGTCGAGCAGGACCACGTCGGGACGCAGCTCCAGGACGGCGGGGACGGCGGAGTCGACGTCCTCGGCCTCGCCCACCACCTGGAGCCGGGCGTCCTTCTCGAGCTCGGCGCGCACCCCGGTGCGGAACATGGCGTGGTCGTCGACGATGAGCACGCGCAGGGGCGCGCTGCCTCCGGGCCGGGCGGTCGGGGGACGGTCGTCGGTCATGGGGCCTCCTCGGCCTCGGGTCGAGCAGGGTCGCGGGGTACCGGATCGGGTCGCACCGGAGAGGTCTCGCCCGCAGCGAGCGCCGCGCGTCGGGTGAGGGTGAGCGCCACCTCCGTGCCCTCCCCCGGCGTGCTGCGCACCCGGGCGGTGCCGCCATGGCGCTCCATCCGACCCACGATGGAGCCGCGGACGCCCATCCGGTCGTCGGCGATCAGGTCGGGGTCGAAGCCGGTCCCGCGATCGCGCACGAACACCTCGACCTGCGTGCTGCCGACCTCGGCGTACACGTCGACGCGATCCACCTGGGCGTGCTTGGCGGCGTTCACGACGGCCTCGCGCGTGGCGCGGACGAGCGCCACCAGGTCGGCGTCGAGCGCCGTGTCGCCCACCACCACCAGCTCGACCACCAGCTGGTGCGTCTGCTCCACCTCGCTGCGGACCTCCCGCAGGGCCGCAGCCAGGGAGTCGCCCGGGGACTCCTCGTCCCCGTAGAGCCAGGACCGGAGCTCGCGCTCCTGACGTCGCGCCAAGGTGGCGACGGCGGCGGGGTCGTCGGCGTTCTTCTGCAGCAGCGCCAGCGTCTGGAGCACGGAGTCGTGCAGGTGCGCGGCCACGTCGGCGCGCTCCTGCGTGCGGATGCGCTCGCGGCGCTCGCTCCCGAGGGCCGTCACGAGCGAGATGATCCAGGGCCCGAGCAGCAGGAGCAGGCCCACGACCGCGATGGCCAGAGCCGACCCGAGGTCACGGACTGCGGACAGGCCGCGCTCCTGCGTCACGAGGTACACGGCACCGAGGGCGACCAGACCCAGCCCGACAGCGATGCGGGCCACGAAGCCCCACCCGGTCGTGCGGGTGAGCCAGGTCTGCCAGGCGGCGTCGTCGATCTGGCGCCAGACGACCGCCACCCCGACCACCACGATGAGCAGCGGGATCAGCAGAGACCCGGTGAGCCGACCTCCGCCCTGCACGAGGAAGAGGACCCCCACGCCCACGGCCAGCACGGCCACGGTCTGCACGATCTCGAGGACGCCGGGGCGGCCCGCGGCGCGCATGCCACGACGGCTCGCGGACTCCAGCCCGGGCGACAGCTCCGGTCGGCGCAGTGGCATGAACCGCCACAGCAGCAGGTAGGCCAGGACGCCCACGCCGTTGAACCAGGTGGTGACCACGAAGCCGACGCGCACCCACAGGACCGGCACGTCGAGGTGCTCGGCCAGCCCCATCGCGACCCCGCCGACGACGCGATGGTCCGCCGGACGGTAGGCGCGCCGCACCCGAGGGCGGTCGGAGGACGGACCAGGAGGGGTCCTGGCTCCGAGGGCGGTCTGGCTCACCTCGGCATCGTCACACGTGCGCGCGAACCGGCGCCACCAGGTGTCGCACCCGTGGGCCCCCGAGGTCCCCCGGGATCGGGAACCAGGGTCGGACCAGGGTCGCGCCCGATGGTGCCGCACGCCCTTCCCGGCCGACGATGGAGCCATGACCACGCAGCCCCCTCCCACCGACCAGGCGCCCGACCCGGGCGCGAGTCCCCACGCACCCGGCCCGCGTCGCGGCTTCCGTGCCTTCTCCGAGGTGCGCCGCAGCTCCGACGACCGCATGCTCGCCGGCGTCTGCGACGGCGTCGCCCGCCGCTTCGACATCGACCCGGTCGTCGTGCGGGTGCTCACGGTCGTCCTGTGCTTCGTGGGGCTCGCCGGCGTCATCCTCTACGTCGCGGGCTGGTTGCTCCTGCCCGCCGACGACGAGCCGCGCAGCCACGTCGGCGAGTGGTTCGGGCTCGACACCAGCGAGGCGCAGGTGCGCGACACCGGCCTCGTGGTGGCCGCCGTGCTGGCCGTGCTCGGCGTGCTCGGCGACGGAGGCTGGGGCTGGGGCGGGGACGGGCTCTTCTGGGCCGCGCTCGTCATCGGCGGCCCGGTCGCCCTGGTCGTCTGGCTGGTCCGACGCGGGGGCCGACGGGGCGGGCAGGACGCCCACGGTGTCGACACCGGGTCGGACCCCTCCGGCTCCACCGGCCCGACCGTGGCCGATCCCGCCACGTCGTGGTCGTCGACCCCCACCGACACGGTCGTCCTCGACACGGCCGGCGGGGAGCACCCGACCGCGGGCCTGCCGCCCACGCCTCCGTCGGAGCCCCGCCGCTCGATCCAGCCCCCGCCCCCGCGGGAGCCCCGTGAGCCGTACAGCTGGATCCCGACGCTGCTCGCCCTGTCGTCGATCGCGATCGCCCTCGCCGTGGTGCGCCTCGTGGCCGACCCGACGTGGCCGACCTACGTGGCCGTGGCCCTCGCGGTCGTCGGTCTGGGCCTCGTGCTCTGCACCTTCGTGCGAGGAGGGCTCCCGCTCGTGCTGATCGGGCTGCTCCTGCTGCCGGTGCTCGCCCTGGGCACCCTGGTCCCCACGCTCCGCGGCGGGGAGCTGGACGTCGCCCCGCAGAGCGCGGCGCAGGTCCGCGACAGCTACTCCTTCGGCTTCGGCCAGTTCGAGCTGGACCTGACCGACGTGTCCGACCCGGACGCCCTGCTCGGGCGGACGATCGAGATCGAGACCGGCATGGGCCAGACCGTGGTCGTCGTGCCCGACGGCGTGCCCGTCGTGGTCGACGCGTCGGTTCGTGCCGGTGACCTCGTGGTCCTCGGGGAGCGCGACAGCGGCGTCGACCGGCGACTGCGGGCCTCCGCCACGGGTCCGGCCCTCACGATCGACGTCGACCACTCGCTCGGCCAGGTGGAGGTACGTCGCCCATGACCGCCGCGCCCACCCCCGACCCTCTTTCCGACAGGAGCACCATGACCACCTCGCCGACCTCGACCCGACGCCCCCGCGTGCGGCCCTTCAACACGCTCTTCGGCCTGTTCTTCCTCGCCGCGGCCGGTCTGTGGGCTGCGCAGGGCCAGGACGTGCTCGACGGTGACCAGATCGGGCGCGCCGTCGCGGTCGGACTCATCGTCCTGGGCGCCCTCGGCCTGGTCGCGACGCTCGTCGTCAGCCGACGCGGCCGTGGCCCGCAGGCCGCGACGCCTGTCGCCCCGGACGTCGCGGACTACGACGAGACCGACGACATCGATCCCGCCCGCCGCGACTGACCCCCGGCGGCGAGCCAACGGTCGCGCGCCGCCACCGCGGTGGCGGCGTAGTCGCTGAACACCCCGTCCACCCCGGCATCGAAGAACGCGAGGTACTCGGCCTCGGCGTCGCCGTGGGCGGCCACGTCGGCGCTGGAACGGAAGTCGGCGGGCAGGAAGTTGTTCTCGTCGCGCATGGTCCAGATGTGCACGAGGAGGCCCGCCGCGTGCGCGCGCTCCACCAGGCCGGTCTCCCCGTCCAGCCAGTGGCCTCGTCGCCGTGCGATGACCAGCGTCTTGTTGGGACCGATGCCGTCGACGTGCCGGGCGAGCTCGGCCAGCTGGTCGCTCGTGGTCAGGTCCGCGTAGGTGCGGGGGTCGCCGGCCGCCACGAGGTCCCACGGGGCCTCCTTGCGGTCGAGCAGCTGGACGAGCGTGAGCGGTGTGCGTGGCCTCAACGCACGCAGGTTGCCGGTCTCCATCGACTGGATCACCACCGGGACGTCGGCGTCGGGGCGGTTCAGGTCGGCCGCCTCCAGGGCGTCGACCAGCCGGTCGTCCAGGTCGAGGCCGAGTCCCTGGAAGTAGGTGGGGTGCTTGGTCTCCACGTAGACCCCCACTCGACGATCGGCCCGGCGGGCGATCTCCAGGACCTCCTCGAACGTCAGCACCTGCTGCGTGCCGGCGAGGGCGAGGTTCTGCGGGCGCAGCTGCGGGAGACGCTCGCGCACACGCAGTGTCTTGACCTCCTCGAGCGTGAGGTCCTCGGTGAACCAGCCACTCAGCCACACGCCGTCGATCCGCTTCGTGGTGCGGCGGTCGGCGAACTCCGGGCGCGCGGCGATGTCGGTGGTGTGCCCGATCTCGTTCTCGTGCCGCACGACGAGGTGGCCGTCGCGCGTGGCGACCACGTCGGGCTCGATGTAGTCGGCGCCCTGCTCGATCGCCAGCTCGTAGGACGCGCGGGTGTGCTCCAGGCGAAGGCCCGGCACACCGCGATGACCGATGACGGCTGGGACGGGTGGCCAGGACGCCGGACCGCTCATGGCATCCAGTGAAGCACTCCCGACGAGCCCGTCGGGGGACCCCGCTGCGGTCAGAGCGTCCCGGCGATGGCCGCGACGAGGGCGAAGAAGGCCAGCAGCGCCGAGATCGGCACGGTCCAGAGCGTGGCGAGGACCAGGCTGACCGAGGTACCGATCTTGGGCGGCACGAAGTAGCGGGCGCGCGGGAGGTCGCCCACGCCCTCGATCCACCGCCCGGTCATGCCGACGCCCGACCACACGCCCTTCAGCCGGGACAGCACCCGCCAGCCCCCACCGCCGGCGATCGAGGTGAGTGCGCCGCGCGTCTCGTCGACCTTGTCGCTCAGGCTCACCGCGATGCCGAGCTCGGTGGCCAGCTGCTCGGGCTCCTCGACCGCACGGAGCACCCGGTGGCGACGCGCCGCGAAGGCCGCGGGCACCAGGGCCAGCAGGACCGCGGCGACCACGAGCACCGTGCCGACGGTGCTGCCGGACGCCAGGCCGAGCGCGAACGTGGCCGCCAGGAACGGCAGGGGTGCGACCGCCAGCAGGAGCGACGGGATCCGCAGCAGCCGCACGGCCGGGACGATGACGGCGACCGCGCGGTGCGCGGCGTCGGCCGTCTGCCCGTCGACGCGGGTCGTCGCCCCGTGCACGGCGCGGTTGGTGCGCGCGCTCCAGCTCTCGCGTCGTGGTCCACCGTCGTGCGTCATGGCACCAGCGTAGGTCCCGCGCCCCAGCCACCGGACGGGAGCGGTCCGGCGACAGGTGGCGCGTCACGGCGGTGCCCTAGGGTGCTCGCGTGGCCGTCGTCCTGTCCCTGATCTCCGCGCTCGCGTACGGCGTCTCGGACTTCCTCGGTGGGCTGTTCGCCAAGCGATCGGGACCGTGGCAGACCGCCGTCGTCGGGCAGCTGTCGTCGACGGTGTGCGTGGCCGCCGCCGCAGCGGTCGTGGGAGGCACCGCGGTCGGGTCGGACTGGGCCTGGGCATCGGCCGGCGGCGTCGGGGCCGGCGTGGGTGCAGCGGTGCTGTACCGCGGGCTCACCGGCGGACGGATGAGCGTGGTGGCCCCGTTGTCCGCGGTCGTCTGCGCCCTGCTGCCCGTGGCGGTCGGTCTCGTCACGGGTGACCGGCCGAGCGCGCTGGCCCTGGCCGGGATCGTGGTGGCCTTCCCCGCGATCGCCCTGGTGTCGCGCGTGGTCGAGGAGGACGCCGTCGCGGCGGCCGCGCACCGCGGGGGCGTCGTCGACGGCCTGCTGGCCGGTGTCGGCTTCGGCGTGCTGTTCGTCGCGCTCGGGCAGGTGGGCGACGACGCCGGGCTCTGGCCGCTGGCCCTCGCCAACGCCGTGGCCATGCTGGCCGTCGTGGCCGTCGCCGTGGCGGTGCGTCAGCCGTGGGTCCCCCGCGAGCCCGCAGCGTGGCGCGCACTGGCGATGGGACCCCTCGGGGCCACGGCCACCACGGCCTTCCTGCTCGCCACGCGCGAGGGACTGCTGTCGGTGGTCTCGGTCATCTCGGCGCTCTACCCGGCCGCGACCGTGCTGCTGGCCACGCTGGTGCTGAAGGAGCGCATCCAGGCCTGGCAGGGCGTCGGCCTGGCCCTGGCCGCCACCGCGGTCACCCTCGTCGCGCTGGGCTGACCGGGATCGGCCGTCGGCAGCGTCGGTGCGCGGGCCTTCGCGTGCTGCTGCGTCGCTGCCGCTGGGCTTTCGCCTGCTGCTGCGCCGCTGTGGCTGCGAGTCGACCTGCTCTCCGAAAGGGCCTCGACCGGAGCGGGGGTCTCGTCCCGGTTGGGCCTGCGGGGCGCGGCTGGGTTCTCGCTTGCTGCTGCGCCGCTGTGGCTGCGCGTCGGGGTGGTCTCCGAAAGGGCCCTCGACCGGAGCGGTGGGACTGGTCCCGGCTGGGTCTGCGGGGCGCGGCCACGATTCTCCATCTGCGCGGGATCCACGCACGGTTCTTCCTTCCCGTGGACCGTGCCTCGCGAAGGGAAGCATCGTGGCGACGAAAAGGGCCCCGTACGGGCAGTGATTCTCCCTTCTCCTGGACCGTCCCACGCAAAGGAAGAACCTCTGCCCACCCCGGCGCACGAGTCGCCCCGGCGGACGCAAGATTCTGCCTTCGCGTGCAGAAACCCGAACGATGCTGCGTTCGCTACGGGATCCCGTAGCGAACGCAGCATCCTTCGACCCATCACGCACGAACGCAGAATCTTGCGTCCCCCGGGGCCGCGCTCCGAGAGCCCGGCCGACCCCGGACCCATCCGCCGGTCGAGGCCCTTTCGGAGCGCAGGTCGACGACGAGCCACAGCGACGCAGCAGCAGGTCGAGGCCCACCCGCGGGAGCGCAGCAGCAGGTCGAGACCCACCCACAGCAACGCAGCAGCAGGTCGAGACCCACCCGCGGGAGCGCAGCAGCAGGTCGAGACCCACCCACAGCCACGTAGCCGCAGGTCGAGACCCACCCCGACCGACGCAGCCGCAGGACGGGCCCGAGCCGAGAGGGCCCGCCTACTTGAGGAACTTGCTCGTCGACCGGTCCTTGAGCGGCTTGCCCCCGGTCTGGCAGGTGGGGCAGTACTGCAGCGAGGAGTCGGCGAAGACGACCTCGGCCACCGTGTCCCCGCAGACCGGGCACACCTCGCCGGCCCGGCCGTGCACCCGCATGCGGGAGCGCTTGGAGTCCTTGAGCTCCGAGGCGGGCTTGCCGTGCGCCTCGGCCATCGCCTCGGCGAGCACCGACGTGATCGCGGCGTCGAGACGCTCGACCTCCTCGGCGTCGAGCTCGGAGGCGAGCGCGAACGGCGACATCTTGGCGGCGTGCAGGATCTCGTCGCTGTAGGCGTTGCCGATGCCTGCCACGATCTTCTGGTCGCGCAGGAACCTCTTGACCTGCATGCGTCGACCCTCGAGCAGGGGCGCCACCGAGAAGCCCTCGGCGAGGGGGTCGGGCCCCAGAGCCGCGATGCCGGGCACGTCCTGCGGGTCGCGCACCGCGTACAGCGCGAGGCCCTTGCGGGTGCCGGCCTCCGTGACGTCGAAGCCGACGTGGGGTCCGTCGCCGTGGTCGAGCCGGACCCGCGCGGCGAGAGGGCCGGCACCCATCTTGAGGCGCTTGTCGGTGAGGTTGTCGGACCAGCGAAGCCAGCCCGCCTTCGCCAGGTGGATCACGAGGTGCAAGCCGTCGACGTCGAGGTCGACGAACTTGCCGTGCCGGTGCACGCCCGTGACCTGGAGCCCGGCGAGGGCCGAGACCGGCGGGTCGAACGTCTTGAGCACGGCGAACGACGCCAGCTCGACGTCGGCCAGGACGGCACCCACGGCCCGTTCACGCAGGAAGACCACGAGCGCGTCGACCTCGGGCATCTCGGGCACGCTCCGAGCCTACGCCCCGGGACCGACCACGCGGCGCGACCCGAAGGCGGTGTCAGTCGGTGTCGTGCCGGGCGTAGAAGCCCTCCATGGCGGGCCACGACGTCCGACGTGCGGCTCGTCCGGTGAGCACGCCCAGATGACCCCCGGGCGCCTGGACGAGCTGCACGTCGGGCGATCCCGTGAGCAGGTCCACGAGGTGGCTGACGGCCCCGGTCGGCGCGAGCGTGTCGCCCAGCCCGGCCACCACGAGGACGGGGACGTCGATCCGGGCCAGCTCGATCGAGCGTCCGCCCAGCTCCACGACCCCGGTCGCGAGCGCGTTGCTGCGCACCACCACGTGGTACAGCTGCCCGAACGTGCGGCCCGGGTAGGCGTACATGTTGTCGGTGAACCGGTCCACCGCCTCGAGCTGGGCGAGGAAGTCGCGGTCGTCGGCGTGCGTGAGCATCGAGATCGGCTTCGTCAGGTACTTGTCGATCGCCGAGATCTGGAACCCCAGACGGGTCAGGGGCGCCGGGACCCCGCCGAGCGTGCGGTACGCGGCGCTCACCAGACCGCTCGCGACCGCGTTGACCGGACGCGTGATCGCGATCAGCGGCACCTGGGTCAGGTCGAAGGGCGAGGCGACCGCGGTGGCCGACGCGAGCGGCAGGGACGGGTCGGACGCGGCCGTGAAGATGGTGAAGATCCCACCCAGCGACCACCCCGCCAGGTGCACCGGCCGGTCGCCTGCGTCGGCGTGGACGTGGCGGACCGCCTGCGGGATCACGGTGTGCACCCAGTGCTCGATGCCGAGCTCGCGGTGCTCGAAGCTGACCGGTCCGTAGTCGACCAGGTACACGGGACGTCCCTGCTGCACGAAGTACTCCACCACGCTGCACCCGCGACGCAGGTCGAAGGCCAGCGCCGGCGCCGCGAGGGGCGGGACGAAAAGCAGCGGCTCGCCGTGCTGCTCGAGGCCCGGGTACGGGTCGTAGCGGAAGAGGCTGGCGTGCTCCGTCACCTTGATGAGCGTGCGCGGGGTCGGCCGCAGGTCGGCGATGCGACGTCCCTGCGCCTTGTCCCGCAGGTTCACCGCCGCCCCTGCGAGGTCACGGGGCACGCGGACGCGCGGGACGAGCGGGAGGGACATGACTCGCGATGATGCCAGAGGCCGCCCTCCCCCGCCGGGGAACGCCCCGGGGGGCCGCGGAGCGGATCACGTGAAGGTGAGCACCAGGAGGGAGAGGTTGAGCGCGATCACGACGGCCGCCACGGCGCACGCCGCCACCGTGGTGCCCACCCGGTTCACGTGCTCGCCCATCACGGCCCTGCTCGCGGTGAGGCGCACGAGGGGCACGAGCGCGAACGGGATGCCCAACGACAGCACCACCTGCGACACGACCAGGGCACGGCTGGGGTCGATGCCGAGCACGAGCACGACCAGGGCCGGGATCACCGTCACCACCCGCCGCAGCAGCAGCGGCACGCGGATCCCGAGCAGACCCTGCATGACCTCCGCGCCCGCGGCCGCCCCCACGGCCGTCGAGGCGAGGCCGGACCCGAGCAGGGCCACCGCGAACAGCAGCGCCACCCCCGCCCCGAGCTCCGACGTGACGAGCGCGTGCACCCCCGTGAGGGTGTCGGTGCCCGGCAGACCCTGCAGACCGGCCGCGGCGACGAGCAGCAGCGACAGGTTGAGGACACCGGCGAGCAGCAGCGCGAGCACGACGTCGGTCCGCGTGGCGCGCAGCAGCCCGGCCACCGACACCTCGCGGCCCCGTGCGCCGAGCCGGCCCGACGTGAGCCCCGAGTGCAGGTAGATGACGTGAGGCATCACCGTGGCGCCGATGATGCCCGACGCGAGCAGCACGCTCTCGGCGCCCGCGAACGTCGGCACGAGGCCACCGGCCACCTCCGAGGCGGCCGGTGGGTTGACGACGAGGCCGGCCACGAACCCGACGGCGATCATCGCGAGGAACCCGAGGATCGTGCGCTCGAGCGCACCCTGCCCGCGGGCGTCGCCGACCCTCAGCACGAGCAACGAGACCCCTGCCGTGAGCACGGCGCCGACCACGAGCGGCAGGTCGAACAGCAGGTTCAGCGCGATCGCGCCCCCCACCACCTCGGCGAGGTCCGTGGCGATCGCGATCGCCTCGGCCTGCACCCAGTACGCCAGGCGTGGGCCGCGTCGCAGCCGTCGCCCGACGTGGGTCGCGAGCGACGCCTGCGTCACCAGCCCCAGCTTCGCCGAGAGGTACTGCACCAGCACGGCCATGACGTTCGCGAGCACCACCACCCACACCAGCGTGTAGCCGAACTGGGCCCCCGCGGTGACGTTGGTGGCCACGTTGCCCGGGTCGACGTAGGCCACCGCGGCCACGAAGGCCGGCCCGAGCAGGACGATGCGGCCGCGCAGGGTCGACACCGTCAGCATGGCCGCAGCGTAGCCACCGCACGCGCGGCTCGCGCGCGAGGACCGACCCCGGCGGAGGCGATCCCGCACTACCGTGGGCGGGGTGTCGCGACCTTCGCACCGCTCCCCCGGCGTCCTGGCCGTCCTCGTCCTGACCGTCGTCGTGCTGGCGACGTCCGTGCTGGTCGGCTGCTCCGAGCCGGACCGAGCGGACGACGCGCCTGCCACGCGCACGCCGACGCCGACGAGCGCGCCCGCGGAGACCGAGACCGCGCCGACGCCTACCCCGACCCCTACGGCGCCGACGGTCGGCGAGGTCTCCGACGCGCGCTGGGCGGCGATGGTCCGCACCGGGGCCTGGCGGCCCGGGTGCCCCGTCGACCGTGACGACCTGCGCGAGCTGGAGGTCACCTACGTCGACTTCGAGGGCGTGGATCGCCGAGGGGTGCTGGTGGCGAACCGCGACGTCGTCGGGAGCCTCGGGCGCATCTTCGTCACGCTGCACGAGCGCGGCTTCCCGATCGAGCGCATGGACCCGGTCGAGGCCTTCGACGGTGACACGTTGAAGAGCCTGCAGGCCAACAACACGTCCGCGTACAACTGCCGCCGCCCGGACCAGATCAACGCGCCGGTGCTGCAGTCGCCGCACGCGAACGGCCGCGCGATCGACATCAACCCCGACCTCAACCCCTGGATGGACCTGCGCTGCCGCTGCTGGTCACCGCGCGCCACCCACGCCGAGCGGACACCGGCCCCCGGGAAGATCCTGGCCGACGACGCGACCGTCCGGCTCTTCGAGGACGAGGGCTGGATCTGGCAGAACATCGACGTCGCCGACTACATGCACTTCGACACCGGCTACCCGTCGAAGGCCTGGACGAGCCCCCGCGACTGACCCCGATCCCGGCCCGGCCCGGCCGGGGACAACTTTTCGGCGCCGCGCAGCATCTAGTGGACGACACCCACACCATCGGAGGAACCATGAAGCACTCCCTCAGGACAGGTCGCCGCATCGTGACGCTGGTCGTCGCCGGTCTATCCTGCACGCTGGCCACCGTCGGTGCGATCACCGTGCCGGCGTCCGACGCAGCCACCACCACCACCACCGTCAAGGGCGGCGTCTACGCCGCCGGGGAACGACAGGCAGGTGTGAAGGTCCGGCTCATGCTGCTCGACCCCGACTCCGGCGACAGCTACGACACCATCGCCACCACCACGACCGACGCCAGGGGCGCGTTCACCATGTCGCCCCGGTCGGTCGTGTCCGGAGGTCGCTACGAGCTCTGGTACGACGATCCCGACCGTGACATCGTGTCGGGCTGGCGCGCCATCGCCGTCAAGCGCGGCACCACCACCAGCAAGGCCATCACGGCCCGTGTGGGCTCGACGATCACGGGATGGCTCGCCTACCCGGACGGCACGTCGCCGAGCTCGGCACGCGTGTACCTCGAGGGACTCGTCGCCGACTCCGACTTCCCGACGCGCGGACCGCTGGCCGACGACCGAAAGGTCTACCCCGTCGAGACGGCTGTGCGGCCGGGTGGTTCGTTCCGCTTCAAGGGCCTGCCGCGCGGCGAGTACCACCTGGTGTACGAGGACGCGTCCGACCGTTTCCTGAGCCTGTGCCACGACGGCGACCTCGCGAAGGCCGGCGGGAGCCCGACGTTCGCGCGCGATACATGTCCGGAGACCGAGGGCATCTCTGTGGGAATCGGTGAGGCGGCCACGATCCCGGTCCGCACCTTCGAAGCCCGTTCGTCGCGGATCTCCGGACGGGTGACGAACTCGGCGA
Source organism: Aeromicrobium sp. WCS2018Hpa-31 (assembly GCF_031843905.1). NCBI lineage: Bacteria > Bacillati > Actinomycetota > Actinomycetes > Propionibacteriales > Nocardioidaceae > Aeromicrobium > Aeromicrobium sp. WCS2018Hpa-31. The sequence goes on along the minus strand of NZ_JAVTJF010000005.1, from coordinate 230,114 downwards.
GGACTCCGATCGAGGCGACCGTGACGGCATACCCCGAGAACGGCAGCTCACCGAGCTTCACGACCTACACCACGAAGGGCTCCTGGGCGGTGGACGACCTGCCCCCGGGCACCTGGCAGGTGAAGGTGATCCCCACCGAGCCGCGCTACGCGGCGCGCTGGTACCTGAACGGCGTGTACCGGCCCTCGTCGACCGTCATCCCCACCACGGCAGGGCAGGAGACGACCGGCAGGAACGTCGTGCTGCCGCTGCGCCGCTGATCGACGACCGGGTGGGGGTCAGGACGCGTTGCGGGCCTGTCCACCGCCGCTGCGGCGACGGTTGCCGCCGGGGCGGCCCTGTCCGGCAGAGCGACCCTGGCCGGCGGGGCGGCCCTGGCCACCGCCGCGCGGCGACCGGTTCTGGCCACCGCCACGGTTCTGTCCGCCTCGGCCCTGGCCACCACGACCGGATCCGGAACCCGCACGGTGTCCGGCTCCGCCCGACGTGCGCTCGGGCAGGACGCCGCTGGCGGCGAGCGCCTCGGGCGTCAGCGGCTTCGGTGCCGTGGCGGCATCGTGCTGGCGAGCGGTCACGCCGGCCTTGGCCTGCAGCTGGACGACGTCGCGCAGGTCCTCACGCGTGGTCATCGTGATGACCGTGCCGGCCTCACCCGCGCGGGCGGTACGACCGGAGCGGTGCGTGTACGCCTTGTGCTCGGCCGGCACGTCGTAGTGGACGACCAGCTTCACGTCGTCGACGTGGATGCCGCGGGCGGCGATGTCGGTCGCGACGATGACGTCGGCCGCACCCTTGCTGAAGCGGGCCAGGTTGCGCTCGCGCTTGGCCTGGTTGAGGTCGCCGTGCAGGTCGACCGCCTCGATGCCGGCGGTGGTGAGCTGACGCGCGAGGCGCGTGGCTCCGCGGCGGGTACGGGCGAACACGATGGTGCGGGGGTTGTCGGCGAGCAGCCGCGCCGCGGTGGCCAGCTTCTCGGTGCGCGAGCTGACCAGCACGTGGTGGTCCATGCGCATCTCGGTCTCCTGCGCGGACTCGATCTCGTGCAGGTCGTGCTGCGGGAGGTGACGACGCACCAGACGGTCGACGTCGCCGTCGAGGGTGGCCGACAGCAGCAGCCGCTGGCTGCCCTGGCGGGTCATGGCCACGAGGGCGTCGACCGGCTTGAAGAAGCCGAGGTCACAGAGGTGGTCGGCCTCGTCGAGCACCGTGATCTCGACGTGGTCGAGGGTGCACGCGCGGCGGTCGACGAGGTCGGCGAGGCGACCCGGGGTGGCGACCACGAGGTCGACGCCGTCGCGCAGCTGGTGGATCTGCTTGTTGATCGGGGTGCCGCCGAGCACGGTCATGATGCGCAGGTGCAGCGGTGCCGCCAGCGGCGCCAGGGCGCGCTGGACCTGGGTGGCCAGCTCACGCGTGGGCACCAGGATGAGGCCACGCGGCGCCTTCGGACGGCGGGTGCCGCCGGCCAGCTGGTCGAGCACGGGCAGGCCGAAGGACAGGGTCTTGCCCGATCCGGTGCGGGCCCGGCCGAGCACGTTGCGCCCGGCGAGCGCCGACGGAAGGACGGCCTGCTGGATCGGGGTGGGCTCGACGATGCCCTCACGGGCGAGCGCCTTGACGAGCGAGGAGGGGAGGCCGAGGTCGTTGAACGACGTCAGGGCAGGGGTGGGACGGGTGGACAGCACAGGGCTGCCAGAAGGCTGGTTCACAGAACTCTCAGACGTTGGGTGGCTCGAACCGCTCTGCGTCGGATGACGCGGCCTGTTCGAGCAAGGAGGGGGAGGCCCTCCGAACGTTCCGGGGCTCCCGTGGACCTCCAGCCTAGCAGCCGGGGACCCGCGGCCGGCGGTTCCGCTCCCGTGCCCTGCGTCACCCGGCCCGCTTCTCCGCGGTCGCCGAGCGTCGCCCTGCGGCTGCGTCGCTGTGGCTTCTAGGCGGGGCTGGCCTCCGAAAGGGCCTCGTCCGGAGCGGTGGGTCTTGGCTCGTTTGGGTCTGCCGGGCGGGGCTGGGTTCTCGCTCGTTGCTGCGTCGCTGTGGCTCCGAGTCGGGGCTGGCCTCCGAAAGGGCCTCGACCGGAGCGGTGGGTCCCGGCACGGCTGGGTCTGCGGGGCGCGGCCGGGTTGCCGCTCGATGCTGCGTCGTAGTGGCTTCGAGGCGGGTCGGTTTCCGAAAGGGCCTCGACCGGAGCAGGAGGTCTCGGGTCGGCTGGGTCTGCGGGGCGCGGCCACGATTCTTCATCTGTGCGTGATCCACGCACGATGCTTCCTTCGCGTGGACCGTGCCTCGCGAAGGGAGCATCGTGGCGACGAGATGAGGCTCTTGCGGGCAGTGATTCTCCTTCTGCGTGGAACGGTCCACGAGAAGGGAGAATCCCTGCCCACCCGCCGCGTACCGAAGCCCCGCTGGACGCAGGATTCTGCCTTCGCGCGCGGAAGCCCGAACGATGCTGCGTTGGTGACGGGATCCCGTAGCGAACGCAGCATCCTTCGCCCCCTCACGCACGAACGCAGAACCTTGCGTCCCCCCGAGCCACGCTCCGAGAGCCCGACCGACCCGGGACCCATCCGCCGGTCGAGGCCCTTTCGGAGACCGACCCGCCTCGCAGCCACAGCGACGCAGCCGCAGGTCGAAGCCCCACCCGCGGAAGCGCAGCCGCAGGGGAAGACCCACCCGCGGGAGCGCAGCAGCGAGCGAAGCCCCACCCCGAGCAACGCAGCCGCAGAACAAAGCCCAGCCGAGCGACTCAGCAGCAGCGAGGACCGCCAGCTGCCTACAGGAACTGAGCCGGGTCGAACTCGTCGATCGGCACCACGCGGATGCGCGGGAGCTCCTCGTTGAAGGCGTGCACGTCGTACTCGAGGTCGTGGAACTCGAGCCCGCGCTCGATGAGCGGGACGAAGGCGCTGCTGCGCATCTCGCGGAACGCGAGCAGACCGACCTTGCGGGTGCCCACGAGTGCGCCGAGCTGCGGGACGAAGTCGCCGTCGTTGCTCGCGAGCATGACGTCGGCGTCGCGCCGGGCCAGCTCCTCGAGGGTGCGCTGGATGGCGATGTCGACGACCTTCTGGTCGGGCGTGCCCGACAGCAGGACGGGCCGGTAGTCCATGGCGGTGAGCGCCTGCACGAACGACATGGGCACGTCGCCGTTCGCGGCGATGAAGAACAGGCCCTGCGCGGGCTGGTCCCACGTGGACTCGGCGAACGCGAGCACCCGGTCCCACCGAGGCCGCTCGTGGGGGTGGGGGCGACGGCCGAAGATCGACTGACCGAGGGTCGCGTCGATGTTCTCCCCGTCGACGAGCACGTAGGTGCGGCGTTCCATGCCACCCACCCTAGTCATGACGGCGCCGCGCGCCGGTCAGAGCAGGGTCAGCAGCCCGAGCACGCCCACGGCGACGCCGAGCGCGAGCGAGACACCGATCAGCACCGCGTGCACGCGGAAGAACGCCGTGGGCCGACCCTGCTCGTCGCGGGCGCGGGCGTCCTTCGTCACCCGACGCCAGAACTGCGGCCAGATGAACAGGTTCCAGGCTGCCGTGACGAGCAGGACCACGGACCAGCCGACGGGCAGGCTCATGCGCTGGTGAGCGCCTTGACGGCCGACGTGAAGAAGCCGAGGCCGTCGGTGCCGGGGCCACAAAGGTCCTCGACGGCGTGCTCGGGGTGCGGCATGAGCCCCACGACGTTGCCGCGCTCGTTGGTGATGCCCGCGATGTCGCGCAACGACCCGTTCGGGTTGGTGCCGACGTAGCGGAAGACCACCTGGCCCTCCCCCTCGAGCCGGTCGAGCGTGGCCTGGTCGGCCACGAAGCCACCCTCACCGTTCTTGAGCGGGATGGTGATGTGCTGGCCGGCCGCGTAGTCAGTGGTCCACGCGGTGTCGGCGTTCTCGACCGACAGGACCTGGTCGCGGCAGATGAAGGTGCGGTGGTCGTTGCGGATGAGCGCGCCGGGCAGCAGGTGCGACTCGCAGAGGATCTGGAAGCCGTTGCAGATGCCGAGGACGGGCATGCCGCCCTGGGCCGCCGCCACGACCTCGGTCATCACCGGGGCGAACCGGGCGATGGCGCCGCAGCGCAGGTAGTCACCGTAGGAGAAGCCGCCGGGCAGGATGACCGCGTCGACGCCCTGGAGGTCGTGGTCGCCGTGCCACAGCGCGACCGGGTCACCGCCGGCCAGACGCACGGCGCGGCGTGCGTCGACGTCGTCGAGCGACCCGGGGAACGTGACGATGCCGATCTTCATGGCGTGCTCCTCATGGGTGGGACCCTCAGCCCTCGACGCGGACGGTGAAGTCCTCGATGACCGGGTTGGAAAGCAGCGTCCCGGCGATCTTCTCGACCTCGGCCAGCGTGGGCTCGTCGGCCGCATCGACCTCGAGCTCGAAGCGCTTGCCCTGGCGGACGTCGGTGACACCCTCGAAACCGAGCCGCGGAAGGGCGCCGTGGACGGCCTTGCCCTGCGGGTCGAGGATCTCGGGCTTGGGCATGACGTCGACGATGATGCGGGCCATGTGGGCATCCTATCGGCGTCCTGGCCCGACGCTCTCACTCGGCACCACCGCGCTGTCCGACGTACGGTCGGGACATGCGCGTGAGTGTGATCGGGCTCGGTGCCATGGGCGCCGGGATGGCCGCGTCGGTCCTGCGAGCCGGCTTCGCGACGACCGTCTGGAACCGGAGCCCGGAGAAGTCCGAGCCGTTGCGGGACCAGGGTGCCGAGGTGGCCGCGACCGCTGCCGAGGCGGTCGCCGACGCCGACGTGGTCGTGGTCTCCCTGTTCGACGAGGCATCCGTGCAGGAGGTGCTGGAGCAGGCCCTGGCGGGGTCTGCTCCCTCCGCCGTGTGGCTGCAGACCGCGACCGTGGGTCCCGAGGGCGCGCGTCGGCTGCACGACCTCGCCGAGCGGCACGACCGGGTGCTCGTCGACGCCCCGGTCCTCGGGACGAAGAAGCCCGCCGCCGACGGCGCACTGACCGTGCTCGCCTCCGGACCCGAGGAGGCGCTCGCGACGGCGCGTCCCGTGCTCGATGCCATCGGGTCGCGCACGCTCGTCGTCGGCGACTCCGCGGGGCAGGCCAGTGCCCTCAAGCTGGCCTGCAACTCCTGGGTCGCCTCGCTCACCGCCGCCGCTGCGCAGGCGCTGACGCTGGCACGGGTCCAGGGCGTCGACCCCGGCCTCTTCCTGGAGGCGATCGAGGGCACGGCCGTGGACACCCCCTACGCCCATGTGAAGGGTCGCGCGATCCTCGCCGACGACCTCACGCCGTCCTTCGCGGTCGACGGCGTCGTGAAGGACCTCTCGCTCATGCTCGACGCCGGTGCGGACGGCATGGACACGTCGCTCCTGGCGTCCGTGCGCGACCGCTTCGTCGCGGCCTCCGACGCCGGGCACGGTGCCGACGACATGGCAGCGGTCGTCGCCGGCTTCGAGCCTCGCGGCTGAGCCCGCCGTGATGCGCAGCTACCCGGGCCGACGCTGGGTCGACCGCTCCCTGCGGGAGGTCGTGTCCCGCGACCACCGCATGTCGCCCGCGGCGTTCCGGCGGCGCCAGTGGGTGACCGCCGGTGTCGTGGTGCTCGGCGCCGTCGTGCTCGGCATCTCGTTGCGCGTCGAGCCTGGCAGCCCGTGGTTCTACCCGCTCACGTTCGGGCTCGCCGCGGTCTGGACCATCGGTGCCTTCGCGTCCGGTCGGCTTCACCTGGGGCACATCGTCACCGACGACCCCGACGACGAGGACGGCCTCGTCCGCCCCGTGGTGCAGCCCATCGCCCTCGGTCTGGCGCTCGCGGGCGTGTTCGTCGTGGGCGCTCTCGTCGTGCGGGACATCCCGCTGCTGTCCGACCAGGTCGAGAAGGTGCTGGGGTTCGCGACCGAGGGCACGCTGCCGCTGCTGGTCGTCGTCACCGCCGTCAACGGCGTGGCGGAGGAGCTGTTCTTCCGCGGCGCCGCGTACGCCGCCATCCCTCGACACCCGGTCGTCTGGACGACCGTGGCCTACACCGTCGCGACCCTCGCCACGGGCAACGTGATGCTCGCGTTCGCCGCGATCCTGCTCGGCGTGGTCGTGGGGCTGCAGCGCCGCGTGTCGGGAGGCATCCTCGCGCCGGTCCTCACGCACTGCACGTGGTCGCTCACCATGCTGCTCGCCCTCCCCCCGATCTTCGGGCTGCGCTAGCGAGGGACGAGCGAACGGCCGGGCCCGGGCCTCCCCGGACCCGGCCGTCGCACATCATCGGTCGAGCTGGGCTCAGATCTCGCGCTTGAGGATCTTGCCGGTCGCGGTCATCGGCAGCTCGTCGCGGAACTCCACGATGCGCGGGTACTTGTAGGCCGCGAACTGCTCCTTGCCCCACGCCACGAGGTCGGCCTCGGAGACGTCGTCGTGATCCTTCTCCTTGACGACCACGGCCTTGATCTCCTCGCCGTGCGACTCGTGGGGAACGCCGATGACGGCGACCAGCGAGACGGCAGGGTGCGAGATCAGCACCTCCTCGAGCTCACGCGGGTACACGTTGAAGCCACCGCGGATGATCATGTCCTTGCTGCGGTCGACGATGTAGTAGAAGCCGTCGGCGTCCTTGCGCGCGAGGTCGCCCGAGCGGAACCAACCGTCGTGGATGGCCTCCTCGGTGGCCTCGGGACGGTCGTAGTAGCCCTTCATGACGTTGTGGCCCTTGATGGCGATCTCGCCCACCGCGGACTTGCCGTCCTCCTGGACGTCGTCGGACACGTCGTTCCACTCGTCGTCGATGAGCTTCATCTCCACGCCGGGGATCGGCACGCCGATGGAGCCGACGCGCGGCTCCTCGCCGTAGCGGGCGAACGACGCGACGGGCGACGTCTCCGACAGGCCGTAGCCCTCGAGGATCGTCACCCCGAAGCGCTCGGAGAACTGGCGGTGGATGTCGACCGGCAGCGCCGAGCCGCCGGCTGCGGCGACTCGCAGGTTCTTCGCGATGGTCGCCACGTCGACGCTGTCGTCGAGCGCGCCCAGCAGGCCCCAGTACATGGTGGGGACACCGGCGAAGTAGGTGACCTGCTCCTTGAGCATGAGCCCGAGCGCCGCCTGCGCCTCGAAGCGCGGGAGCATGACCACGGTGCCGCCGAACGCCACCGCACCGTTCTGGATGCAGGTCTGCCCGAAGGAGTGGAACAGCGGCAGCACGCACAGGTAGGTGTCGGGGTTGGACTCGTCGGCGCCGAACAGGTCGGTGCCGGCCAGCGCGTTGTCGCGCATGTTGCGGTGCCGCAGCTCTGCGCCCTTGGGCTGGCCCGTGGTGCCCGACGTGTAGAGGATGACCGCGGTGTCGTCGTCGTCACGCTCGACCGTCTCGAACGTGGGCGGCTGCTGCGCCACGAGCGGGGCGTAGAACTCGGGCGCCTCCATGGGCTCCGGGGCGGCGGAGTCGAGCTTGATGAGGAAGAAGTCCTTGCAGCCGTCGACCGCCTGGAAGCCCTCCCACGCGGCCTCGCCGATCGGCAGGTCCGGCGTGCCCTCGAACGCGAAGTAGGCCACCGCGTCGGAGTCGTCGAGGTGGTAGGCGACCTCACGACCGCGCAGCAGCACGTTCAGCGGCACGACGGTGGCGCCTGCCTTGAGGATGCCGAAGTAGATGATCGTGAAGTACGGAAGGTTCGGGCACGAGAGCGCCACCTTGTCGCCCGGCTGGACGCCCCGCGACACGAGCAGGTTCGCCACCTGGTTGGCCGCCCCGTTCACCTGCGCGTAGTTCAGGCGGGTGTCGCCGAAGACGATCGCCGTCCGGTCGGCGTACTTCTCGGTGGTGGTCTCCAGCAGGGCGGCGAGATTGGCCACGACGGCTCCTCGGGTCAGGGGGTGTGTGCGACGTCACCCACAGTACCCAGCGCTCGGATACCGCGAGTACGCGACTCCCACCGGGAACGCGCCTGGACCGACCGTCAGAAGCGGGAGCCGGTGAGCTGCTCGTACGCCTGCACGTAGCGCTCGCGGGTCCGCTCCACGACCTCGGCCGGCAGCGTCGGGGGCGGCGTGTCGCTCGCCCGGTCCCAGCCCGACTCGGTGGTGAGCCAGTCGCGCACGAACTGCTTGTCGAACGACGACTGGGCGCGGCCCGGCTGGTAGGTCTCGGCCGGCCAGAAGCGCGACGAGTCGGGCGTGAGGACCTCGTCGGCGAGCACGATGGTGCCGTCGGGCCGGGCCCCGAACTCGAGCTTGGTGTCGGCCAGGATGATGCCGCGGGTACGGGCCACCCGCTCGGCCCGGGCGTACACGGCGAGCGTCAGGTCGCGCAGCCGCTCGGCCACCTCCGACCCCACGAGGTCGACGACGGTCTCGAAGTCGATGTTCTCGTCGTGGTCGCCCAGCTCGGCCTTCGAGGCGGGCGTGAAGATGGGCTCCGGGAGGCGCGACCCGTCGACCAGACCGTCCGGGAGCGGCACGCCGCACACCTGGCCGGTGGCCTGGTAGTCGGCGAGGCCGGAGCCGGTCAGGTAGCCGCGGACCACGCACTCGACCGGGTACATGTCGAGCTTCTCGACGACGAGCGCGCGACCACGCACCCGCTCGGGCACCTGGGTGGAGACCACGTGGTGCGGCACGATGTCGGCCAGCTGGTCGAACCACCACAGCGACATGCGGGTGAGGATCTCGCCCTTGTCGGGGATGCCGGGGCTCAGCACGAAGTCGTACGCCGAGATCCGGTCCGACGCCACCATGAGCAGGTGGCCCGACTCGAGCTCGTAGAGGTCGCGGACCTTGCCGGAGTGCAGGTGCAGGGCACCGGGGACGTCGAGAGGCACGGCGACAGCCTAGGAGGTCCCGGCTCGCTCCCCCGGCACGGGCCGCGTGATCTCACCCAGCGGCTACGTCGGCCGGGTGGTGTCGCGTTGCTGTTGCACTGAGCTCGGGGGTCCAGCCCGCTGCTGCGCTGCCTCGGCTCGCAGTGGCGTCGGGCTCCGAAAGGCCTCGACCGCGCAGCTCGCGCCGGACGCGGCCTGGGTCATTGGGCTGTGGCGGGCGCTGGGGTGGACGCAGGATTCTGCGTTGGTGCGCTGGAGGTCGAACGCTTCTACGTTCGTGTCGGGATCCCGTCGCGAACGCAGAATCCTTGGCCCGCCGCCCTCGTCATCGGTGGATCCTCAACCTCTGCGGGGCCTCTGCGGTTGAGGATCCACCGATGGCACGCACGAACGAAGAATCCTGCGCCGCTCACGCGCAAAGGAAGAATCGTGCGTCACCCCCAGCACCAGACCGGACCCGAGACTCCGGACCAGCACCCACCCAGATCCCCGGTCGAGGCCCTCTCGGAGGCCGTACCCGGCGAGTGCCGAAGCGTCGCAGCAGCACGCTCATGCCCCCCGCAGCCAGAGCAGCAGCAAACCCACGACCTCCGCCTGCAGTGCACCAGCGAGGCGCGTCGACCCGGGGCCGACGCACCAGAACGGCGGGGCCGACCTAGCGGTCGCCGCGCAACGACGGATCCGGGCCCGCGGTCAGAGGATGGCGCCCGGCGCGTACGCAGCGGCCTCGGGGTCGGCGGCCACGAGACCGTCGACCTGCGCGACGACGGCGGCCACCTGGGCCGTGGCCGCACCGGTGAACTCCAGCGGCGCGGCGACGAGCATCGCGAGGTCGGGCTGGGTGAGCGCCAGGCGCTCGTCGGCGGCCAGGCGGTCGAAGAGCTCGTTGCGGGCCGCGCCCTTCTCGCGCATCTCGAGGGCGACGCCCACGGCGTGCTCCTTGATGACCTCGTGGGCGACCTCGCGGCCGACACCGGCCCGCACCGCCGCCATGAGCACCTTCGTCGTCGCGAGGAACGGCAGGTAGCGGTCGAGCTCGCGCTGGACGACGGCCGGGAAGACGCCGAACTCGTCGAGCACCGTCAGGAACGTCTCGAACAGGCCGTCGGCGGCGTAGAACGCGTCGGGCAGCGCCACCCGGCGGACCACCGAGCACGACACGTCGCCCTCGTTCCACTGGTCACCGGCCAGCTCGCCCACCATCGAGACGTACCCGCGGACGATGACGGCCAGGCCGTTGACGCGCTCGCAGGAGCGGGTGTTCATCTTGTGCGGCATGGCGCTCGAGCCCACCTGGCCGGGCTTGAAGCCCTCCGTGACCAGCTCGTTGCCCGCCATCAGGCGGATCGTGGTGGCCAGGTTGGAGGGGGCCGCCACGAGCTGGGCCAGCGACGTCACCACGTCGTAGTCGAGCGAGCGCGGGTACACCTGGCCGACGCTGGTGAGCACGCGGTCGAAGCCGAGGTGGGCGGCGATCCGTCCCTCGAGGTCGGCGAGCGCCTGCTGGTCCCCACCGAGGAGGTCGAGCTGGTCCTGGGCGGTGCCGACCGGGCCCTTGATGCCCCGCAGCGGGTACCGGGCCTGCAGGTCGTCGAGCCGGCCCACGCCGGTGAGCAGCTCGTCGGCCGCGGTGGCGAAGCGCTTGCCGAGCGTGGTGGCCTGCGCGGCGACGTTGTGGCTGCGCCCGGCCATGACCAGCTCTGCGTGCTCGGCCGCGAGCCGCCCCAGGCGGGCCAGGGCCGCCACGGCGCGCGAGCGCAGGACCTGCAGCGAGGCACGCACCTGGAGCTGCTCGACGTTCTCGGTGAGGTCGCGCGACGTCATGCCCTTGTGGATGTGCTCGCTGCCGGCCAGCGCGGCGAACTCCTCGATGCGGGCCTTCACGTCGTGGCGGGTGACCTTCTCGCGCTCGGCGATCGACGCGAGGTCGACCTGGTCGACCACGGCCTCGTACGCCTCGATCACGCCGTCGGGCGTCTCGACCCCTAGGTCGCGCTGCGCCTTCAGCACCGCGATCCACAGCTGCCGCTCGAGCACGATCTTGTGCTCGGGCGACCAGATGCGGGCGATCTCGGGCGAGGCGTAGCGGTGGGCCAGAACGTTGGGCGTCGTCACGGACGCCATCCTCCCACCGCGGCCTCCCGCGGCTCACCACGGTCCCGGAGCCCGGCCAGGAGGCCGGGCCGACCGTCAGACCTCGATCTCGCCCCGCTGGGCGGCGAGGGCGATGTCGGAGCGGAACTGGGCGCCCTCGAAGGAGATCGCGTCGACCCCGGCGTAGGCCCGGTCGCGGGCGTGCTCGAGGTTCTCGCCCACTCCGGTGACCGACAGCACGCGACCGCCGGCGGTGACCAACCGGCCGTCCTCGTCGAGCGCGGTTCCCGCGTGGATCACGTCGACACCATCGATGACGTCGGCCGCCCCGACGCCCAGGATCACGTCGCCCGAGCTCGAGGTGGCGGGGTAGCCGGCGGAGGCCATGACCACCGTGACGGCGGTGCCGTCGTGCCAGGACGGCAGGCCGACGGAGGCGAGCTCTCCGGTGGCGGCACCGTGCAGCAGCGACGACAGCGGCGTGCGCAGCAGCGCGAGGATGGCCTGGGTCTCGGGGTCGCCGAAGCGCGCGTTGAACTCCACGACCCGCACGCCGCGCGAGGTGAGCGCCAGCCCCGCGTAGAGCAGACCCTGGAACGGCGTGCCACGACGAGCCATCTCCTGGACCGTGGGCACGAGCACGCGGCGGGAGACCTCGGCCACGAGGTCCTCGGGCGTCCAGTCGAGCGGCGTGTAGGCGCCCATGCCGCCGGTGTTCGGGCCGGCGTCGCCCTCGAGGGCGCGCTTGAAGTCCTGGGCAGGGAGCAGCGGCAGCACCGTCTCCCCGTCGGTGATGGCGAAGAGCGAGACCTCCGGGCCGTCGAGGAACTCCTCGATGACCACGCGGTCGCACCCCGCCGCGTGGGCGATGGCGGCCTGGCGGTCCTCGGTGACGACCACGCCCTTGCCTGCCGCGAGGGCGTCGTCCTTCACGACGTAGGGCGGGCCGAACGCGTCGAGCGCGGCCACGACCTCCTCGGGCGTCTCGCAGACGTGCGCCAGGGCGGTGGGCACCTCGGCGGCGGCCATGACCTGCTTGGCGAAGGCCTTCGAGCCCTCCAGCTGCGCCGCGGCGCGCGACGGGCCGAAGCAGGCGATCCCGGCGTCGCGGACGGCGTCGGCGACCCCGGCCACCAGCGGAGCCTCGGGACCCACGACCACCAGGTCGGCACCCAGCGAGGTGGCCAGCGCCGCCACGGCCGCCCCGTCGAGCGGGTCGACGTCGTGCAGGCTCGCGACGTCGGCGATGCCCGGGTTCCCGGGGGCCGCGTGCACCTCGGTGACGCCCGGGTCACGGGACAGCGCGAGGGCGAGGGCGTGCTCGCGCCCGCCCGTGCCGATGACCAGCGTCCTCATGCCTCGTCCTCCAGGAGGTCGTGCAGCACCACGGTCTCCTCGCGGTCCGGGCCGACGCCGACGGCGGAGATGCGCGCCCCCGACATCGCCTCGACGGCGCGCACGTACCGCTGCGCCGCCTCGGGCAGGTCGTCCATGGTCCGGGCGCCGGAGATGTCCTCGGTCCAGCCGTCGAAGTACTCGTAGATCGGCTTGGCGTGGTGGAAGCCGGTCTGGGTCGTGGGCATCTCGTCCACCCGCTCGCCGTCGACGTCGTAGGCGACGCACACGGGGATGCGGTCCCACCCGGTGAGCACGTCGAGCTTCGTGAGCACGAAGTCGGTGACGCCGTTGATGCGTGCGGCGTAGCGCGCCACCGGGGCGTCGTACCAGCCGCAGCGTCGCGGACGGCCCGTCGTGGTGCCGAACTCGCCACCGTTGGTGCGCAGGCGCTCGCCGTCCTCGTCGAAGAGCTCGGTGGGGAAGGGACCCTCCCCCACGCGGGTGGCGTACGCCTTGACGATGCCGATGACGCGGGTGATCCGGGTGGGCGCGATGCCCGAGCCGGTGCACGCGCCGCCGGTGGTGGCCGACGAGGACGTGACGAAGGGGTACGTGCCGTGGTCGACGTCGAGCAGCGTGGCCTGGCCGGCCTCGAGCAGCACCGTCTCGCCGCGGTCCAGCGCCTCGTGCAGCACGAGCGCGGTGTCGGCGACCATGGGCCGCAGCCGCTCGGCGTGCACGAGCAGCTGGTCGACGATCTCGTCGACGCTCACCGCGCGACGGTTGTAGACCTTGGTGAGCATCTGGTTCTTCAGCTCGAGAGCGCCCTCGACCTTGGCGCGCAGGATCTTCTCGTCGAAGAGGTCCTGCACGCGCACGCCCAGCCGGTTCATCTTGTCGGCGTAGGTGGGGCCGATGCCACGCCCGGTGGTGCCGATCTTGCGGCTGCCGAGGAACCGCTCCGTCACCTTGTCGAGGGTGCGGTTGTAGTCGGCGATGAGGTGGGCGTTCGCGCTCACGCGCAGGGCGCTCGTGTCGATCCCACGCGCCTCGAGGGCGTCGATCTCCTCGAACAGGACGTCGAGGTCGATCACGACGCCGTTGCCGATGATCGGCGTGCACCCGGGCGACAGGATGCCGCTCGGCAGCAGGTGGAGGGCGTACTTCTCGTCGCCGATGACGACGGTGTGGCCGGCGTTGTTGCCGCCGTTGAACTTGACGACGTAGTCGACGCGGCTGCCGAGCAGGTCGGTGGCCTTGCCCTTGCCCTCGTCACCCCACTGGGCTCCGACGATGACGACTGCGGGCATGCGATGCACCCCTCGAGGTTCGTAGTGACGCTGTGACGCGAGAGAAGCCCCGACGGTGCGGGGCTCTGACTGCCGCATCGTATCGGGACGAGCGTCCCAGCCGCGAATGCCGAGGTGGTCGAGGCTGCGCCGCGCGCCGTCGGGGCATAGGCTCCGAGGGCGCCGGGAGGGGGCGTTTCGTACGACGACGCCAGCGCGGAGGGAGCGCCATGACCGGCACGGGACCCTGGGTCGCTGTGGTGAACGCCCAGGCGGGCAGCAGCGACGACCCGCGTCTCGAGGAGGCGCTCGAGACGCTGCGGGCCCACGTGACCCTCGAGGTGCGCCGCACCGAGGACTCCGACGACCTGCGGGACGCGGTGCGTGCGGCGCGCGGCGGCGTGGTCGTGGCGGTCGGAGGAGACGGCAGCATCCACGCCGTGGTCACCGCGATCGACGACCTCGACCAGTTCGACGACGTCGAGCTCGCGATCGTCCCCCTCGGGACCGGCAACGACTTCGTGCGCACGCTGGGCATCAGCGACGACCCGGTCGAGGCGGCTCGTCAGGCCCTCGACTCCGAGCCCCGGCTCGCCGACCTGATCCGCGACAACGACGACCGGCTCGTCGTGAACGCTGCGCACATCGGGCTGGGCGCGGAGGCCAACATCAAGGCGGAGCCGTGGAAGAAGGCCTTCGGGCCCGTCGGCTACGCCATGGGCGCCGTCATCACGGGCGTCGTCGGCAAGGGCATCCGCGCATCGGTGACCGTGGACGGGCAGCCCGTGCACTCGCCGCGTCGGCTCATCCAGGTGGCGGTGGGCAACGGCCGGTACGTGGGTGGCGGCGCCCCGCTGCTCCCGGAGGCCGACCCGTTCGACGGGTCGCTCGACGTCGCCGTGGTGTGGGCGCACGCCCGCTGGAAGCGCCTCGCCTACGCGTGGCGACTGCGGCGCGGTCGGCACCCGATGCGCGACGACGTCGTGTACCTGAAGGTGCACGAGGTGACGGTGACCGGCGAGTCGACGCCGGCGAACCTGGACGGCGAGATCGCCTCGCCGAGCACGCGGCACGCGTGGAGGGTCGAGCCAGGCCGCCTGCGCCTGCGCGCCCCTGCAGGCGCGCCCCCGGACCTCCCGGACTGACGCGTACCCGCCCCCTCGACGGTCCGAGGGCTCAGCGCACGAGCTCGGCGTACGCCTCCGGGCTCGACTCGTGGAGGAACTCGCGGCAGCGATGCGCCTCGGCGTCGTCGCCGAGCCGCTCGGACCCGGTGGCGAGCACCGCGAGCGAGCGGAGGAAGCCCTGGTTGGGCTCGTGCGACCACGGCACCGGTCCGTGACCCTTCCAGCCGTTGCGCCGCAGCGCATCGAGCGAGCGGTGGTAGGCCGTGCGCGCGAAGGCGTAGCCCTCCAGGTCGCGTCCGTCGTCGAGCGCGTCCTGCGCCAGCAGGGCCCAGGCGAGGACCGAGTCCGGCGTCGTCGAGGCCACGGCCTGCGGCGACGCGCCGGTCGCCAGCTCCGCGGCCCCGGGGTCGGCGGGCAGGAACGTCTCGGGCGGCTCGCCCAGCAGGTTCGTCATGGTGTCGACCCTACGCACCGGGGTGTCGTGCATCCTCTCCCCACCCGTGGTCGGGGGTGCGCTGCTGAGGCTAGGTCTCGCGGCGGCCTCCGAAAGGGCCTCGACGGAGCAGGAGCGTCGGGCTCGGCCGAGCCTCCCGGCCCCCGATCCGCGTCTTGACGCCTTGACGTCGATCTCGCGGCCCGCAATCGACGCAATGGCGTCACAACGCTGGATTCGGACACTTCCGGGGCACTCGGACACCTCCCACCGCCCCGGAAGTGTCCGAAACGCGAGCCGCGGCCCGGGAACCCCGCCGGCACGCCGGGTCCGCCCCGGTCGAGGCCCTTTCGGAGAACGACCCGCTCCGAAGGCGCAGCGACGCAGCCCCGACCCCGAGCTCGACCGCCCCCCGGGCCCCCGATCCGCGTTGTGACGCCTTCACGTCGATCCGGAGGCGGGAAACCGACGCGAAGGCGTCAAACCGCCCGAGACCGTGACCTCAGAGGGACGTGCCGGCCGACCGCAGGTTCTGGCAGGCCTCGACCACGCGGGCGGCCATGCCGGCCTCGGCGGCCTTGCCCCAGGCGCGGGGGTCGTAGGCCTTCTTGTTGCCGACCTCGCCGTCGATCTTCAGCACGCCGTCGTAGTTGCTGAACATGTGGCCGACCACCGGGCGGGTGAAGGCGTACTGGGTGTCGGTGTCGACGTTCATCTTCACGACGCCGTAGTCGACCGCCGCCGAGATCTCCTCGGCGAGCGAGCCCGAACCGCCGTGGAAGACGAAGTCGAAGGGCGCGTCCTGGCCGTACTTGGTGCTCACGGCGTCCTGCGCGGCCTTGAGCACCTCGGGCCGCAGCTTCACGTTGCCGGGCTTGTAGACGCCGTGCACGTTGCCGAACGTGAGGGCCGTCAGGTAGCGGCCCTTCTCGCCCAGGCCCAGCGCCTCGGCGGTGGCCAGGGCATCCTCGGGCGTCGTGTAGAGCTTGTCGTTGATCTCGGCCTCGACGCCGTCCTCCTCGCCACCGACGACGCCGATCTCGACCTCGAGGATGATGTGGGCGGCGGCAGCCTTCTCGAGCAGCTCCTGCGCGATCACCAGGTTCTCGTCGAGCGGCACGGCCGAGCCGTCCCACATGTGCGACTGGAAGTACGGCAGCCCGCCGCCGGCGACCCGCTCGGCCGACGCGGCCAGCAGGGGCCGGACGAAGCCGTCGAGCTTGTCCTTGGGGCAGTGGTCGGTGTGCAGCGCGACGTTGACCGGGTACTTCTTGGCCACCTCCTGCGCGAAGGCGGCGAACGCCAGCGAGCCGGACACCATGTCCTTGACGGTGGGGCCGGAGAAGTACTCCGCGCCGCCGGTGGAGACCTGGATGATGCCGTCGGACCCCGCCTCGGCGAAGCCGGCGAGCGCGGCGTTCAGCGTCTGCGACGACGAGACGTTGATCGCCGGGTACGCGAACGACTCGGCCTTGGCCTTGTCGAGCATCGCGGCGTAGATCTCGGGAGTGGCGACGGGCATGGAGGTCTCCTGGAGGTCGGCTGGTCGACCGGACGAGCGGTCACGTCAACCCTACTGGTCCAGGCGCTTCACGAGAGCCCGGGCGAGCACCTGCACCGGGCTCCACACCGACGAGAACGGCGGGGCGTACGACAGGTCGGTCATGACCAGCTCGTCGACGGACATCTGCGACCACAGCGCCATGGCCGCGACGTCGATCCTGGCGCCCGCGCCGCGCCCGCCCGCGACCTGCACGCCGAGCAGCCGCCGCGTCCCACGCTCGGCGAGCCCCCACAACGTCATGGGCTCCGCACCCGGGTAGTAGCCGGCGACGGTGGTGGACTCGATCGAGGCGCTCACGACGTCGAGCCCGGCGTCGTCGGCCTGGGCGCGGCCGAGTCCTGCCCGCGCGATCTCGAGGTCGCAGAACTTGGTGATGGCGGTCTGCACCGCGCCGGGGAAGACCCGCCCCGACCAGTCGGCGCCGAGCGAGGCCGCCAGGGACTCCCCCGCCACCATGCCCTGCTTGTTGGCGTGGGTCCCGAGCGGCAGGTGGATCGGTGTCCGCGTGAGGCGGTCGAGGGTGACCACGCAGTCACCCGCGGCCCAGACGTCGGCCAGGACCGACCCGTCCGGACGGAGCACCCGCTGCTGCTCGTCGGTGACGATGCCGTCCTTCGGGCCGGTGGCAGCGGTCGTGAGCAGGTCGCCACGCGGCGCGACCCCGAAGGCCGCGACGACCAGGTCGGCCGGGTAGTCGTCCTCGTCGGTGCGCACGGAGGTGACGGCGCCGTCCTCTCCCACGCCGAAGCCGGTGACCGCGGCACCGGTGACCACCTGGGCACCCTTCTCGCGCATGGCGTCGGCGACGAGCTCACCGATCTCGTCCTCGACGATCGGCAGCGGGGTGCTCTCGCGCTCGACCACAGTGACCTCGAGCCCCTGGGCCAGGCACGCCTCGGCCATCTCGATGCCGATGTAGCCGCTGCCGACGACCGCCACCCGGCGCGCGCCGGCGCGGATGCGGTCGAGCACCTGCTGGCCGTCGACGAGGTCCTTGACGGTCTGCACGTTGCCGGCGTCGATGCCCGGCAGGTCGGGCAGGATCGAACGCGCTCCGGTCGCGACGACGAGGCGGTCGTAGGTGACGACCTGCTCGCCGGCGAGGTCGCGGTAGGTCACGGTGTGCGCGTCGGTGTCGACCGCGGTCGCCTCGCTGCCGAGGCGCACGTCGATGCCCCGTTCGCGGTGCTCCTCGGGCGTCCTGGCCACGAGGGCGTCGGGGCCGTCGACCTCGCCCGCGACCCAGTACGGCACCCCGCAGGCGGAGTAGGAGGTGTGGTGCCCGCGCTCGAGCACCACCACCTCGACGTCGGGCACGAGACGGTTCAGGGCCGACGCGGCCGTCATGCCCGCCGCGTCACCACCGATGACGACGACGCGGCTCATGCTCCCGAGCCTAGGGCGACGCACCGACGCCCGCCCGCCCAGCCGGCCCGACCTGTCAGTCGGCGTGCTCGCGCACCCAGGCGTGCATGGCGATCGCGGCGGCGGCACCGGCGTTGATGGACCGGGTCGAGCCGAACTGGGCGATCGACAGGGTCGTCGCGCACGCCGCACGGGCCGCATGGCTCAGGCCCGGGCCCTCCTGGCCGAACAGCAGCACGCAGGAACGGGGCAGCGTGGTGGTCTCGAGCGGCACCGCGCCGGGCAGGTTGTCGATGCCGAGCAGCGGCAGGTCCTGCTCGTCGGCCCAGGCCGCCAGGGCCTCGACGTCGGCGTGGTGGTGGACGTGCAGGTAGCGGTCGGTGACCATCGCGCCGCGCCGGTTCCACCGGCGACGGCCGACGACGTGCACGGCCGCGACGTTGAACGCGTTGGCGGTGCGCACCACGGAGCCGATGTTGAAGTCGTGCTGCCAGTTCTCGACCGCCACGTGCAGCGGGTGCCGGCGCGTGTCCAGGTCGGCGACGATCGCCTCGACGCTCCAGTACCGGTAGTGATCGACGACGTTGCGCCGGTCCCCCTCGGCGAGGAGCGTCGGGTCGAGCCGGGGGTCGTCGGGCACGGGCCCCTCCCACGGGCCCACGCCCACCTCGACGCCATCACCCTCGACACCGTCACCCTCGGCCCCGCCCCTCGTGCCCGGGTCCAGCGAAGGGGTCACGCGCCGTACTGGTCGCGGTAGGCGCGTGCCGCGTCGAGGTGCTCGGCGTGGCGGGCGGACTCCTCGATGAACTCGATGACGTGGTCGAACGTCACGATCGCCTCCACCGGGACGCCGAGGTCGCGGCGGACCTCGTCGACGGCCGAGAGGTCGCCCGTGCCACGCTCCTGCCGGTCGACGGCCACGACGATGCCGGCCAGCTCGGCGCCGGCGTCCTCCACCAGCGGCACGACCTCACGGATCGCCTTGCCCGAGGTGATCACGTCGTCGACGAGCAGGACCCGCCCCTGAAGGGGTGCGCCGACGATCATCCCGCCCTCGCCGTGGCCCTTGGCCTCCTTGCGGTTGAAGCTCCACGGCACGTCGCGCCCGTGGTGCTCGGCCAGCTGCACCGCGGTGGCCGCGGCGATGGGGATGCCCTTGTAGGCGGGGCCCAGGAGCACGTCGAAGTCGGGCGCGCGCTCGGCGATCGCCGCGGCGTAGAAGCGGCCCAGCCCGGCGAGCCGTGCGCCGGTGTCGAAGCCGCCGGCGTTGAAGAAGTACGGCGACGTCCGGCCCGACTTCAGCGTGAAGGAGCCGAACCGGAGCACGTCGTGGCCGATCGCGAACTCCACGAAGGAGCGCTGGTAGTCCTGCATGGTCGCGGGGGCTCCTAGGCGCCGGGGAGCGGGATCTTCCGCTCGGGGTCGGACTTGTCGACGATCTTGACCAGGTCGCCGAAGACGACGTTGCGGTTGCGCGTGTGGAAGAGCTCCGCGCACGTGAGCATCGTGAGCACGTTGGCGGTCGGCGGCTCGCCTCGCATGTCGGGGTCCGGAACCTGCTGCAGCGGCCAGCCGACGGTGAAGTCGAGCGTGAGCGAGTCACCGTCGTTGCGCAGCTGGTAGGTGAACACCGCCGTGCGTGTCTCGACGTGGACGAGGTCGCCCTTCTTCAGCTTCAGGAAGTCGCGGAACGGCTCGCCGTGGGTGACGCGGTGGCCGGCGATCGCGAAGTTGCCGAGCTCGCCCGGCAGCGCCGCCTTCTCGTACATGCCGACGCCCTTGGACAGCGACTCCTGGTCGAAGCCCTTGACGATGGGGACCTCGTACTCCGTGCCGAAGCGCGGCACGCGCAGGAGCCCGATGTTCTTCCCGTCGGTGCCGTTCTTCCAGTCGTCGGAGATGATCTGGCGGACCTCGGCCTGCTGCTGCTTGGCCACGACGTTGGTGCCCCAGTACTGCCAGGCGACATACCCGAGCACGCCGAGACCCGACAGGATCAGCACCACGCCGAGGAGCCGGACGAGGGAGAGTCGCCGCCGCCGCGGAGCACGACGTCCGCCCCCGGCGGGCGGGGAGGGCGCGGTCGCGGTGGTCATGAGGCCGATTCTCTCACCCTCGTCCAGGCGGCCACCCCGCATCGACTGTGACCCACATCTCATCGGTCGCGCGGCGTTCCGGCGCGAATTCGCCCAGCGCTGACCCACCGGGCCACTAGAGTCAGGACCGCTGCCCCGCCGTTTCACCCCCCGAGAACGGCGGGGCAGTGCTGTGTCCGGGCTCGGGACGCCCGCGTCCAGGTCGACCACCGGGGCGGGTTCGCGGTGCGTAGAGTCGCCAGGGATGAGGACGCAGAGCAGCCGGATCGACGGACTGGGCACCACGATCTTCGCGCGAATGAGTGCCCTCGCCGCCTCGACCGGTGCCGTGAACCTCGGCCAGGGGTTCCCCGACACCGACGGCCCCGACGCGGTGGTCGACGCCGCCGTGGCCGCGCTCCGCGGGGGCGCCAACCAGTACGCACCCGGTCCTGGCGTGCCCGACCTCCGGCTCGCCGTGGCCGAGCACCAACGTCGCTGGTACGGCCTCGAGGTCGACCCCGAGACCGAGGTCGCGGTCACGACCGGCGCCACCGAGGCCATCGCGGCCGCGGTGCTCGGCATCGTCGAGGCCGGCGACGAGGTGATCGTGCTGGAGCCCTACTACGACTCCTACGTCGCGGTGCTGCAGATGGCCGGTGCCGTCCGCCGCCCCGTCACGCTGCGCGCACCGGACTTCCGTCTCCCCGTCGACGAGCTGCGCGCCGCCGTGACGCCGCGCACCACCGCGATCCTGCTCAACACCCCGCACAACCCCACCGGCACGGTGCTCACGCCCGACGAGCTGGCCGCCGTGGCCCAGGTGGCCCGCGACCACGACCTCGTGGTGATCAGCGACGAGGTGTACGAGCACCTGACCTTCGACGTGACCCACGTGCCGATCGCCACGCTGCCCGGCATGCGTGAGCGCACGCTCACCATCTCCAGCGGCGGCAAGACCTTCTCGTTCACGGGGTGGAAGGTCGGCTGGGCCACCGGCCCCGAGCCGCTGGTGCGGTCGCTCCTGGGGGCCAAGCAGTTCCTCACCTTCACGTCGGGCGCACCGCTGCAGCCGGCCATCGCCGCCGCGCTGCGCCTGGACGACGACTACTTCGCGTCCTTCACCGACGGCATGCGGGCCCGTCGCGACCAGCTGTGCGCCGGGCTGGCCGACGTCGGCTTCGACGTCGTGGTGCCCGACGGGACCTACTTCGCGACCACCGACATCCGCCCTCTCGGCTTCGAGGACGGGCTCGAGTTCTGCCTCGCGCTGCCCGAGCGGGTCGGCGTCGTGGCCGTGCCGCACCAGGTGTTCCACGACCCCGACACCCCGCTCGAGGACAACCCCGGCCGGCCGCTCGTGAGGTGGGCGTTCTGCAAGCGGCCCGACGTCATCGACGAGGCCGTCCGACGTCTCGCGGCGCTGTGACGCGCTGCGTGGCCGCGAGTACATCGGACACGGACCGGCCAGGTGCGAGAGGATCGGTCACACGAGGGTCGAGCACACGAGAGCGGGACGCATGGCAGCAGGACGCATGACGTCGCGGGACACGCGATGAGGCTGCCGACCGTCCAGGACGTCGAGCGGCTGCTCCCCCGCCCCGACGACTTCACGAGCCGCTCGCGCGGCACGGGACTGACCGCCCGCGTGGGCGTAGCGCTCGGCGTCGCGTTCGGGCTGTGCTTCGTCACCGGGATCTGGAGCCACCTGCAGCAGGACCCGCAGGACTGGGTGCCGCTCGGGCCGTCACCCGCCTGGCTCTACCGCGTGACCCAAGGGGTCCACGTCGTGGCCGGCACGGCCGCGGTGCCGCTGCTGCTGGTCAAGCTGTGGTCGGTCTTCCCGCGGCTGTTCCTGCGCCCGCCGACGGGTCGGCGCGCCCTGGTGGTCGAGGCGCTGGAGCGCGCGTCGATCGCCGCGCTGGTCGCCTCGGCGGTGTTCATGCTCGCGAGCGGGCTGCTCAACATCGCCCAGTGGTACCCCTGGGACTTCAGCTTCCGCCGCACCCACAACGCCGTGGCCTGGGTGGCGATCGGGGCGCTGCTCGTGCACGTGGCCGTGAAGCTGCCGGTGATCCGCACCGCCCTCGGCGCCCCCGTCGACGACGAGCCCGTCGACGACGACCACGAGGACGGGCCCTCCGATGCCGGCGACGGTCCCACGCGCCGTGCCGTCCTGCTCGGCGCGGTCTCGGCGTCCGGGCTCACGGTCCTGCTCACCGCCGGACAGTCGGTCCCGTGGCTGCGCGACGTCTCGGTGTTCGCGGTCCGCAACGGCGACGGCCCCCAGGGTCTGTCGATCAACCGCACCGCGAGGGCTGCCGGTGCGGTCGACGGTGCCAGCTCGCCCGACTACGTGCTCGAGGTCGTCGCGGGCGGGCGCACCGTCTCGCTCACGCGCGAGCAGCTGGCGGAGCTGCCGCAGAGGACGCACCGCCTGCCCATGGCCTGCGTGGAGGGATGGAGCAAGGACGCCGTGTGGACCGGCGTGGCCGTCCGCGACGTCCTCGCCCTGGTCGACGCACCTCCGGGGTCCGACGTGCGGGTCTCCTCGCTGCAGACCCGCGGGGCGTTCGCGAACACCGACCTGCCGGCCGCATTCACGCAGGACGAGCGCACGCTGCTCGCCCTCGAGCTCAACGGCGAGACGCTGTCGCTCGACCACGGGTACCCGTGCCGCATCATCGCGCCGAACCGGCCCGGGGTGCTGCAGACCAAGTGGGTCCGTCGGCTCGAGGTGACGGCATGAGGGCCGCCCGCGCGATCCTGCTGCTCGTCGGGGTGGGCTGCGGGCTGTGGGGGCTGTGGCTCATGCGCGACTTCACGTCGGAGCAGCTGGTCTCGCTCGTCGTCTGGCTGGTCGCCGGCGTGCTGGTGCACGACGCGGTGCTCGCGCCCGTCACGGTCGCGCTCGGGGTCGGGGCGTCCCGGCTGCTTCCTCACCACACGGCCCTCGGCATCGCGTTCCTGGTCTGGGCGACCCTCACCGTGACCTTCCTGCCCGTGCTGAGCGGGCAGGGCGGCAAGCCCGACAACGACACGATCCTCAACCAGCCGTACGGCACGAGCTGGGTCGTGATGACCGCGCTGCTCGTGGTCGGTGGGGCGCTGGCCGCCTGGGCGGGCCGACACGGGTCACCCGCCACCACGGCCGCGGATCGCGACGCGTGATCCAGGCCCTCGATCAGCGGTAGCGGGGCGCCCTGCCACCGCCCTGCACGTCGCGCGCCAGGACAGGCAGCACGCGCGGGGCCACGAGCTCGCTGAGCACGACGATGCTCGTGGACCGCACGATCGAGCCCGACGTGCTCATGTGGAGCAGCACGTCCTGCAGGTCCGCATGGGAGGACGCGGCGATCTTGCACACGACGTCGGCCGTCCCGCTCGTCACGTAGGCCTCGAGCACGTTGGGCAGCGAGTCGAGCTCGGCGCGCACGTCCTCGAGCCGGCCCTGGGCGATCTCGAGGGTGGCGAAGGCCAGGACGGGGTGGCCGGCCGCCGTGAGGTCGACGTCGGGGCCGTAGCCGGTGATGACGCCGGCGGCCTCCATCTTGGCCAGGCGCGACTGCACCGTGGCGCGCGCGACCTTGACCACACGCGAGAGCTCGAGGTCCCCGGCGCGGGGGTGCTCGCGCAGCGCGGCGACGAGGGCGAGGTCGAGAGCATCCATGGGTGATTCCTCTGCAGATTGACCAGTCCCGAGGGACTCTACTCGGCAGGAACGCCCGATCTGTCTACCTCGGACCAGGCAGGTTGCCAAGCAGGCGAGAAAGCGGTGACCTGGACCACATGACGACGACTCCAGACACGATCCTCACCGACGCCGAGCGGCTCGCCGACCTCGACCTCGAGCAGCTGCGCAGGCTCGTCGGTCTCGTCGAGCACGACGACTCGGCCGACCCCTTCCCCGTCACCGGCTGGGACGCCCTGGTGTGGGCGGTCGGCAACGCCACCCAGGCCGCCGCCTACTACGAGAACGTCTACGGGATGCAGGTCGTGGCCTACTCCGGCCCCGAGACCGGCAACCGTGACCACCACGCGTACGTGCTGCAGAGCGGCGCGGTGCGGTTCGTGCTGAAGGGCGCGGTCGACCCCGACTCGACGATCGCCGACCACCACCGCCGTCACGGCGACGGCGTCGTCGACATCGCGCTCGAGGTGCCCGACGTGGACCGCTGCATCGAGCACGCCCGCGCCCAGGGTGCGACGGTGCTGGAGGAGCCCCACGACGTGAGCGACGAGCACGGCACCGTGCGGGTCGCGGCCATCGCCACCTACGGCGACACCCGGCACTCGCTCGTGGACCGCAGCCGGTACGCCGGCCCCTACCTCCCCGGCTTCGTCGAGCGCCGCACCACCGTGCACCGCGACCCGGCGGGGGTGCCGGGCCGTGGGCGGCAGAGTGGCCTCGTCTTCCAGGCGCTGGACCACGTGGTCGGCAACGTCGAGCTGGGCCACATGGACGAGTGGGTCGACTTCTACGGCCGCGTCATGGGCTTCACCAACATGGCCGAGTTCATCGGCGACGACATCGCCACCGACTACTCCGCCCTCATGAGCAAGGTGGTGGCCAGCGGCAACCACCGGGTCAAGTTCCCGCTCAACGAGCCGGCGATCGCGAAGAAGAAGTCGCAGATCGACGAGTACCTCGAGTTCTACCGCGGTCCCGGCGCCCAGCACCTTGCCCTGGCCACCGAGGACATCCTGGCGACGGTCGACCACCTGCGTGAGCGCGGCGTGCAGTTCCTCGCCACGCCCGAGAGCTACTACACCGACCCGGCGCTGCGGGCCCGGATCGGTGAGGTGCGCGTGCCGATCGAGGAGCTGCAGAGCCGCGGCATCCTCGTGGACCGCGACGAGGACGGCTACCTGCTGCAGATCTTCACCAAGCCGATCGGCGACCGGCCGACGGTGTTCTTCGAGCTGATCGAGCGGCACGGGTCGCTCGGGTTCGGCAAGGGCAACTTCCAGGCGCTGTTCGAGGCCATCGAGCGTGAGCAGGCCAAGCGCGGGAACTTCTGATGGTGCACTACCGTCGCGCCGGATCGATCCCGCCCAAGCGGCACACCCAGCACCGCTCCCCCGAGGGGACGTTGTACCGCGAGGAGCTGATGGGCGAGGAGGGGTTCAGCTCGGACTCCTCGTTGCTCTACCACGTGGGCGTGCCGTCGGCGGTGCTCGAGGCGCGACGGTGGGAGCTGCCGGACCAGACCACGACGCCGAACGAGCCGCTGCTCCCGCGGCACCTGCGTCTGCACGACCTGTTCGGCTCCACCTCGACGAGCTCGGCGACCGGGATCGACGTGGTGACCGGCCGGCGACTCGTGCTCGGGAACGCCGACGTGCGGATCTCGTACGTCGTGGCGGACGCGACGTCGCCGCTGTACCGCAACGCCACGGGCGACGAGATCGTGTTCGTCGAGGCGGGCACGGGCGTGCTCGAGACCGTGTTCGGCCACCTCACCTACGGCCCCGGCGACTACCTGGTGGTCCCCCGCGCCACCACTCATCGCTACGTGGTCGAGACCACGACCCGCGCCTACTGCATCGAGGCGAACGGCCACGTGGCCCCGCCCAAGCGCTACCTGTCGCGCTACGGCCAGCTGCTCGAGCACGCGCCGTACTGCGAGCGTGACCTGCGCGGACCCGGCGATCCCGAGGTGCGCTCGGGAGAGGGGTCCGACGGTGCAGGGGTCGAGGTGTTCATCAAGCACCGCGGCTCCGGCCCCGGCGGCCTGGCGGGCACGGTGCACGTGGTCCCGGACCACCCGTTCGACGTCGTCGGCTGGGACGGCTGCCTCTACCCCTACGCGCTGAGCGTGCACGACTTCGAGCCGATCACGGGGCGCATCCACCAGCCGCCGCCGGTGCACCAGGTGTTCGAGGGCAGCAACTTCGTGGTGTGCAACTTCGTGCCGCGCAAGGTCGACTACCACCCGCTCGCGATCCCGGTGCCGTACTTCCACGCCAACGTCGACAGCGACGAGATCATGTTCTACGTCGACGGCGACTACGAGGCGCGGAAGGGCTCCGGCATCGCCAAGGGGTCGGTCACGGTCCACCCCGGCGGCCACTCGCACGGCCCCCAGCCGGCGGCCATCGAGGCGAGCCTGGGTGCGGAGTCCTTCGACGAGCTCGCGGTCATGGTCGACACGTTCCGTCCGTTGGAGCTGGGTGAGGGTGGTCGGGCCGTCGACGACGGCGTCTACCACCGCTCGTGGTCGCAGTGAGTGGTCACCGCGACGTGCTCGTGGGACCGTTCGACGCGTTCCTCGACGACGCGACCGTGTTCCCGCCCGGGAACCTCCCGCTCGACGAGGCGGTTGCCGCACACCTGGCTCGGCACGGTCACGACGTCGCCGCGCTCGTCGGTCAACTCGTGCTCCCGGCCTCCTCGCTCCCCCGCGCGGCCGAGCTCGCCCGTGGCGCCACCCTCCGCGTGGCCGTGGTGGCCGACGCCCCGTTCGACGTCCCGGCCGGGCTCGACGTGGCGGCGGTGGAGACGCGCGACCCGGCGTCGGTGACCGTGCCCGCCGGCGCCTGCCTCGTGGTCGAGGCGGACGCGGACCGTGTGCTCGACGTCCCGGCCGGCGCCCTCGTGAAGCTGCGCACCGGTGGCCCCGACGCCCACGCGTTCCCCACGCCCGAGCGGCTGGGACGTGCACTCTCGTCGCTCGTGCGCGCCGAGCGACCCTTCAAGCTCACCGCCGGCCTGCATCGCGCCGTCCGCTCGACCGACCCCGACGACGGCCTCGTGCACCACGGGTTCGCCAACGTGCTGCTGGCGGTCGACGCCCTGTTGTCGGGCTCCGGCGACGACGCCGCGGTGGCGGTGCTCCGTCGCGAGGACGAGCGCGTCGGCCCCGACCTGGCCGCGCTCGGCGTGGACCGTGTCCGGCAGGCACGTCGCCTCTTCACCTCGTTCGGCACGTGCTCGGTCGACGAGCCCGCAGCCGACCTGGCCCACCTCGGCCTGCTTCCCGGAAGGATGACCGCATGAGCGATCCCGTCGACTGGGGCACCACGACGCTGCCTTGGTGCTCCTTCAGCACGGCCGGAGCGGCGCCGCGCGTGGGAGTCGGCGTGGGCACGTGCGTGCTCGACGTCGCCGCGGCGCTGCCTGACCTGGCCGAGGAGCTGGCCGGCGGCACGATCGACGGCGTCCTGTCCTACCCGTCCGAACGTCGCGCCGAGCTGCGCGACCGGCTGCTGGAGCTCGTCGCGTCCGGCGTCGAGGAGCACCTGGTGCCCCAGGCCGCCGTCACGCTGCACCTGCCGTGGACGGTCCGCGACTACGTGGACTTCTACGCCTCGGAGCACCACGCGTCGAACCTCGGCCGCCTGTTCCGGCCCGACTCCGAGCCGCTCACCCCGAACTGGAAGCACCTGCCCATCGGGTACCACGGCCGGGCCGGCACGGTGGTGGTCTCCGGCACCGACGTCGTGCGCCCCAGCGGCCAGCGCCGCACGCCCGACGGCGAGATCGTCTTCGGGCCCTCGACCCGGCTCGACATCGAGGCCGAGGTGGGGTTCGTCGTCGGCGGCCCGTCGGTGCGCGGCCCGCTCACCCTGGCCGAGGCCGAGGACCGCCTGTTCGGCGTGTGCCTGGTCAACGACTGGTCCGCACGCGACCTGCAGGCCTGGGAGTACGTGCCGCTCGGACCGTTCCTCGGCAAGTCGTTCGCCACCTCGGTCTCCCCGTGGGTGGTGCCGATGGAGGCCCTGGCCGGGGCCCGCGTGGCTCCGCCGACCCGCGACGTCGCCCTGCTGCCGTACCTCGACGACGCCGACGCAACGGCCGGAGGCCTCGACCTCGCGCTCGAGGTGCGCCTCGACGGCGAGGTGGTCTCCCGCCCTCCGTACGCGGCGATGTACTGGACCCCCGCGCAGATGCTCGCCCACCTGTGCGTCAACGGCGCGTCGGTGCGGCCGGGCGACCTGTTCGCGTCGGGGACGGTCAGCGGCCCGGCTCGCGAGGAGCGCGGCGCCCTGATCGAGCTCACCTGGAACGGCACCGAGCCGATCGTGCTTCCCGACGGGACCACCCGCAGCTTCCTGGAGGACGGCGACACGGTGTCGATCAGTGCCACTGCGCCGGGGGCCGGCGGTGAGCGGGTCCCGCTGGGCGAGGTGGTCGGGCGGGTCGTGCCGGCGTCCTGAACCGCCCTTCTTCGAGCCCTCGGCGTTTGAGCCGGCGTCGGGTGGGTACGCACGGTGGGCGGTCCAGCCCCGGCCGCCCGATCGAGGACCCTCCGTGCCCCTGACCCCTTCCGTCCTGCGCGAACGCACGCGCACCCCCCTCCCCCTTCCCGGCAGCGGTGCCACGCACGACCGGCTCGACGCACTCGTCGCGCTCGGGCACGAGGACCTGTCGCTGGCCAAGGTGGCCGAGCCGCACCACGACGCCGTGGCGATCGGCGCCGAGCTGGACCACCCCATCGACACCGACGGGGTGTGGGCCGTCTGGGCGGCGGCACCGCCGTTCGCGGTCGTCCGTGCGACGCCGGCCGGGGATCGGTGGCACCTCGACGGCACGAAGGCCTTCTGCTCGGGCGCGGACCTGGTGACCCACGCGCTCGTGACCGCCGACGACGACGGCCACGACCGGTTGTTCGCCGTGGACCTCGACCAGCCAGGGGTCGCGGTCGACGAGCAGGCGCCGACGTGGGTGGGGCCGGGCATGGCCGACGCCCGCACGGTCACGCTGCGTCTCGACGCCGTCGACGCGGTGGCCGTCGGGGCGCCCAGTGCCTACGTGCAGCGGCCCGGGTTCTGGCACGGCGCGATCGGCATCGCCGCCGTGTGGACCGGCGGCGCTCGGGCCGTCGCGGACGTGCTCGAGAGATCAGCCCGGCTGGACGAGCACGGGCTGGCGCACCGCGGCGCCGTCCGCGCGGCGCTGCACACCGCCGACGCCCTGCTGGACGACGCGGCCCGCAGGATCGACACCGAGCCCGACACCGAGGTGGAGGCACTCGCACTCGCGGTGCGCGCCGGGGTGGCCGACGTGGTCGACACCGTCCTGCACCACGTCGGACGCGCCACCGGACCGGGGCCCCTCGCGTTCGACGTTGAGCACGCCCGACGGGTGGCCGACCTGCAGGTCTTCGTGCGGCAGCACCACGCGGAGCGTGACCTCGCCCGGCTCGGAGGACTCCCATGAGGCAGCACCCGGCGGCGCCCTGGTCCGAGGTCCTGCGCGGCGCGAACCTGCCCCGGGCCGCCGCGCCGTCCGGCCAGGTGGTGGTGCTCTCGGCCCATCCCGACGACGAGGTGCTGGGGGTGGGCGCCTGGCTCGCCGGACGTGCCGGACACCCGGTGCGGTTCGTCGTGGCGACGGACGGCGAGCGCTCGCACCCCGACAGCCCGACCCTCACGCCCGACCAGCTGCGCACCGTGCGCCGGGCCGAGCTCGGCGAGGCGCTCGCCGTCCTCGGGCACGAGCGGCCGGACGTGACCCACCTCGGCCTGCGCGACGCAGCCCTGCCCCAGGACGAGTCACCGCTGCGCGACCGCCTGACGACCCTGCTCGCGGACGCGGCGCTCGTCGTCGCGCCGTTCGAGGACGACGGCCACGCCGACCACGACGTGGTCGGCTGTGTGGCCCGGGAGGTCGCGCCCGCGGGAGCCACCCTCTGGCGCTACCCCGTGTGGCGATGGACGGTGACCACCCCGTCCGCGCAGGCCTCGTGGCTGCGCGGAGCGGCCCTGCTCCCCTACGACGCTGCGGCGCACGCCCGCAAGGCGACGGCGCTGCGCTGCTTCCGCAGCCAGCTCCAGCCGCTCTCGCCGCATCCCGCCGACGCGCCCGTGGTGACCGAGGCGCTGCTGGCCCACGCCCTGCACGCGCCCGAGGTGGTCTTCACGTGACCGACCCGGCGTACTTCGAGCACCTGTACCGCACCGACCCCGACCCGTGGCTCCTCGACAGCGCCCCGTACGAGGAGCGCAAGCGGGAGCTGACCCTGGCGAGCCTGCCGCGCCCGCAGTACCGGCGCGCCTTCGAGCCGGCGTGCGCGGCCGGGCAGATCACCCAGCTGCTGGCCCGACGCTGCGACGAGGTGGTGGCCATGGACCTCGTGGACCTCGCGCTCGAGCGGCTCGGGCAGCGCGCGTTGGACCGCGTCGACGCCCGCCGCGGGTCCATCCCGCAGGACTGGCCGGAGGGCGCCTTCGACCTGGTGGTGCTGTCGGAGGTGCTGTACTTCCTGTCCCCTGAGGACCGGGCCCTGACCGCGCACCGCACGGTCGAGAGCCTGACCGACGACGGCCAGGTGCTGGCCGTGCACTGGCGCCACGACTTCGACGAGGCGGCGTCGCGCCCCGACGACGCCCACGCCGACCTGCACGCGGCCGGCCTGCGCGGCGTCGTCACGCATGTGGAGCGCGACTTCCGTCTCGAGGTGCTGGAACGTGCCTGAGGTCGATCGCATCGGTGTCGTGGTGCCGGCCCGCGACGAGGCCGACCACGTCGGGGCGTGCCTCGCGGCCCTGACCGAGGCGGCCCGGCACGTGACCGTCCCGGTCGAGGTGGTGGTGGTCGTGAACGCCACCCTGGACGCCACCGCCGCGATCGCGCGACGACACGGCGCACGCGTGCTGGAGCGGGCCGAGCCCGGAGTCGGCGCCGCCCGCGCGGCAGGTGTGGCCACCCTGCTGGAGGGCCACGACCCGACCCGCACCTGGATCGCGACGACCGACGCCGACTCGCGCGTCCCCCCGGCCTGGCTGGAGCACCACCTCCACCTCGCCGCTGCGGGTGCCGATGCGGTGGTCGGCACCATCGTGCTCCCGCCCGATGCGACCCCGGGACACGCAGCGTGGTGGCGCCACTACCAACGGGGCGTCGACGGCGGGAGCCACCGACACGTGCACGGCGCCAACCTCGGGGTGCACGCCTCCGCCTACCGCTCCGTGGGTGGGTTCGCGACCCTCCCCGTCCACGAGGACGCCGACCTGGTGCACCGCGTGGTGGCCGCGGGCCACCGCGTCGTGTGGACGACGGAGCACTCCGTGGTCACCTCGCCACGCCTGGTCGGGCGCGCACCGTCGGGCGTCGCGGCCGACCTGCGCGCGTGGTCGGCGCCGGCGGGCTGAGCTCGACCGGTAAGGCGGGGTCGTGGCTGGCTCTTCCCTGCTGATGCGTCAGTCGGGTGGGACCTTCACTGCTGCTGCGCCGCTCGGGTGGGCCTTCGCTTGCTGTTGCGTCGCTGTGGTGGGCTTTCGCTTGCTGCTGCGCCGCTCGGCTGGGCCTTCGCTTGCTGCTGCGTCGCTGTGGCTGCGAGTCGGCGTGGTCTCCGAAAGGGCCTCGACCGGAGCGGTGGGTCTGGTTCCGGTTGGGTCTGCGGGGCGCGGCCACGATTCTTCATCTGCGCGGGATCCACGCAGGATTCTTCCTTCGCGTGGACCGTGCCTCGCGCAGGGAGAAGCGTGGCGCCGAAATGGCGCCCTGGAGGGGCAGTGATTCTCCTTCTGCGTGGAACGGTCCGCGGGAAGGGAGAATCTCTGCCCACCCGCCGCGCGAGTCGCCCAGGCGGACGCAAGATTCTGCGTTCGCGTGCAGAACCCCGAACGATGCTGCGTTCACGACGGGATCCCGTAGCAAACGCAGCATCCTTCGCCCCCTCACGCACGAACGCAGAATCTTGCGTCCCCCCGAGCCACGCTCCGAGAACCCGACCGAGCCCGGACCCCTCCGCCGGTCGAGGCCCTTTCGGAGAGCAGGTCGACTCGCAGCCACAGCGACGCAGCAGCCAGCGAAGACCCACCCGAGCGACGCAGCAGCAGGCGAAGGCCCACCCGAAGCCGCGCAGCAGCGCGTAGAGACCCACTCACGCCGACGGAGCCGGCCAGCCCCTCGTCGCTCAGGGAACCGTCGCTCAGTGCACCCGCGAGAGCGCGCGACCTCGCGCCGCGACCCGCAGCCGGACGGCGGCGCGCAGGTCCTCACGGCCCAGGACGTCGTTGAGCTGGGCCGAGACCTCGTCGGCGCGCCGGGCCAGGTGGGCCAGGTCCGCCTCGGGCTCGATGGTCGCGTCGACGCGGGCCACGAGCTGGCCGCGGTCCTTCACGACCGTGCCACGAGCCGACCGCACACCGTCGGTGGTGGCGTAGGCGTCGGCAGCGGCGCCGAGCGCCTTGCCGGCGAGGGCCTCGTTGCGGCCGTCGGGGCCGCTCCCGCTGAGGCGCAGTCGCGAGACCGTGTTGCGGCGCAGGTGGGCAAGGATCCAGCGCAGGCCGACGAGCGCCAGGACCACGCCGCCGACCGCGACCGCCCAGGCCACCCAGGAGGTGCCGAGGGCGTCCGACGCTGCAGAGGTGCTGCTCGTGTCGGGCAGCGTGGTGCCCGAGATCGAGCGTCCGGACCACCACCACAGGCCCGCCAGGCCGCCGGCGAGCAGCAGCAGCGAGAGCACGAGGGTGGCGATGCGGTCGAGCAGGAGGACGGTACGACTGATCATGGGACTCAGCTCTTCTCGTGACGGATGGTGACGTCGACGCGGGGCGACGGGTCGACGGCGGCGCAGACCTTCTCGACCTGCTCGCGGACGGTGGACTCGAGTGCGGCGTCGCGGTCGGTGGTGGCCACGGACCGGGCGACGACCTTGACCTTGCGACGGCCGACCGAGACGTCGGCGTCGGTGACGCCGTCCGTGCCGTCGATCGCGGCCTCCACGACGCGGGTGAGGTCCTTGCGACGCAGGTGCACCCCGCTGTCGGCCGTGAGCGCGAGTGTGCGTCGCGGCCGGGGCTTCAGGGCGATCGGCAGCAGCAGCACGCCGACCACCAACGCCACGATCGCGGCGGCGAGCACGGCGGGCGAGTCGCCGGCGACCCCGTCGGCGGCCTGCACGACGGTGTCGAGCCACGAGTCGCCCGAGACCGCACCGAGCTGCACGAGCAGGTGCTGGACCGCGACGACGCCGAGCGCCACGAGGGCGAGGGCGAGCAGCTGCGCCACGAGGGGCGTGGCGCCGGTCCCGGCCGGGGACTTCGCCGCCGGCAGGGGTGCAGCGTGCTGCGTGGTCGCGTTCCGGGCCGTGGTGGCAGCGCGGTCGCCGCCGGCGCGGTCGCTGGTCGCGGGACTGGTGGTCTCGGAAGACATGGAAGGTCCTTCTACGGGGGGATGGGGTGGGATCAGAGGACGCGGCGGGCGGGCTCGTCGAGGTGCACCACGTCGGCCACGGTCACGTCGACCCGGCTGACGGTGACGCCGACGAGGGTGTCGACCCGCTCGGTGACGTGCTCACGGACCCGGTCGGTGAGGGGCGCCAGCGGCGTCGGCCAGACGGCGGCCACCTCGACCTTGATGCGCGACGTCTCGCCGGCCACGACGGCGTCGGCGTGCGGCAGGCCCTTGCGGACCAGCTTCGTCCAGCCCTTGCGGGTGTCGACGACGGCCTCGATCTCCGAGGCCGCGATCGACGCCACACGACTGACGACGCCGTCGGCGATCGTGGTGCGGCCGCGCTCGGCCGGCGCGGGCAGGTCGGCGCGCCCGACGGGCGCCTGCACGTCAGCCACGGTCCCGGCGTCCGAGGATGCCGGACAGGTCGACCTCGCCGTCGACGTGGCCGCCGACGAGGTAGCCCGCCGTTCCGAGCACGAGCGCGAACAGGAAGCCGGCGAAGCCGCCCGCGGCGGCGGCGATGGCGAGCAGGAGGCCGGCGATGAGGCCGACGGTGGAGGTGGTCATGTCAGGTACTCCTTCGTGGGGCCCGCCGAGGCGGGCGATGGGGGGAGGTAGGGGTCAGATGTCGAAGTAGCGGCGGCGTCGGGGGGTCGGCACCCGGGCGGTGACGGCACCGGAGACCTGCCGCAGCATGCGCCGCGCGGTCGTCCAGGGCCGGTGCATCGACTCGGGGAGAAAGCCCGGGACGGCCCGCAACGCGTCCTCGCGGACGCCGAAGCGGTGGTCGAGCGCGGCGAGCCGGGCCTGGAGGACCTCGGGGTCTCCCCCGACGTCCGGGTGGTGGCGGCGCACCAGGGCGCGACGCTCGCGGCGCCACTGCTCGCGCAGGGAGGAGTCGACCGGCCCCTGGTACGGCCTCTCCTGCGCCCCGGCGCCGCCGCTCACGGTTCGGTCGTCCGTGCGGGGACGACGTCCTCGACGACGACCTGCACCGGTGTCCCGACGACTGGGGTCACGGCCGAGCGGACGGCGTCGGCCAGCTCACGCAAGGGCGAGCCCATGGCGGCCACCACGTGCACCTCGGTGAGGTCGTCGCGGATGCGGATGCCGGTCACCCGGCGGCCCGGGAGGTACGTGCCGACCTCGCCGAAGGACCCGGCGTGCAGGTCCGCGACACCGGGCACCGCGAGGGCAGCCTCGGCCGCCCGCTCCGCCGGGGTGGACGCTCCGTCGTTCGTGGAGACGTCCTCCCCGACGCGCGCGGCGTCGGCGTGACCGGTCGGGTCGGGGGCGCTCACTGGACCCGCGGCTCGCTGCTGGTGCTGTCGTCGGCGGACTCGTCGGCCTCGATGTGGATGTCCTGCACCTCGATGTTGACCTCGACGACGCTCAGGCCGACCATGCGCTCGACGGCGTTGATGACGTTCGTGCGGATGCCCTTCGCCAGGTCGGCGATGGAGACGCCGTACTCGGCGACGAGCTGGATGTCGATCGCGGCCTCCTTCTCGCCCACCTCGACGGAGATGCCCTGCGAGTGGTTGGTGGAGGAGCCGGGGATCCGCTCGCGGAGCGCGCCGACGGCGCGGGCGGTGCCGCCACCGAGCGCGTACACGCCGGTGACCTCACGGGTCGCGATGCCGGCGATCTTGGAGACGACCGTGTCGGCAATGGTCGTACGGCCCTGCGTGCTCTCGAGCTCGCTGGAGGTCGTGGTGGTCTTGGCGATGGCCTTCTCGCTCACGTCATCATTCCTGTTCTGGAGTTCGTCGTTGATCGGACACAGGTGAGACGGGGCGACCCCGCCGAACGTCACGCCGCTGTGAGGCACGTCACCCGGGACGCGACGTCTCGGCGGGCGGGACCCGCGGGCCGGTGCCACCATCGACGAGGCGACACCACCGTCGCCACGTCGAGACGCAGGAGCCAGCGGTGCACGGAAGCCAGGCGTCGACGTCGGGACCGGCCGGTCCCGACGCTCCCGACGGGTCCGCCAGGTCCGGCAGGAGCGACCTGGAGGCCGTCACCGACAACGCCCTCGCCCGCCGTGCGGGACTGGGCGACCGGGCGGCCTTCGAGGAGCTGTTCGACCGACTGTTCCCGGGCACCCTGCGCTACGCCACGCGTCTGCTCGACGGCGACGAGCGGGCCGCCGAGGACGCGGTGCAGGAGGCGTGGGTCAAGGCCTGGCGCGCCCTGCCGGACTTCCAGGGTCGCTCGAAGGTGCAGACGTGGCTGTTCACGATCGTCCAGCGCGAGGCCTACGAGCGTCGGCGCCGGACCCGGCCCCTCGCGGTGGACGACCAGATCCTCGAGCCCCTCGCCCGCGGCGGCGACGCGGCGCTGGGGGCGGCACGGCGCACCGACCCCGAGGACGAGGCGATGCTGCACGAGCTGTGGGAGACGTTGACGCTCGCTCTCGGTGAACTACCGTGGACGCAGCGGGCGGCGTGGACCCTGCGCGAGATCGAAGGATTCTCGTACGCGGAGATCGCGCACGTGCTCGACACGACCCCGACCGTGGTGCGCGGACAGCTGCACCGCGCTCGACGCACCCTGGCGATCCGGATGGAGCAGTGGCGATGAGCGGGATGGAGGCAGTACCCGACGGCATCGACCTCGCCCAGGGCGAGGCCGCCCTGGCCCTCGCCGCGGCCCAGCTGCGCACCCTCCCACCACCGACGCGGGTCGTGGCGGTCGCCGACCGCGTGCTCGAGCGGGCGCTGGCCGCACCCCGCCGTGCCGTCCTGGTGGACACCGTCCACGACGACCTGCGCGTCTCGTCGGTCGCGATCGTCGCGCTGCTGCGCGAGGCCCTCGACGCAGGTCTGACCGACGCCGCAGTGCGCCGCGTGACGCTCGACGTCGACCCCGACGCCGTGCTCACGGGCGTGCGCGTCGAGCTGGTCGTCCGCTACCTCTCGTCGGTCCCCGACATCGCGGACCGGGCCACGGCGCTGACCCGGGCCACGCTGACGGACGTGCTGGGCGACAGTCCTGCGCCCGGTGCGGCCGACGTCGTGCCGCACGTGCACGTCGGCGACGTGACGCTCGGCGACCCGCGCCTCGTGGACCCCTTCGACGAGGGGCTGGAGGCCACGTGAGGCAGCTGACCGTCCACCGACACGTCGACGCCGCCCCCGACGTGGTGTGGTCGATGCTCGTCGACCTCGACGCCTGGCCGCGCTGGGGCCCGTCGGTACGTCGCGCCGCACTGGACGGCGGTGGCGAGCTGGGTCTCGGTGCCCGAGGGCACGTGTGGA
Organism: Aeromicrobium sp. WCS2018Hpa-31; assembly: GCF_031843905.1. Lineage (NCBI taxonomy): Bacteria > Bacillati > Actinomycetota > Actinomycetes > Propionibacteriales > Nocardioidaceae > Aeromicrobium > Aeromicrobium sp. WCS2018Hpa-31. Next base: position 193,650 of record NZ_JAVTJF010000005.1, on the reverse strand, counting down.
CGGCGGTCGGCGTACGCCTCCCGTTCGAGGTCACGTCGTTCGACCCCGGTCGTTCCTGGGCCTGGCGGGTCGCCGGCGTCCCGGCCACCACCCACGCCGTGCGACCGGACGGCGACGGGTGCCGCGCGAGCATGGGCGCGCCCCTGTGGGGGCCGGCCTACCTCCCGGTGCTCGCCGCGGCGCTGGTCCGCATCGAACGTCTGGCGTCGTAGCGGCACGTCGTCAGGCCGGGTACGGCTCCGCGTCGAGCAGTCGTGCCAGGTGGACCCCGTTGGCAGCGGCCGTCCGGAGCGTCTGCAGCGGCGCCTCGGGCGTCTCGTCGAGGTCGTTGTAGTCCACGGTGTGCATCGCCTCGCCGTTCCAGTAGGTGCCGCCCTGGGCCGGGATCGTGCAGCCCACGTCGTCGAGGGCCTGGTAGAGGTCGGCCGTGATCTTGTGCGCGCCGTCCTCGTTGCCGACGACGCCGACGAGCGCGACCGTGCCGTAGAGGATCGGGTTGCCGTCCTCCCGCGTCTCGGACAGCTCGGCGTCCAGCCGCTCGAGGACCCGGTTCGCGACGCTCGACATCTGGCCCACCCATGTCGGGGTGACGACCACGAGGACGTCGGCGTCGAGCACCTGCTGCCGGATGGTGGGCCACTGGTCACCGTCACCCATGTCGGTCTCGACACCGGGTCGGACGTCGTGGTCCACGACGCGGACCATGCTCCCGGTCACGTCGTGCTCGGCGAGGGCGTCGAGGAACTGCTGCGCCATCAACGCGCTGCTCGAGGGCGCGTCGCCGGGCTTGAGCGTGCAGTTGAGGGCCAGGGCGGTGAGGGTCATCGGAGTTTCTCCCGTCGGGGTTCGATCGCGACGCGGTCGTGTCGACGACGTCGCCGGAGGCGTACCCCTGAGGTCGGTCGGCATGCGCGGCGCCGGAGGTGCGGGCGGTCAGGACGGACCGCAGCATGGAAGCAGGGGCCTCGACCGGACGTGTGTCTCTCACCGAGGAGGAACCGTGGACCGACAGAACTTCGCACGCGTGGCAGGCACGTCCGCCGCCGTCACGACACTGGTGCAGGCGGGCACCGCGGCCGTCGCCCTGCCCCGGGGACGTCGCGACTACGCCGACGGCGCATGGGGGCCGGGCCTCGCGGCCATCGCGCTCACGGGTGCCGTGGTCGGGAACGGCGACCGACGTCGGCGCTGGGCCCTGGCCGCCGCCACCACCGCGTGGGCGGTGCGGCTCGAGTCGCTCATGCTGCGGCGGCTGGCCGGCAGCGACGAGGAGGACCCCCGATACACCGAGTTCCTCGAGGGCGACTCCACCGCGACGGCCGGGCTCAAGGTGTTCGTGACGCAGGGGCTGGCGCAGCTGGTCGTCTCGGCACCGCTGCAGGTGGCCGCGGCGAGCACCCTCCCCCGGACGTCGCGCCGGTACCTCCTGCCGGTCGGCCTCGCCGTCATGGCGATCGGGACGGTCGTCGAGGCGCTCGCGGACCGGCAGAAGGACGCGTTCAAGCAGCGCGACGACGACGAGAGGCCCGACGTGCTCGACACCGGGCTGTGGGGCGTCTCGCGCCACCCCAACTACCTGGGTGACTCCGTGACGTGGGACGGCGCGTGGATCGCCGCGGCCGCGTCGGCGCCCGCAGGGTGGACCTGGCCCGCACCGGTCGCCATGTCCTACTTCCTCATGTACGCGACGGGCGCCAAGCGCACGGAGCAGCGCATGGAGGACCGCCCCGGCTACCGCGACTACCAGGACCGGGTGCCGTTCTTCTTCCCGGACCCATGCAGGGTGGTGCGTCGGCTCAGCGCAGGGAGTATGTGACCACCGAGACGGCCGTGTACTGCGCGACGAAGGCCAGGACCGTGCACAGGTGGAAGACCTCGTGGAAGCCGAACGTCTCCGGCGCCGGGTTCGGTCGCTTGGTCGCGTAGACCACGCCACCCACCGTGTAGACGAGCCCACCGAAGGCGATGAGGCTGATGGCCGTCACGTTGACGCCGGTGCTGAAGCGCGAGGCTCCGTCGACGAATGTGGGCAGGAACGGCACGATGATCCACCCGAGCGCGATGTAGAGGGTCGTGAAGACCCAGCGCGGCGCCTCGGTGAACAGGATCCGCAGCACCGAGCTCACGACCGCGACGGACCAGACGACGCCGAGCAGCCACGCCCGCGCCCCGCCCTCCAGGTAGAGGATCGCGAAGGGCGTGTAGGTCCCGGCGATCAGCACGTAGATGTTGGCGTGGTCGAAACGACGCCAGAACGCCCAGATGCCGACCTCCCAGGTGCCCCGGTGGTAGATCGAGGAGACCGTGAACAGCAGCAGGGCGCTCGCGACGTAGATCGCGGAGCCCCAGCGGGTCTCGGTGGTCGGTGACAGCACGATGAGCACCACGCCGGCCGCCAGCAGCGCCGGGACGAACCCGGCGTGCATCCAACCGCGCAGCGAGGGCTTGAGCTCGGCCATCTTGTCGGCCATCCCGCGCGTGCGCCGGTCCACCGGCAGCGCAGGGTCGTCGGTGCTGCTCACGGCGGATCCTCCTGGTCGGGCGAGCGTGACGCGTCGTCGCGCACCGCGAACCGCAGCGGTGCGACCACCGTAGGCCACCCGGGGCGTCAGGGCTGGTCCGCTGGAGCAGGCGCTGTCGGTCGTCACGGTCACGATGCCGTCGCGGACGTCGACCTGCAGCGCGGCGAGCGTCTCCGCGTCGAGGTAGCGCAGACCGGTGATGCTGCCGTCCTCGACCTCGACGTCGCGCTCGGCCAGGCCCGCCCGGCGCGCCGCCGCGGCGACGTCGGCTCGGTCCTGCTGCGTGTACGTCGCCCGGGGCGAGTCGTTGGTCCAGGTGAGGACGCGCTGGTAGCCGCCGTCGGCGCAGTCCCGGACGGTCGGGCCCTGCGAGGTCCAGTCGACGTCCTCGCCCAGGAGCCGCTGCACCTCGGACTGCAGCCGGTTCCGCCGGCCCCCCGCCTCGGGCGACAGGTCGGGCCGCGCCGACGGCGTGACGGTGGCGACCGGCTCGTTGCCCTCGTCGTCATCCGGTTCCGCGGTGACGAAGAAGTAGACGCCCCAGGCAACGATGACGGCGGCCGTGGCCGCGACCACGATCGCGACCGCGGACCAGTTGGGGTGCCGCGTGGTGAAGGGGCAGCAGACCGGGGAACTCGCGCTCGACCTCCGCGGCGGCGAGCGGCTCGGGCGCCGAGGCGTGGTTCGGCGGGTGGGCGACGATCGCCTCGAGATCGTCCTCCGACCACATCTCGAGGTTGAGCCGGAAGGGTCGACCCGTCCCGTCGACGACGAGGTAGGGCACCTCGATCCCGTGCTGGTACGACAGCACCAGCAACGTGCCGCGCAGGTGCTCGTCCACGGCCACGGCACGGGTGCGCCCGTAGCTCCGGAACGTGACGTGCGTGGGCGACACGCTCACCGTGTGCTGCTTCGGGAGCGTCAGCCGCCAGACCACCACCCCCACGAGCGTGACGACGGCGGTGACGCCGGCCACCCACAGCCCCACCTCCAGGCCGACGCCCCGCAGTCCGACGAGTCCCACCGGGAGCGCCACGGCCAAGGCCGCGAGGGAGCTGCGCCGACGCGCCTTCGTCATCGGTGTGCGGTGCCCACGGTCCGGCGCGTACCGGATGCTGCCGTCGGGGAGGGTCGTGCGGCTCATCGTCGTCCTCTTCCGTGCCCCTCGGGGCCCTCCCGCGTTTGGCGCAGGAATCACGTTCGCACGGCATCGACGTCGGTGCAGCACGCCTCGCCGGACCGTGGCGCGCGGTCCCGGCGCCTCGCCAGTACGTTGGCGGGATGCCCACCCGCAGCGAGCCCGACCTGCACGGCACCCCTCTGCCCACCGGCTCGTCGGGCTGGATCCGCGTGCGCGGGGCACGCGAGCACAACCTGCGCGACGTCGACGTGGACCTGCCGCGCGACTGCTTCGTGGCGTTCACCGGCGTCTCCGGGTCGGGGAAGTCCTCGCTGGCGTTCGGGACCGTCTTCGCGGAGTCGCAGCGTCGCTACTTCGAGTCCGTCGCCCCCTACGCGCGACGGCTGATGTCGCAGGTGGGCGCCCCGGAGATCGACACCATCGAGGGACTGCCGCCGGCCGTCGCCCTGCAGCAGGCACGCGGTGGCACCAGCTCCCGGTCGACGCTGGGCACGCTGAGCTCCCTGTCGGACGTGCTGCGCCTGCTCTACAGCCGGGCGGGCACCTACCCCGAGGGCGCCGAGCACCTCCCGGCGTCGGCGTTCTCGCCGAACACGGCGGTCGGCGCGTGCCCCACGTGCCAGGGAAGCGGCGTCTCGCGGCGCACCTCCGAAGCCCTGCTCGTCCCCGACCCGACGCTGTCCATCGACGAGGGCGCGATCGGCGTCTGGGCCAGCCGCGCGTGGGTCGGCCAGAACGTGCGGCGGATGGTCACCAAGCTCGGCATCGACGTCCACGCGCCGTGGCACACGCTCCCCCAGAGCGATCGTGACTGGATCCTGTTCACCGACGAGGAGCCGCGCATGCTCCTGCAGGGCAACAAGCAGGGCGGGGCCAGCGCGTACCACGGGCACTGGTCGTCGGCGGAGAAGTACCTCATGCGCAACCTCGCCAAGACGCAGTCGCCGGCGCAGCGCGAGAAGCTGGAGGCGTTCGTCGCCGACGGTCCGTGCCCCACGTGCGGCGGCAAGCGACTGCGGCCCGCTGCCCTCGCCGTCACCTTCGCCGGGATCGACATCGCGGACATGGCCGCGCTCCCACTGTCGCAGGTGTGCGCCCTGCTCGACGGCGGGCTGGCCGACCAGGCCCGCGGCACCGACCGTCACGGCGCGGCAGCGGCGTCTGCCGCGAGATCGCTGGTCAAGGACTTCGGTGCGCGCGTGGAGTCGATCATCTCCCTCGGCCTCGGCTACCTGTCCATGGACCGCTCGAGCACCGCGCTGTCCCCGGGCGAGCTGCAGCGCGTGCGGCTCGCCGGACAGCTGCGGGCCGGCCTGTTCGGCGTGCTGTACGTGCTCGACGAGCCGTCGGCCGGGTTGCACCCGGCCGACTCCGCCGCGCTCTACGACGCGCTGCGCGACCTCGTCGCCGCGGGCAACTCGCTCTTCGTGGTGGAGCACGACCTGTCGATCGCACGCCACGCCGACTGGGTGGTCGACGTGGGCCCGAGCGCCGGGGTGCTGGGCGGGCACGTCGTGCACAGCGGACCGCCCGCGGCGCTGGCCGGCGTCGAGGACTCCGCCACGGCGGACTTCATGTTCGACCGCACGGAGCCGCCGGCCCTGAGCGCGCGGACGCCAGCCGACTGGATCGACTTCGATCCCATCTCGCTGCACAACCTGCGCGACGTCGAGGTGCGCCTGCCGACGGGTGTGCTCACGGCGGTCACCGGGGTGTCGGGGTCGGGCAAGTCGTCGCTGCTCACGGCCATGGTCGAGCAGCTGGAGGCCGCCGCAGCCGATCCTTCGACAGAGGGCCCGCACCGCATCGTCGTCATCGACCAGAAGCCCATCGGTCGGTCGCCGCGCTCCAACCTGGCCACCTACACCGGTCTGTTCGACCCGGTCCGACGCCTCTTCGCGGCCACCCCCGAGGCCAGGGAACGCGGATGGACGGCGGGGCGGTTCTCCTTCAACGTCGACGCGGGCCGGTGCCCGACGTGCGAGGGCGAGGGCTTCGTGGCGATCGAGCTCGTGTTCCTGCCGACCAGCTACTCCACCTGCCCGACGTGTGGCGGGTCCCGGTACGACCCCGAGACGCTCGAGGTGCTCTACCGCGAGCGCGACATCGGGCAGGTGCTGGCCATGACCGTGCAGGAGGCGTCGGACTTCTTCGCCGACGTCCCCGCCGTGCACCGCGCGCTCACCACGCTGCTCGACGTGGGCCTGGGCTACCTGACGCTCGGCCAGCCCGCCACGGAGCTGTCCGGAGGTGAGGCGCAGCGCATCAAGCTGGCCACCGAGCTCCAGCGACCGCGTCGCGAGGGCACGGTCTTCGTGCTCGACGAGCCCACCGGCGGTCTGCACCCCGTGAACGTGCGCGACCTCGTGCGCGTGCTGAACCGCCTGGTCGAAGGCGGTGACACCGTCGTGGCGGTGGAGCACGACATGCAGGTCGTCGCCGCTGCCGACTGGGTCGTCGAGCTCGGCCCCGGCGGTGGCGACCGAGGCGGCACGGTGGTGGCCGCGACGACGCCCGCCGAGCTGCTCGACGTGGCCGACAGCGTGACGGCGCCGTACCTGCGCGCCGCCGTGGAACGAGGCTGAGCGGCTGCGCCGAGCGGGCTCACGAGTCGAGGGGGTCCTTGGGGATCAGACGGCGGGCGACGATCGTCTCGGCGACGTCGCGGAGCTTCTCGTTGCGGTGCTGGGACAGTCGGGTCAGCAGCGCGAACGCCTCCTCCTCCTGGACGCCGTGCCGCTCCATGACGATCCCCTCGGCCTGACCGATCCGGGTCCGCGAGACGAGAGCCTCTCTCAGCTGCTCGACCTGCCGGGCCGCGGCGATCGCCGCGGCGGCGTGGGCCGCGAAGAACGGGATCTGCGCGACGTCGCGCTCGGTGAAGGCGCCCACCCGCCGGGCGTAGACGTTGAGCGCGCCCACGCGCCGTTGCTGGGTGGTCATGTGTGCCGAGAGGATCGAGCGGAACCCCAGCTGCTCGGACACGGGCTTGGACCAGCGAGGCCAGCGCTGGTCGACCCGGAGGTCCTCCACGTGCACGACCTCCGTCTCGCGGAAGCTCTCCAGGCACGGCCCCTCGCCCAGCTCGTTCTGGAACCGGTCGGCCGCGTCGAGGTCGGGGTCGGTCGCGCCGACCGTGACGATGTGCCCGTCGCCGAGGTTCAGCGACACCGCGCAGCCGTCGGCACCGTCCACCGCCGATGCGACGTGCTCGGAGAGCTTCGCGATGACCTCGTGGGAGCTCCCGCTGCCGGAGGCGTCGGCAGCGATCGCCGCGAGGGTCCGGTTGAGGTCGTAGTGGTCGTTCTCGTTCTCGTTCACGTGCTGCTCCAGCGATCGTGCGGTCCGCGCCCGCCTCTGTGCCGAAGCGCGCTCGGGACACAATCTAGCGAGTCGCGTCCGGACGGGCGGTGATCAGCCTCGCAGGAACGCGACGAGGGCGACCACGCCGACCCCGACCACGAGCACGCGCAGCGCCGACGCCGGGAGGCGTCGCCCGACGGTCGACCCGACCTGCCCGCCGACGGCCGATCCGATCGCGATGAGCAGCACCACGAGCCAGTCGACGTCGGCCACGGCGATGAAGACGAGACCGGAGACCCCGTTGGCCACGGCCGCCAGCACGTTCTTCAGGGCGTTCAGCCGCTGCAGCTCGTCATCGATCCCGATGCCCATGACGGCGAGCAGGATGATGCCCTGTGCGGCGCCGAAGTAGCCGCCGTAGACGCCGGTCAGCGCCACGAGCGGGCGGGTCCACCACGCGCCGTCCTCGGACAGCCCGCCGCGCTCGGCGTGCCGTCGGGCGACGGCGGCCGAGATCCGCGGCCCGAGCACCACGAGCACGCAGCCCAGCAGGATGAGCACCGGCACGATCGCGGAGAACGCCGACGCCGGGAGCACGAGCAGCAGGACGGCACCGGCGACGGCGCCGACGGCGGACGCGGGCACGAGCCGCATGGCTCGCCGACGCTGGCCACGCAGCTCGCGCCGGTACCCGATGGCCCCCGAGACCGAGCCGGGGACGAGCCCGATGCCGTTCGACACGTTCGCGGTGACCGGTGGGACGCCGAGCGCCAGCAGCGTCGGGAAGGAGATGAGGGTGCCGGACCCGACGACGGTGTTGATCGTGCCCGCCGCCAGCCCCGCGAGCAGGATCACCGTGATCTCGACCGGACCCATCTCGACCTCCCCGAGGCGCAGGCGCGCCGTCCCGACCGTCGAGGCTACGTCAGCGTGTCGAGCGGGACGGACGGACCACCACGTCGCCTACCTACTCGGCAACGCCGATCGTCGCTGCGGCGTCCACCCCGGTGGCCTCGACCGTCACCCAGTGCGCCGGCGAGAAGTAGCGCGTCATCCCGTCGACCCGCACTCGCAGGACCCCGGACGGGAGGATCTCGACGGTCTCGGCACGGAAGGACCCCATGTTGTGCGGGAAGACTCTGAAGGCCATGCGGCACGGTCCCACGGCGGACACGTCCCGGCACCTCGACCGCGTCGTCGCTCGAAGGCGACAGGCCGGCGCGCCCCCACGCGGAACCTCGGAGTCGGAGGACAACCACCGACAACGTGCGGAGGGGGTGCGATCCGACCCCGCCCCAGTCCATAGTCGGGCGTGCCGCGAATGCAGTGCTCCTGTGGAGCCGCCTGTCGGAATCGAACCGACGACCTTTTCATTACGAGTGAAACGCTCTACCGACTGAGCTAAGGCGGCGAAGGCTCAGCGAGGATCGCCCGCCGAACCTCGACGAGTCTATCCGGGCCCTTCGAGGGTCACAAACCGGGCCCCTACACTCGACGCGTGGACGGAACAGAGGACGTGCGGGCCGAGCTGGACGACATGCGATCCAGCATCGACAACATCGACGCGGCCCTCGTGCACCTGCTCGCCGAGCGGTTCAAGTGCACGCAGCGGGTGGGGCGTCTCAAGGCCGCGCACGAGCTGCCGCCCTCGGACCCCGAGCGCGAGTCGCGCCAGATCGAGCGGCTCCGCACGCTCGCCGTGGAGTCGGACCTGGACCCCGCCTTCGCGGAGAAGTTCCTGACCTTCATCATCGACGAGGTCATCCGCCACCACGAGGCCATCCGCTCGGCCTGACCCCTCCCCGACCGGCCCACGGCGACGCTTCGCGGCCGTCGGCGGTAGGTGGCGCGCGCAACCTGGAGGGTCGGAGGTAGGCCCTCCGCGGATAGCAGGTGCGTATCCGCGGCAGACCTACCGCCGGGTGCCCCGCAGCGCGGTAGACCTACCTCGCGCGCGCCGAGGCGGCGTGGCGGTCGGGAGCCGGGGTCGTGCGTCAGCCCTCGTCCTCGCAGGTGAGGCCGTCCTTCGGAACCGTGCCGTCGACGAGGTAGGCGTCGACGGCCTTCTTGATGCACTGGTTGCCCGACCCGTAGGCGGTGTGGCCGTCGCCGTCGCGCGTGAGCAGCACACCCTCGGAGTCGCCGAGCTGGTCGGCGAGCGCCTTCGCATTCTCGTACGGGGTGGCCGGGTCGCGGGTGGTGCCGATGACGACGATCGGCGCGGAGCCCTCGGCGTCGATCTCGACCTGCGGGCGCTCGGCCGGCTCCGGCCAGTCGCTGCAGCCCAGCACGCCCCAGCCCAGTGCCTCGCCGAAGACCGGCGACGCCTTCTCGAACGTCGGCAGCTCGGCCTCCACCTCGTCGACGCTCGGGCGTTCACGGTTGTCGAGGCAGTTGACCGCGATGTTGGCCCAGCCGATGTTGCCGTCGTACTCGCCGTTGCCCTTGCGCGAGAAGTAGGCGTCGTTCAGCTGCAGCAGGACCGAGCCGTCACCGCGCAGCGCAGCCGTGAGGCCCTGCGAGAGGGCGATCCAGCTGGCCTTGTCGTACAGCGTGACCGCGATGCCGTAGAACGCACGCCCCTTGGTGAGCTCGCGATCGGTGCCGGTGGGCAGCGGCTCGTCCTCGAGCTGGCTCATCAGCGTCTCGATCGCGCGCTGCGCGGCGTCGGCGTCCTGCCCCAGCGGGCACGACTCGAGCTTCACGCACGACGCGATGTAGGCGTCGAGCGCACGCTGGAACCCGGTGGCCTGGCCCAGGGACGACCCGAACACGTCCTTGGACGGGTCGACCGCGCCGTCGAGCACCATCGCGCCGACCTTGGCGGGGAACAACGTGGCGTAGGTGGCGCCCAGCTGCGTGCCGTAGGAGGCGCCGAACCAGTCCAGCTTCTTCTGACCGAGCAGGGCCCGCGCGACGTCCATGTCGCGGGCCGCCTCCTCGGTGGAGACGTGGCCGGCGAGGTCGCCGGAGTTCTTCCGGCATGCCTCGCCGAGCTCCTTGACCGCGTCGCGGAACTCCTGGACCTCGGCGTCGCTCGAGGGGTCGGGGTCGCTCGCAGCGTACTCGTCGAACTGCTCGTCGGGCAGGCACTCCAGCGGCGAGCTCTCGCCGACGCCGCGCGGGTCGACCCCGACGATGGTGAACGCGTCGCGGACCTCGTCGCCCATGCTCCCGGCGAGCGATCCCGCGTAGTCGATCGCCGAGCCGCCCGGGCCGCCCGGGTTGACGAACAGCACGCGGGTGCCGTCGCCCTCGGCCAGGTAGCGCGCCGCCTTCAGCTTCGTGGTCTCGCCGTCGGGCTCGTCGTAGTCGACGGGCACCTCGATCGTGGCGCACTCGCGCTCGCCGCCGCAGTCCTCCCAGGTCAGCTCCTGGTCGTAGAAGCGCTGCAGCCCGTCGGGGGCCTTCTCGCCCGTGGGCTCGAGCTGGGCCGTGGGAGCGGAGTCGTCACCGCGCGTGGCGACCAGCACGCCGACCACGACGGCGGCCACGGCGGCGAGGACGATCAGGACGAGGAGAGGGCGCTTCATCGGGTCCGAAATCCCATCATCATGCGTTCGAGGGTGAGCAACGGTGCAGCGTTGGCGGTGAGCGCCTCGCGTGCCTCGACGATCGCATCGATCCTGCGGAGCGTCGAGTCGGGGGTCCACACCTCGGCGGCCGAACGGACCGCGTCGGCGACGTCGGCGTTGACGAGCGGCGCACCGGGTGCCGTCTGCGCGACCACGACGTCGCGGCAGAAGGAGAGGAGGTCGAGCAGGACGCCGTCGATCGAGTCACGCGCGAGCCGGGTGCGACGCCGCTTCTGGTCCTTCTCGAGCGAGGAGACCGCACCGGCGTAGCCGGCGGGCCTGCGGCCACGGTCCTCCACGCCCCACGACTGCTTGAGGTCGGAGGTCTCGCGCTCGTCGGCCACGTCGGCGACCGCGGCCGCACGGGCGGTGGCCTCGTCGTTGATGCGCTGGGCCGCCACCAGGCAGTCGCCGAGGGAGCGCAACGACGTGGGCAGCGACAGGATGTCGCGACGACGCTCACGCGCCTGCGGGTCGCGGGCCAGCCCGCGGGCGCGACCGATGTGCCCCTGCGACGCCGCCGCAACCGCCTGCGCGAGCTGGGGCTCCACCCCGTCGCGCTCCACCAGCAGACGCGCGATCGCGTCGGCGGGCGGGGTGCGCAGGAGCACGGCGCGGCAGCGCGACCGGATGGTGACGATGACGTCCTCAGTGGCGGGCGCGCACAGCATCCACACCGTGTACTGCGACGGCTCCTCCACCGCCTTGAGCAGGGCGTTGGCCGCCTGCTCGGTGAGCCGGTCGGCGTCCTCGACGATGAGCACCTGCCAGCGACCGAGCGCCGGCCGCAGGGCCGACTTGCGCACGTACTCGCGAGCGACGTCGGTGCCGATGGACAGCCCGTCGGTGCGGATGACGGTGATGTCGGGATGGCTGCCGGCCGCCGCCGTGGTGCACGAGTGGCACTGGCCGCAGCCACCCAGCTCGCACTGCAACGCCGCCGCGAAGGCCTTGGCCGCGTTGGAGCGCCCCGACCCGGGCGGACCGGTGAGCAGCCACGCGTGCGTCATGGAGCGACCGTCGCCGCCGGCGGACCGGACCGCCGCGGACAACGTGTCGACGACCGGTCCCTGGCCGACGAGCTCGTCCCACACGCTCGTCACAGGTCACCACCGTCGTGGCGGGCCTGCCCGAGCCACGGCTCGACCGCGGCCCGGATGGCGGCGTGCACGACCTCGGGCGGCTGGTCGGCGTCGAGGACGAGGTAGTGGGCGGGGTCGGCGGCCGCGAGGGTCAGGAAGTGCTCACGCACGCGCTGGTGGAAGTCGAGCGGCTCGGCCTCGATGCGGTCGGGCTCTCCGGCGCGCGACAGCCCGACCGTGGGGTCGAGGTCGAGCACCACGGTCAGGTGGGGCCGCAGGTCGGCCGTGGCCCACCGTGCCACGTGCTCCAGCTCGCCGGCGTCGATGGCGCGGCCCGCCCCCTGGTACGCGAGCGTGGAGTCGACGTAGCGGTCGGTGACCACGACCTCGCCGCGCTCCAGCGCCGGGAGCACCACGGCATCGACGTGCTCGGCCTTGTCGGCGGCGTAGACGAGGGCCTCGGTGCGCGGCGACAGGTCGCCGGTGGCCGGGTCGAGCACGATGCTGCGCAGCCGGGCGCCGACCTCGGTGCCACCGGGCTCGCGCGTGAGCAGCACGGGCGTTCCCTGGGCCGTGAGCCAGTCGTGCAGCAGGCGGGACTGGGTGGACTTGCCGCCCCCCTCACCACCCTCGAGGGCGATGAAGACGCCCGAGTCGGTGTAGCGAGGCTGCATGTCGCCGATCCTAGGGGGCGGGTGCGACGGGGCGGGGTGGTGCGTCGTCGGGACCTGCTGCTGCGCCGGTTGCGGCCGTGCCGTCGTGCTGCAGCGCTGGCTGCGGTCGTCTCGTCCCGCTGCTGCGCTGCCCGCGGTCGTCACGACTCACTGGTGCGCTGCCCGCGGTCGTCACGACTCACCGGTGCGCTGCCTCGGCCCTCGCTGGAGGCGGCCTCCGAAAGGCCTCGACCGGGGACCTGGGCAGGCACTGGGCCGGGATCGCGGGGTCAGGCCCGGCGCCGGGTCGACCCACGATTCTTCCTTCACGCGTGATCGGCGCAGGACTCTTCGTTCGTGCGTGCCATAGGGTCAAGGATTCTTCCTTCTCGTGGAACGGTCCACGAGAAGGAAGAACCGCTGCCCACCCCGGACGCACAGCAGCACGTCGAGTCCCTCTCAGGCAACGCAGCAGGAGGCCGCGACCCCGGCGGGCAGCGCACCCCCGGGGCGAGGACTCAGCTCTTCTTGGCCGTCGTCTTCTTCGCGGTGGTCTTCTTGGCCGCCGACTTCTTCGCGGTGGTCTTCTTCGCCGCCGTCTTCTTGGCCGCCGTCTTCTTCGCCGGGGCCTTCTTGGTCGCCTTCTTCGCGCCCTTCTTGGCCGTCTTCTTGGCCGGGCCGCGGGCCCGACGCTCGGCGAGCAGCTCCTGCGCACGCTCGGCGGTGAGGGTCTCCAGGGAGTCGTCCTTGCGCAGCGTGGCGTTGTACTCACCGTCGGTGACGTACACGCCGAAGCGCCCCTCCTTCACGACGATCGGGCTGCCGCTGACCGGGTCGTCGCCCAGCTCCTTGAGCGGCGGCTTGGCCGCACCGCGGCGGCCGTACGTCTTCGGCTGGGCGTAGATCGCCAGCGCCTGCTCCTCGGTGAGGGTGAACAGCTGCTCCTCGGACTCCAGCGAGCGCGAGTCGGTGCCCTTCTTCAGGTAGGGCCCGTAGCGGCCGTTCTGCGCGGTGATCTCGACACCCTCGGCGTCCTTGCCGACCACGCGCGGCAGCGTGAGCAGCTTGACGGCGTCGTCGATCCCAATCGAGTCCATGCTCATGGACTGGAACAGGCTGGCCGTGCGCGGCTTCTCGCTCTTCTTGGCGCCCTCGGGCAGCAGCTCGGTGACGTAGGGGCCGAACCGACCGTTCTTGACCACCAGGTCGAGGCCGGTGTCGGGGTGCGTGCCGAGCATCTTCTCGGCGCCGGCCGGGTTGGCCAGCAGCTCCTTGGCCTTCTCGAGGGTCAGCTCGTCCGGCGGCAGGTCCTCGGGCACGTTGGCCCGAGTGGGGACGTCGGCACCGTCCTTGCCGGGCACCATCGGCGGGCCCTCGACGTACGGGCCGTACCGACCGACGCGGACCGCGATGTCGTCGCCCAGCTCGAACGTGGCCAGTCCGCGCGCGTCGATGTCGGGCAGGTTCTCGATCAGCCACTTGAGGCCGGTGTCCTTCTCGCCGCTGCCCGCCCAGAAGCTCTCGAGCACGCGCTGGCGGGCGTCGCGGCCGTGCGAGACCTCGTCGAGCACGTCCTCCAGCTCGGCCGTGAACGAGTAGTCGACCAGACGCGGGAAGTGCTGCTCCATCAGCCGCACGACGCTGAACGCGATCCAGGCCGGCACCAGCGCCGTGCCCTTCTTGAACACGTAGCCGCGGTTCTGGATGGTGCCGATGATCGACGCGTACGTGGACGGCCGGCCGATCTCGCGCTCCTCCAGCTCCTTGATGAGCGAGGCCTCGGTGTAGCGGGCCGGCGGCTTGGTCTCGTGGCCGGCCGGGGTCAGCTCGTGCGCCGCGACCGTGTCGCCCTGCGCCAGGGCCGGCAGCTTGGTCTGCTGGTCGTCGCCCTGGCCGTTGTCCTCACGGGACTCGACGTAGGCCTTGAGGAAGCCGTGGAAGGTGATGGTGCGACCGGAGGCCGTGAACTCGACCGGGGCGCCCGCGTCGGCACCCGCGGCGTCCGAGGCCGTGGCGGCCAGCCGGATCGAGACCTGCTCGCCCCGGGCGTCCTTCATCTGCGAGGCGAGCGTGCGCTTCCAGATGAGCTCGTACAGCTTGTACTCGTCGCCGCGCAGACCCGTGGCCTGCGGCGTGCGGAACTTCTCGCCCGCCGGCCGGATGGCCTCGTGCGCCTCCTGCGCGTTCTTGACCTTGCCCGTGTAGGTGCGCGGCTTCTCGGGCAGGTACTCGGCACCGTAGAGCTCGCGGACCTGCGACCGGGCCGCGTTCAGCGCCGTCTGGGACAAGGTGATCGAGTCGGTGCGCATGTAGGTGATGTGCCCGCCCTCGTACAGACGCTGCGCCACCTGCATGGTGCGGGCCGCGCCGAACCCGAACTTGCGCGACGCCTCCTGCTGCATCGTCGTGGTCCGGAACGGGGCGTAGGGCTTGCGGGTGTAGGGCTTGGCGTCGACCGCGGCGACCGCGAAGGACTCGTCGCGCAGGCCAGCGGCCAGCGCCGTCACCCGGGCCTCGTCGAGGTGCGCGACCTCGGCGTTCTTGAGGGTGCCGTCGTCGGCGAAGGCCGAGCCGTTGGCCACCTTCTTGCCACCCACGCTCACCAGCCGCGCCGGGAACAGGCGGGCGTCCTCGTGCTTCTCGCCCGCGTCGAAAGTGGCGTCGAGGTCCCAGTACGACGCGGACCGGAACGCCATCCGCTCCCGCTCGCGCTCCACGACCAGACGAGTGGCCACCGACTGCACACGGCCGGCGGACAGGCCCGACATGACCTTCTTCCACAGGACGGGGCTGACCTCGTAGCCGTAGAGACGGTCGAGGATGCGCCGGGTCTCCTGCGCGTCGACGAGGTCCATGTCGATGTCGCGCGGGTTCTCGACCGCGCGGGTGATCGCTTCCTTGGTGATCTCGTTGAAGACGATCCGCTTGACCGGCACCTTCGGCTTCAGCTCGTCGTAGAGGTGCCACGCGATGGCCTCGCCCTCGCGGTCCTCATCGGTCGCGAGCACGAGCTCGTCGGACTCCTTGAGCAGCTTCTTGAGCTTGGTGATCTGCGACTTCTTGTCGGCGGCGACCACGTAGACCGGCTCGAAGCCGTTGTCGATGTCGACGCCGAGGCGCGCCCACGGCAGCCCCTTGTACTTGGCCGGCACCTGGTCGGCGCCCTTCGGGAGGTCCCGGATGTGGCCCACGCTGGAGTCGACGACGTACCCGTCACCCAGGTACGACTGGATGCTGCGCACCTTGTTCGGCGACTCGACGATGACGAGCGTGGTCACGGTGATACTCCCTGCTGGACGGCGTCGGCCCCACTGGTCGGGGGCCGGACGGGGCAAACGCTAACGCGTCCTGTCAACAAACATCGTGCCCCGGGGGCCGACGTGGCGCGCGCCACGCCCTGGGCCGACGCTCTCAGGGCACCAGGAACCCGTCGGCCACGAGGTCGTGCACGACGGGTCGGTACGACTCACGCAGCTCGGTCGGGTCGCGGTCGAGCAGGTGGGCGAGCGCGTCGATCACCTGGCCGGCCGTGAGGTCGCCGTCGAGGGCGCCGAGCAGCCCCGCCTCCACGGTGTCGACCTGCCTCGCGCGACGCAGCCCCTCGCTCAGCCGCACCACGATCGCCTCCGGGTCGGCCGCGCCCGCCGGACCGTACGTCTCCTGCGCCAGGCCGGTGGCCTGGGTCCAGCGGACGTCGAGCACGTCGTCGGCGTCGGCCAGGGCGTCGACCCGCTCCGCCCAGTCGAGCACGGCGGCGCCGACCGGCGGCGCGACCTCGTGGCGCCACTGCTCCATCCGCAGCACCGGGACGTCGCGGTGGGCCGCCCGCAGGTTGATCCACCCGAAGGCCATCGCCTCCACGCCCTGCTCGTCGAACCAGCCGAGCCACGCGTCGTAGCGCTCGGCGTAGTCGGGTCGGTGGCGTGCGCCCGCGTCGGCCAGCCACATCTCCACGTACGCCGGCAGGTCGACGACCTCGCGCTGCACCACCCAGGCGTCGAGCCCGGTGGGTGCGATCCAACCGTGCAGACGTTCCTCCCACGGCTCGTCGGTGTGCACCCAGCTGCCCAGCACCTGGCACCAGCCGCCGGGACGCAGGTGGTCGGCGGCACCCGAGACGACGGTGCGCACCACGCCGTCGGCCTCGAGCGACCCCTCGCGGTACACGAGCCGCTCCCCCGTGGGCGGCGAGACGACGAATGGCGGGTTCGTGGCGATCACGTCGAACTGCTCGCCGGCCACCGGCTCCCAGAACGAGCCGTCGCGCACGTCGACGTCGGCACCGTTCAGCTCGGCCGTGAGCCGCGCCGCCCACAGCGCGCGCGGGTTCACGTCGGTGGCGACCACCCGGTCGTGACGCTGCGCCAGGTGCAGTGCCTGCACCCCGCAGCCCGTGCCGAGGTCGAGCACGCGGCCAGCCGACGTGGGCACCGTGAGCTGCGCGAGCGACGACGACGCCTCGCTGATGCCGAGCACGTGCTCCGGTCCGACCTCGATCGCGCCGGTGTCGAGACCGGGAGTGAGGTCGCAGACCACCCACCAGTCGTGGTCCTCGTCGCCGTAGGGCCGGACGTCGACGAGCGCACGCACGTCGGACCCGTCGCGTCCGAGCAGCCCCCGCTCGAGCAGGTCGTCGACGAGCCCCGGGAGGGCGGCCTCGACGGCACGGGCCGGCTCGGCGCGCTGGAGGGAGAAGAGCCGCACGAGCGTGGAGAGCGCGGAGCCGTCGCGCGTGGCGCGCTCGGCCGGCGTCGTTTCGTTGCGCAGCAGGGCGGCGTGGGCGGCGGGGCCGAGGAGCTCCTGGACCCGGTCCACCGTGAACCCGACGTCGGCCAGCCGTGCGCGCACCTGTTCCATGCGGCCAGCGTGTCACGCCACCACGTCGATGCCACCCACTCACCCTGGTTCTCCCACACTCACCTGAGCGGACATCCCAAGGTGAGTGACGGATTCCCGTGGTGGGTTCACGATTCCCATCACCTGATGGGAATCGTGGGGACGGAGGGACGCGACGGTGCGCGAGACGCACGTGACCCCCGCGGCGGGGCCGCGGGGGTCACGTGGGGTGGTGCGGTCAGGCGGGGCTGGTCGCCTCGTCCATGGCGCCGTCCTCCTGGACGTCGCCGATGGCGATCGGACGACGCTTGGAGATGTACACGGCCACCACGATGATGAGCACCGAGACACCGGCGATGGTGTACCGGACCCATTCCTTGGCGTCCTCGCCGTAGGTCACCTGCACGACGACCGGGACGATGAGCAGGGCGACGAGGTTCATCACCTTGAGCAGCGGGTTGATCGCCGGGCCGGCGGTGTCCTTGAACGGGTCACCGACCGTGTCGCCGATGATCGTCGCCTCGTGGGCGGGCGATCCCTTGCCACCGTGGTTGCCGTCCTCGACCAGCTTCTTGGCGTTGTCCCACGCGCCGCCGGAGTTCGCGAGGAACACCGCCATGAGCGTGCCGGCACCGATGGAGCCGGCCAGGTAGGCGCCGAGCGGGCCGACGCCGAGGCCGAAGCCGACGGCGATCGGGGCGAAGATCGCCAGGATGCCCGGCGTCGCCAGCTCGCGCAGCGAGTCGCGCGTGCAGATGTCGACGACCTTGCCGTACTCCGGACGGCCCGTGCCCTCCATGATCCCGGGGATCTCGCGGAACTGGCGGCGCACCTCGTACACGACCGCGCCCGCGGCACGCCCGACGGCGCTGATCGCGAGCCCGGAGAAGAGGAACACGACCGAGACGCCGATGATGAGGCCCACGAGGTTGCTCGGGTCGGCCACGTTGAGGATGCCGGAGATGACCTGCCCGTCGGAGGAGCTGAGCCCACCGAGGAAGGCCTGCAGCGGCTCCGGGTCCTGGACGTCGAAGCCGGAGAGCACCTCGCCGAAGCCGTCGCGGATCGCGTCCGTGAACGACCCGAACAGCGCGGTCGCGGCCAGCACGGCCGTGGCGATCGCGATGCCCTTGGTGATCGCCTTGGTGGTGTTGCCCACCGCGTCGAGCTCGGTGAGGATCTGTGCGCCCTCCTCGCCGACGTCGCCGGACATCTCCGCGATGCCCTGGGCGTTGTCGCTCACCGGGCCGAAGGTGTCCATGGCCACGATGACGCCCACCGTGGTGAGCAGGCCGCAGCCCGCCAGGGCCACGGCGAACAGGGCCACGACGAGCGACCCCGACCCGAGCAGGAAGGCGCCGAACACCGCTGCGCCGATCACGAGGGCGGTGTAGACGGCCGACTCGAAGCCGACCGAGAGGCCGGACAGGATGACCGTGGCCGGCCCCGTGAGCGACGTCTTGCCGACGTCCTTGACCGGGCGCGTCTCGGTGCCGGTGAAGTAGCCGGTGAGCGCGAGGATCACGGCGGCCAGGACGATGCCGATGAGCACGGCGACCATGGCGATGACGCGCGGGTCACCGTCCAGGCCGGCCACGCTCTCCACGGGCAGCACCTGCGACAGGATCGACGACTCGTCGGCCGTCGGCAGCGACAGGTCCGCGAAGGACGACGGCAGGTAGAACCAGGCGAAGGCCGACGACCCCACCGCACCCAGGAACGCCGAGATGTAGAACGACCGGTTGATCGTGCTCAGCCCGCTCACGCCGGGCTGGGCGCGAGTGATGAAGACGCCGAGGATGGCGGTCAGCGCGCCGATGGCCGGGATGACCAGCGGCAGGACCAGGCCCTGCTCGCCGAACGCCACCGAGCCGAGGATGAGCGCGGCGACGAGCGTGACGGCGTAGGACTCGAAGAGGTCGGCCGCCATGCCGGCGCAGTCACCGACGTTGTCGCCCACGTTGTCGGCGATGGTCGCCGCGTTGCGCGGGTCGTCCTCGGGGATGTTGTTCTCGACCTTGCCGACGAGGTCGGCGCCGACGTCGGCGGCCTTCGTGAAGATGCCGCCGCCGACACGCATGAACATGGCCAGCAACGCGGCACCGAAGCCGAAGCCCTCGAGCACCGTGGGCGCGTCACCCTGGTAGATCAGCACGACGACCGAGGCACCGATGAGGCCGAGGCCCACCGTGGACATGCCGACGGTGCCACCGGTGCGGAAGGCGATACGCATGGCCACCTCGCGCCCCTCGTTCTCGGCAGCCGCCGCCACGCGCACGTTCGCCCGCACCGCGAGCCACATGCCGAAGTACCCGATGAGGGCCGAGAACAGCGCGCCGGCCAGGAACGCGACCGAGCGACCGATGCGGACGTCGGTGGCACCGGGGAGCGCGAACAGCAGGGCGAACGCAGCCACCGCGAACACGGCGAGCGTCTTGAACTGGCGGGTCAGGTACGCCGAGGCGCCCTCCTGCACCGCCAGTCCGATCTCCTGCATCTTCTCGGTGCCGTCGTCGGCAGCGAGGACCTGGGAGCGGAACAGTGCAGCGAAGAGGAGCGAGACGACTCCGATCCCGGCGACCACAGCGACGAACGTCGTGTTGCCTCCCGAGAGCTCGAGATCACTCGCCGCCGCAACGAACGTCGCGTCGACCATGTATTCCTCCGTGGTGTGGGACAGGGGTGTCGGCCCCAGCCAACCAGGAAAATGTGACGCGGGCTACACCCGGGTAACAATCCTGCGCGTGTCGTCCACGGCGGGCGCGGTCAGGCCAGCGACGCGGGTCCGTGGGCGGCGCGCGCCGCCTCCACGGAGTCGTGCAGGCCGAACACCTTGTCGAGGCCGGTGATCTCGAAGATCTTGAGCAGCCGCGGGTGGGTGCACACGATGTCGAGGGACCCGCCACCGGCGCGCACCTTCTTGAGGGCGCCCACGAGGACGCCGAGCCCCGTGGAGTCGAGGAACTCGACCCGCTCGACGTCGACGATGAGGCGCAGGTGCCCGGCCTCGACGGCCTCGACGATGGCCTCACGCAGGCGTGGCGCGGTGTACACGTCGATCTCGCCGCCGACCTCGATGATCTCGAACGGGTCGTCGGTGCGCGTGGTGAGGAGCAGGTCCATCAACGTCCTTCCGAAGGTGTGACCAGTCAACCACGAAGGAACCGAGCCCGCCCCCGTCTCGGGGGAGCCGTCGCGTGCCGCCTGGGAGACTGTGGGGGTGGACATCGGACGCCTGCTCTCGCGCCACGGCGACCGCATCCTCCACCTGCACGACGTGCCCGCCCGGGAGGCCGTGGTGGAGCCGTGGCCGGAGTGGGTCGAGCCTCGCGTGCGGACGGCGTTCGCGGCCCAGGGCGTGACCCACCTGTGGGGGCACCAGGCCGAGGCGCTCGCGCACGTGCACGCCGGGCGACACGTGGTGGTCTCGACCGGGACCGCGTCGGGCAAGTCGCTGACCTACCAGGTGCCGGCACTCGACGCGCTGGTCCGCGGCAGGTCGGGCGACGCGCTCCAGGGCCACCGCGCTCCCACGGCGCTCTACCTCGCCCCCACCAAGGCGCTGGCGGCCGACCAGCTGCGTCGGCTCCCCCTCGGGCCCGACGGGGCGGCCCTCGTGCGCGCGACCACGGTCGACGGCGACAGCTCGCTCGACGACCGGGCGTGGGCCCGCGACCACGCCCAGCTCGTGCTCACGAACCCCGACACGATCCACCACACCCTGCTGCCCGGGCACGAGCGCTGGTCGCGCCTGTTCGCCGGCCTGCGCATCGTCGTCGTGGACGAGTGCCACCACTACCGGGGGGTCTTCGGCGCCCACGTCGCGCACGTGCTGCGTCGCCTGCTGCGGGTGTGCGCCCACCACGGGTCGCACCCCGTGGTGGTCCTGTCGTCGGCCACGGTCAGCGAGCCCGAGGCGTCGGCGCGACGGCTCACCGGGCTCGACGTGGTGGCCGTGACCGACGACGCGTCGCCTCACGGACCGCGGACGATCGCGCTGTGGGAGCCGCCCCTGGTGGGTGCGGCGCACCCGTCGCAGCCCCCCACCCGTCGCTCGGCCGGGCGCGAGGCGGCCGAGCTGCTCACCGACCTCGTCCTCGACCGCACCCGCACGCTCGTCTTCTCCCGGTCGCGCCGCGGGGCCGAGTCCATCGCCCGCGGCGCCCAGCAGCGACTGGGCGAGGTCGCGCCCGAGCTGCCCGGACGGGTCGCGACCTACCGTGGCGGCTACCTGCCGGAGGAGCGGCGCGAGCTGGAGGACCGGCTCCGCTCGGGTGACCTGCTGGGCCTGGCCGCCACGAACGCGCTCGAGCTCGGGGTCGACGTGAGCGGTCTCGACGCGGTCGTGAGCGTGGGGTTCCCCGGAACCCGAGCGGCCTTCTGGCAGCAGGTGGGACGAGCCGGCCGCGACGGGCAGCCTTCGCTCGGGGTGCTCGTGGCCCGCGACGAGCCCATCGACACGTTCCTGGTGCACCACCCCGAGGCCTGGCTGGGCGCTCCGGTCGAGGCCACGGTGTTCGACCCCGACAACCCCTACGTGCTCGGACCCCACCTGGCGGCCGCGGCACAAGAGCTTCCGCTCACCGAGGACGACCTGCCCCTGTTCGGTCCTCGGGCGCGCGAGGGCGTCGACGCGCTGGAGGCGGCGGGGTGGCTGCGCCGGCGACCCGGCGGGTGGTTCTGGACCCGGCGCGACCGGGCCGCCGCCCTGGCGGACCTGCGCGGCAGCGGCGGTGCACCCGTGCAGATCGTCGACGGTCCCACCGGACGGCTGATCGGCACCGTCGACGCGGGGTCCGCCGACGGCGAGGTGCACGAGGGCGCCGTGTACGTGCACCAGGGGGTGGCCCACGTGGTCGACGAGTACGACGTGGAGGACGGCGTGGCGGTCGTGCACACCGAGGACCCGGGCTGGTCCACCTCGGCCCGGACCACGACGGAGGTCTCGGTGGTGTCGATGCAGCGCAGCCGCACGTGGGGAGCCACCACGGTCCACGTCGGAGAGGTCGACGTGACCAGCCAGGTGGTCTCGTTCTCGCGCCGGCGACACGACGGCAGCCTGGTGGGCGAGGAGCCGCTCGACCTGCCCGCACGCACGCTGCGCACCGTGGCCACCTGGTGGACGCTGCACCCCGACGCGGTGCCGCAGGTCCTGGAGCACACGGACGTGCCGGGAGCAGCGCACGCGGCCGAGCACGCCGCCATCGGCCTGCTCCCCCTGCTCGCCACGTGCGACCGCTGGGACCTCGGAGGACTGTCGACCGCGGTGCACGCCGACACGGGCACGCTGACGATCTTCGTGCACGACGGGCACCCGGGCGGGGCGGGCTTCGCAGAGCGGGGGTACGAGGTGGTGGAGCGCTGGCTCCGGGTCACCCGGGCCACCATCGCGGGCTGCGAGTGCCCCACGGGCTGCCCGTCGTGCGTCGTCTCCCCCAAGTGCGGCAACTTCAACGAGCCGCTCGACAAGGCCGGCGCGGTGCGGCTGCTCGACGCCCTGCTGGACGGCGCGCCGGAGGACTGACGGGGGCACGGGATCATCTCGCTGGCACCGGGGCATCGCTCGTGCCAGGGCGGGGCGGCGCGAGCCTCGATGTGCGTGGTCCACGTCCCGCCCCACCACGGACGGGCCGCGCAGCCGTCGGCACCCTCGGTGCCCGGGGTGACCCAGGTCCGGCTGTCCGTAGGTGAGCGCTCGCAAGGGTTCGATGTCGGAGATCCTGACGGCAGCTCGTCTGGGGTGGGATGGTGCTGGTGGGGAGTCCGACACCGGGGTCGGCGATGAGCTGCGGGGCGATGTGGTGCCTGTGGCCGACGTGCACCGTCCACGAACCAGCAAGGGAATCGTCGAACCAACGCGACACACTCGTTCACCTTCAGACAAGAGGAAGCATGAACTCCGAAGACGTGGTGCGACGTCGCGAAGAGCGCTTCCTCGCGATCTACGACGCGGCGTACGCCGATCTTCTACGCTTCGTGCGCCGACGTGTCCGCGAAGGCGCAGAAGACATCGTCAACGACGTGATGCTCACGGCGTGGCGACGTCTCGACGACTGACATGGCTGACGCTCGCGCGTGGCTGTTCGGGGTTGCGCGCAAGGTGATGCTGAACGCGGGACGGCGTGAACGCAAGCAGGAAGCACTTCCTGCCCTCATCGTGAACGTGTCACCCGGCACGGCGCAGACGGAGAGTGCCGACGATGTCGTGGCCGCCAGGATCGATGTTGCGGCAGCCTGGCAACGATTGAGTCTCATTCACCAGGAGGCGCTGACCCTCGCCGTACTCGATGGGTTGAACGCACCTGAGGCGGCCGCGGTCCTCGGGATCTCGTCCACTGCGTTCAGGCTGCGGTTGTCTCGCGCCCGACGATCGCTGCATCGACTCATCGATCCTTCGACGAGCGCACGCTCACGGCTCGAAAGCCGTCCTCACGTCAGGAGCTCACGATGACGAAGCGGACCCTGAAGGATTTCGACGACATCCTTCGCGACCTGGACCCAGCCACGGCGGCCTTGACCGAGGAAGAGACGCGGCGCGGTTCGGCCGCCAGGGAGCGGATCATGACAGCGCCCGTCTCAGATGCGGCAGGCATCGAGGTTCCGCGCCGTCGCCGGCAAGGCGGACGGGCGTTGGTGGCCGCAGCAGCCGCCGCTGCCGCGGCCGTCGCCGTCCCGATGGTTCTGGGGGGCGGTTCGGCGTTCGCTTCGTGGTCCGCGGTTCCCGAGCCTCTGACACCCTCGGCCTCGGCCATCGCGTCGGATGCATGCAGGTCCGCGATGGGGGTGAACAGCGACGGCTTGCAGACAGTCATGGGCGAGCGCCGCGGTGGATGGACGTTCGTTCTTCTCCAGGGCGCTGGCGGCGAGGCCGCCTGCCTGATGCCGCAGAAGCTGATCGACTCGGACTCAGGTGCATCTCGCGCCGATGGATTCTTCGGTTCCTACGATCCCGACCCCCCTGCGGCCCCCACACCGGCGAGCGATGCCATCGTCGAGAGCGAAAGCATGGCGGGCTCCGTCTCCCTCCCCGGACGGCTGTCGCTCGGAACCGTCGACGGGTGGTTCGTCTGGGTTCGCGGGTACGTCGGACGTGATGTCGTTGCTGTCACCGTGGACCCGCCCGTCGGTCCCGACGTGGAGGCAAGCGTGAAGGACGGACGCTTCAGCGCCTGGTGGCCAGCCGGCAATGCTGAAGGCAAGGACGCAGCTTCTGGTGACGCCTGGTCCTACACCGTGACCCTTGCTGACGGGACAATCCAGCAGAACAGTCCCTAGGCATCGAGCACAGGGACGCGCACGGCCCTGCGGGGAGGTGCGAATGTCCGTGTCTTTCGGACATGCTGCGGCCCACCTCCCAGTCTCGTCTGCGAGAACCCGTTCTAGTCCTTGGAGAAGGACGCTAAACCCTCGCCCAGTACTTGGCGGTCTCCCTGCATCGCATCGAAGATGACGTTGTGTTCGTCGGTCGGTTTCATGCGAACTGAGACGCCCTCTTCCGGCAACGTGACATCGAGGAAGCGGACGGTGACGGACGTCAGCCTTCCCGGTTGTGCATACCGGTCGAGATGACTCACGACGTGGCCAAGCACGTGCATGCCGTGAAGGATGACTCCGGGGAGTCCCTCGGCACGAGCCAGGCTGTCATCCAGGTGCACGCCGCTGAAGTCGTGTGAGACTTTCGCGTACTCTTCCGGGTCGGCCGCGGAGGGCCGCCAGTGGAGGTCCGGGATCGAGTCAGACATGTCGCACCGCCTGCGTCGCCGTGCCTCTCAAGCAGGTGCGATTCCGCTCGTCGATGCTTTCAGTGAGCACGTCGAAGAACACGGCTCGCGCTCGAAGTTTGACGTTTCCAATCCGTGCCGTGGTCGTGATTCGAGATAGAGCGCGCAGCGGTTCATCCCATTCCAGCGTTTGCGCGGCATGCACGTTGCGGTCGAAAGGCAAGGCGATGGTTTCGTCGTGAAGAACCACGAGAACGGTCCGCATGGTCAGCGCGGCTCCATAGCCCGGTGGAATCCCAGGAGCATCGCCGACATACCCGTGGAGGTCCGCGTACCGCGCGGCTTCCTCGGGGTCGACGACCTGCAGATCGGACCAGGTCGCCGAGTGGGCGTTCTCCAGGCGCTTTGCCAGGGCTACCGCTTCTGGGTCCACGTCAGTGGGCCCGAGTCGCTGCGAGCTCGCGCAGCTCGACCTTGCGGATCTTTCCGCTGGGTGTCTTGGGAAAGGAGTCGACGACCAGCATCCGTTCGGGCAGGAAGTGCTTGGAGACTCCGTTGTCCAGCAGATACTTGTTGAGAGAGTCGAGGTCTTCGCTGCTTCCCTGTCGCAGAACGACAACCGCGCAGGCGCGTTCCCCGAGCCGATCATCGGGGATGCCGACGACCGCGACATCTAGCACGTCGGCATGGGTGTACAAGACGCTCTCAACAGCGACAACGGGGATGTTCTCTCCGCCTCGAATGATGATGTCCTTGCTCCGTCCATCGAGATGGACGAGGCCTTCGTCGTCGATGCGAGCGTTGTCACCGGTGTCGAACCATCCGTCGGGATCGATCTCTTCGGCGGTCTTTTCCGGCAGACCGAGGTAGCCCAGGAACAGGCCGGCGGTGCGAACTTGCATGCGGCCGGTGACTCCCGCAAGAGCGGGACTGCCGTCGTCTCCGATGACTCGTACCTCGACGCCGTCGACGGGTCGACCGTCCGAGAGCATTTCGTTTCCTGCCATCCCGGGACGGCATGAGATGCCAATTCCGATCTCCGTCATGCCCCACGCTGAACCCACCCAGGAGCCGAAGGCTTCGAAGGCGCGGGCCGGCAACGACCTCGGGACAGGCGAACCGGTGACGATCACGGCCTTGAGCCGGCATGCGGAGTCCCCGACGAGGTCGGTTGTCAGGAGGTCCTGCAGGAAGGTGGGTGCGCCGTAGAACACGGTCGCACCTTCGCGTCGGATCACGTCTGCGCCGCGGGTAGGGCTCCACTTGTCCAAGTAGACCGCGGTCGCGCCGAGCCGGGCACTCAGCACCACGCCCCAGAGGAAACCGCTGTGGTGCCCTACGGGCGAGAGCACGGCGTTGACGACATGGTCGCCAAGATTGTGGCGCCCGAAGTATCCAACCCAGTTGGAAAGGACCGCGATGAGCGTCTGGTTGGTGTTCATGACGCCCTTGGGGGCTCCGGTCGTTCCGGAGGTGAAACCGACGTGGCAGATAGCTCGCGGGTCGACCTCGGGGAAAGCACCGACCGGGTCGGTGGGGAGCTGACGGAGAGGACGTTCACCGTCCTTCAGGGTTGCGCCTTCTCCTCGTACGAAGACCTGGGCGTCGACTCCAGCACCGAGGGCAGAGCGCACCACCTCGATCGGTTTGGACCTGGCGTAGGCCTCTTCACACACGACGACCTTGGCGGACATCGTCTTCAGGATGTGGCCAACCTCGTACGCGCCATAGGCCACGGGGATGCCGGTGTAGACGGCGCCGATCCGGTTGATGGCGAAGATCAGTGCAGCAAAGTCGATGCAGTTCGGGAGCATCACGACAACTGAGTCGCCGACTTCAACACCTTGGGCCATCAAACCTGCCGCGTACCGGTCGGTGAGCGCGTCCAGTTGCAGGTACGTCAGCTCTCGGCGCTCCATCGGGTCCCCGCCGTACTCGACGGCCGCCACATGCTCGGGGGTAGCTTCCGCGGAGCGTCTCAGCTGATCGCTAAGGGTCTCGGGTGCCCACTGCCCGCTGTCTTCATAGAGACGGATGATCTCCTCAGTCAGGCGGCTGTCGTCCCTCAGACCGGGGTGCTGCGTCATCGCATTCATGCGGAACCTTCCGTAGTTAAGGTCAACGTGCTGTCTCGCCGCCATCGACCGTGAAGACCGATCCGGTGATGAAGGTCGAGCGTGGGTCGCATAGCGGCACCAAGAGACGAGCGACGTCGTCCACTTCGCCGAACCGTCGCGCTGGGACGGCCTTGAGCACTTTCGCTGCACGCTGTTCGTTCTCGCGGACATCGGCATTCAGGTCGGTGGCGATGAAGCCAGGCGCGATGGCGTTGACTTGTACCCCGTGGCTGGCCCATTCCACTGCCATCGACCGGGTGAAGGAGACGATCGCGGCCTTGGAGGCGCAGTAGGCGGCGTGCTGCGCGACGCCTTTGAAGGCGAAGTTGGACGCGACGTTGATGACCTTGCCGTGCCTCTGCTCAACAAGTAGGGCACCAGCGGCGCGGGTCATACGCACGGTTCCCATGATGTTGGTCTCCAGGGCCGCAGTCCACGGTTCGTCGCCAGCGTCGAGGAGGGCCCCTGGGGTCAACACTCCGGCGTTGTTGATGACGATGTCGAGGCCGCCGAGTCGTTCGGTTGCCTCTGCGACAAAGTTGCGAATTGAATCGCCCGAGGCCACATCGAGTGAGACAGCAACGGCCTGGACGCCTAGCGACTCAATCTGCTTTCGCGCGTCTTCGAGCGTCGTTGAATCGCGAGCTCCGAGTGCGACGGAGGCACCCTCACGAGCTAACTCGAGAGCGAGGGCCTTCCCGATTCCCCTACTTGCGCCGGTGACGATCGCTCGCTGCCCGGACAAGGAGTGGTAGGCGCTCTGTTCAACCATCAACAGGCTCCCCCATGTGAAGCACGATGCGGCCTCGAAGCTCTCTTGATTCCAACTTTCCGAGTGCTGTCGCCGCTTCTTCGAGGGAAAAACGTCCGGCCACTGGAACGTCGATCTTGCCGGCGGAAACCATGTCGAGAACTTCTGTGATGACCTCGGAGAAGCCTTGCGGGTCGCGGTCGCGGTAATCGCTGACCTGTAGACCGGTCACGGCGATGTTCTTGACCAGGACGTGCCCGGCTTTCAGTTGCGGCACGTCGCCTGTCGCAAAACCGACGACGACCAGTCGGCCTTCCCAGGCCATCGATCGAATGGCTTCGGTAAAGACGCTCCCGCCGAGCGTCTCGATGACGACGTCC
Organism: Aeromicrobium sp. WCS2018Hpa-31; assembly: GCF_031843905.1. Taxonomy (NCBI): domain Bacteria; kingdom Bacillati; phylum Actinomycetota; class Actinomycetes; order Propionibacteriales; family Nocardioidaceae; genus Aeromicrobium; species Aeromicrobium sp. WCS2018Hpa-31. Next base: position 165,569 of record NZ_JAVTJF010000005.1, on the reverse strand, counting down.
GCACCTCGTCCGCCTGTCAGGGTCTTCACCTTGTCGCGGATCGTTGCCTCGTCGGGCGCGACGATGTGGTCGGCTCCCTGCGCTTGGAGGATCGCGCCGCGTCTCTCGTCGCTGGCGGTTGCGATGACCGTCGCGCCCCAGACTTTCGCGAGCTGCACCGCCGCGGTACCAACTGCTCCCGTCGCCCCGGTGACCAGGACGACCTCCCCCTCGGCGAGCGCCGCTCGTCTGCGCAAGGCGTAATGAGCCGTCGCGTAGGGCAGACCGACTGTGGCTGCGACGTCGAGGGCGACATCTTCAGGGACGGCCACGACGAGGTCTTGGGAGACCGATACCTGCTCGGCGTATCCGCCGAACTCCAACTGTGCCGCCACCCGATCCCCGACCGAGAACCTCGTGACGTCCGAACCCACAGCGGCGACGACGCCGGCGACCTCCTTACCCGGGCTGAATGGCCTGTCCGGGAGGATCTGATAGGAGCCAGCCACCACGAGGATGTCGGGATAGTTGAGTGACGCGCTACGGACGTCGATGAGTACGTCGTTCGGGCCGGGCGTGGGATTGACCAACTCCCGTACGACCAAGGATTGTGGTTTCCCGAACTCCTCTACTACGACCGCACGCATGGGATGACTCCTCAGGTTGGCGCGGGCATGTCGCCCGCCACATCGAACATAATGTCCAACAGTTGCGTACCTGTCAATTGGGAGGCATTGGGATACTTCGGGTCGGAGCGCTGTGCCTTAGTCACAAAAGTGCGGCCTGCACCGATACAGTGGAGCGTCGCGCATCAGCGGGCCGTCGACTGTAAGACAGTTGCCAATATCGGAGGACGATGACATGAGTTCATCAAGTGAGCTGGGCAACGCCGGGACGCGGTCGATCGGTGTCGAGGTCGTCCGTCCGCGTCAGCAGGTCGAGAAGCGCATCAAGCAGGCGATTCTTGACGGCGAACTGAAAACTGGGGAGCGGCTTCCTCCGGAGTCTGAACTTGCCAGGCAGTTCGGGGTGAGTCGGACAACCGTCCGCGAAGCGCTGCGCTCGCTTTCGACTCAGAGTCTGATCGACAAGGTTCCTGGCGCAGGCGGCGGAAGCTTCGTTCGCGCCGTAGACCACCAATCCCTGGGGGACATGCTTTCGGAGTCGGTGGGCAATCTGTTGAGCCTCGGCAGTATCGAGCCAGCCGAGGTCAGCGATGTCCGTTGGTACTTGGAGTTGCCTGCCGTCCGCTTGGCGGCACAGCATCGCACCGACGAAGATCTCGAGGAACTGCGTCAGATCGTCGAGCGCCAGAAGGCCATCTCGGTCAATGACCCCGATGTGCCGCGCCTCGACGTCGACTTTCATTCGGCCGTTGCGAAGGCTTCACGCAACCGCGTTCTCTCGTCCTTCGTCCTCGCGCTTCACGAGCAAGTGATGCCGGTGCGGTTCCTCGATCTGTCCGAGGAGGTGGGGTCTCGATCGGTCCAACAGCACTTGCGCATCATCCGCGCCGTCGAGATGCAGGACCAGGCAGAGGCCGAACTTGCCATGTCGGACCACCTGGCCTACCTGCGGGACCACATGGCGGGCGACTGCCCTACGCATTGACCCTGATTTCCGCAGAAAGGGGGCGGCCGCCAACTGGCGGTCGCCCCCTTTCGTCTGCAGGAGCTACAGGCGCTGGACCGTTCCAAGCACTTCCCGAGTTCGGGTGACCCCTTCTGGCCAAGCCTCGTCGAAAGCGTCGAGCAGAACCTGCAGGTCCGCTGAGGGAACCTTCGCAGCGAGCTGTTCGAGCGTCTCGAACTCATAAAGCGCTACGTGCACTCCTGGGTCCGTCGCGCTCCAGCAGCGACGCGCCGCCCGGGCGCCGAGCACCTCCCTGGCCTGCGGGAGATGCTCGGCGTCGTACCAGCGGTCGAACTCCTCGCAAAGGTCACGACGAACCTCAGCTCTCACGAGGAACAGCGCCGGCACACCTGGCCCAGGATCAACCGGCACTGGACATGTCCGCATCCTTGTGATGGACGGCGAGCTTGGTGACTGCGAGCGTCACGAAAGCGATCACCGAGATTGCCGCGACCACAATCGAGATCGGCACCGTGCTGCCGTACTCATCCAGGAGCCACACGGCTGCAGAGGGGATGATGCCGCCCCCGATGACCGCGGCAAGGGTGAAGCCGAAGGAGACCCCGGTGTAGCGGACGGCTGTACCGAAGAGCTCCGAAAGCCAGGCGCTGATCGGTCCGTAGAGGCAGCCGAGGAAGATCAGTCCAACACTGAAGCCAATACCAGCGGGAATGGCTCGGCCGGTATCGAGCAAGGGGAAGAGGACGAATCCCCAGACGCCGAACCCAGCGACGCCGAACATCATGGGCGCGCGGCGGCCGATCTTGTCCGAGACGTGCCCGGAGATCAGGATGGCAGCGAAGTAGCAGACCGAGGCGATGAGGACGAGCACCAGGCTGCCGGTTGTGGAAAACCCGACTTCGGTCCGAGCGTATGAAAGGCCGAAGATGATCGACAGGTAGTAGCCGCCGTGGATGCCGAGGCCCGCGCCGATGGAGGCGAGGATCTGCTTGGGATAGCGGCGCAGAAGCTCCACGATGGGAAGCTTGACGGGCTTCTCGTCGGTCTCTTCCTTCGTGAGCTCCTTGAATGCGCTGGACTCCTCCAGCTGCAACCTGATGTACAGGCCGACACCGACCATGATCGCACTCAGCAGGAACGGGACGCGCCAGCCCCAGGAGTTGAAGGCGTCCTCGGTCATGAACGCCGACACGATGGCGATGAGGCCAGCGGCGAGGATGTAGCCGATGGGCGATGCGCTTCCGACCCAAGATCCGAAGAAGCCTCGGCGTGCGGCCGCGTCCTTGTGCTCGACCACCATCAGAGCGGCGCCGGCGTACTCGCCACCCAGCGCCACGCCCTGCATGATGCGAAGCACGACGAGCAGGATGGGTGCGGCGATCCCGATGGACGCGTAGGTGGGCAGCAGGCCGATGGCGAAGGTGCCGATGCCCATCATCAGCAGTGCGGTCACCAGCGTCTTCTTGCGACCGTACCGGTCACCGAAGTGCCCGAACACGACTCCGCCGATGGGACGTGCGACGAACGCGACGCCGAACGTCGCGAGCGACAGAAGCGTGCTGGTCACGGGATTGTCCGAGGGGAAGAAGAGCGGTCCGAGGACGAGCGCCGCCATGGCGCCGAAGAGGTTGAAGTCGAACCATTCGATGACGGTTCCCACCATGGAGGCCGTCGTGACCTTCTTGATGGAGTCGCCCGAGTCGTCAGCGTCGTGCGTGGCGCTTCGACGATCTTGTTCGGGCCGAGCGTTGAGTGAAGACATGCGGGGGGTCCTATCTAAATGTTCGACAGTTGCTCAGCGGTTGAAACGTACATCGCTCGGTGTGACATGCGCAATAGTCAATGTCGGACAGATGATTGCCAGTTAGTTCGACCAGTCGTAAAAGCCGCGACCTGTCTTGCGTCCGAGCTCTCCACGAGCGACCATCTCGCGCAGTAGCGCAGGAGGTTCGAAGCGGGAGCCCAGCTCTGAGGCGAGGTGCTCGGCGATTGCCAGTCGTACGTCGAGGCCCACGACGTCGGTGGTGCGCAGGGGGCCCATCGGGTGCTTGTAGCCGAGAGTCATCGCTGTATCGATGTCGTCTGCGGTGGCGACTCCCGCCTCGAGCATGCGCATGGCTTCCAGTGCGATGGCCACGCCGAGGCGGCTGCTGGCGAAGCCCGGGGCGTCGGTGACGGTGATGGCTGTCTTTTGCAGCTGTACGACCCAGGCGCGAGCCGCTTGGACGAGTTCGGGTGCTGTCTTGGCGCCGACGACAATCTCGACGAGAGCGCTGGCTGGGACGGGGTTGAAGAAGTGAAGTCCGACGAACCGTTCGGGTCGTTGGAGGAGTTGGGCGAGTCCGTCGATGGAGAGGCTGGAGGTGTTGGTGCCGATCCATGTGTGATCGGTTGTGACGTTCTCGATGGTGGTGAGGACTTTGGTCTTGAGTTCGGTGTCTTCGGGGACGGCTTCGATGACCAGTCCTGCGTTCGCTAGGACGTCAGGTTGCGTGTCGACTTCGAGTCGAGCAAGAAGTTTCTCGGGACTTTGCGGAAGCGCTTGTCTCTGGGCTGCCTTGGTGAGGGTCCCGGAGATGCGATCGCGTGCGGCACGTGCCGCGTCTTGCGTTGATTCGATGACGTAGACGAAGGCGCCGGCGGCCAAGAACGCGTGGGCGATGCCGGCTCCCATGCGTCCGCCTCCGTACACGCCAACGGTCCCTGGCAGTTGGTGGTTCGCGGTCTGTTCCATGTTTCTTCCTTAGGTGGTGACGTTTTCGAGGACGACGGCTAGTCCTTGGCCAACTCCGATGCAGATGGCGGCAACGCCCCACTGGTCGCCGTTCTCGCGCAAGCGATGCGCGAGCGTGCCGAGGATGCGTCCGCCGGAGGCGCCGAGGGGGTGCCCGATGGCGGTGGCGCCTCCCCACGCGTTGACGATCGCGGGGTCGATGTCCCACGCGTCGATGCACGCCAGTGACTGGACGGCAAAGGCTTCGTTCAGCTCAACGGCGGCCACGTCAGCCCAACTGATGCCCGCTCGGCGCAACGCCTTGTGCGCGGCCTCGACTGGCGCGATGCCGAACTCTTGGGGAGCGAGAGCGTGAGCGCCTCGTCCCGCGATGCGTGCGAGCGGAGCGCAGCCGATCCGGGACGAAGCATCCCCGGAGCCGATGAGAACCGCCGAGGCTCCATCACTGAGTGGAGATGCGTTGCCTGCCGTGATGGTGCCGTCAGGTCTGAACGAGGGACGCAGTTTCGCGAGACCGGCGGCTGTCGATCCTGGCCGGATGCCTTCATCGCGTTCCAGATCGGTGCCGGGAACTGGTGCGACCAAGTCGTCATAGTGGCCGGCGGTCCAAGCGTCCTGTGCGCGCTGATGGGACCCGGCGGCGAACTCGTCTTGGCGACTGCGGCTGATGCCCAGTCGATCGGCAAGCTGTTCGTTGCATTCGCCGAGCGAGACGGTCCACTCCGGAGGCATGTTCTCGTTGATCAGGCGCCATCCCAGCGTGGTGGAGACGGCTGTCGTGTCCTGGGCGGGGAAGGAACGGTCGGGTTTGGGCATGACCCACGGGGCGCGGGTCATGGACTCGACGCCGCCCACGAGGACGATCTGCGCATCTGCTGTCTCGACCTGGCGGGAGGCGATCATGGCAGCGTCCAGGGAGGACCCGCAAAGTCTGTTGACCGTGGTGCCGGGGATGCTCACTGGCAGTCCGGCTAGCAAGGTCGCCATCCTGGCTACATTGCGGTTGTCCTCCCCCGCCCCGTTGGCGTTGCCCAGGACGGCTTCGTCGATGTCGCGTGGGTCGAGATTGGGAACTTTCTTGAGCACGGCGACGAGAGTTTCGGCTGCGAGGTCATCCGGGCGGGTCTTGGCGAGCGCGCCACCGAACCTGCCGAAGGGAGTCCGTGTCGCTGCGTAGAGGTAGGAGTCCGACATCCGGGCTTCTTTCGGTTGAGGGTGGCGGCGGGTCAGTTCCAGGGATCGTTCGGGAGCGGTTGGAGTGAGGGGTATGGCTTCACACCTGGCTCTTCGCGCAGGTGCGAGTCGATAGGGCTCCACAGTGTGGTGAAGCTTTCGGATCCGTCGGGTGTGGAGACCTTGTCCGGTCCGCTTGTGCGAACGAGTCCTGCTTGGACGGCTTCCTCCCATGTGGCGACGACGGTGGTACACACGTCTTCGTTCTGGAGAACCGCTCGCCAATGGTCGGCGTCGTGCCGCGCGAAGCGGGCGGCCAGCGCCGCTGCGGCTTCGTCTTCGCGTCCAGCGTCGGAACGGAGTTCCGGTTCCAAGTCGACGAGTTCGGTCAGTCGATCCCAGAATTTCTGCTCGAGCGCGGCACAGGCTATGTGGCGTCCGTCGGAGGTGCGGTAGATGCGGTAGCGCGGGCTTCCGCCAGTGAGGAGTTCACGGCTGGGAGTCGGCCATCCGTTGCCACCTTGGTGAGTTGCCACGTATCCGTAGGCGAGCACTTGGAGGTTGTGTGCCATCGAGACCTGCACATGGGCGCCCCGCCCTGTCTGATCTCTGTGCCGCAGTGCGAGAAGGATGTTCACGACCGCGGGGTAGGTGCCGCCGGCGATATCTGCCATCACGGTGACCGGCAGGTTGGGTGAGCCGGTTTCGTCGTGGACCACGTTCAACAGTCCTGCTTCGGCCAGGTAGTTCAGGTCGTGTCCGGCGCGTGTTGCGTGAGGGCCGTTGGGGCCGTACCCGGTGATGGAGCAGTAGATGACGTCGTCGTTGACGGCTTTGATGTCGTCGAATCCAAGACCCAGCCGATCGGCGACTCCGGGTCGGAATTGCTCGACCACGATGTCGGCTTCCTTCGCGAGGTCGAGAACGTGGCGTCGCTGCTCGTGGTCCTTGAAATCGACCGCGTAGGCCTTCTTGCCTCTGTTGAGGATGGCGTAGTTGGCACTGGCCTCACCGTGACGAGGCGAGTAGGTTCGCATCTCATCGCCGACGTCAGGGCGTTCCAGTTTGACGACGGTGGCGCCCGCATCGGCCAGCATGAGTGTGGCCATCGGTCCCGGAAGTAGGGTCGACAGGTCGAGGACCTTGACGCCGGTGAGCGGCAGGGGGTTCATGTGAGGACCTCGCGCAGCTTGAACTTTTGGATCTTTCCGCTCGGCGTCATCGGCAGTTCGTCGAGGTTCACGACGCGTTCGGGCAGGAAGTGCTTGGACAGGCCGCGAGCTGTGAGGTGCTCACTTAGAGCCCGGAGGTTCAAGGGCGGGCGGCCGTCGTGGACGACCACCACCGCACAGACGCGTTCGCCCAGTCGTGCGTCGTTGACCCCGATGACCGCGGCGGCGGCTACGTCGGGGTGCTCGAAGATTGCTGACTCGATGTCGGTGACGGGGATGTTCTCTCCGCCGCGGATGATGATGTCTTTGGTTCGGCCGTTGAGCGATAGGCGCCCGAGTTCGTCGACGTTTGCTCTGTCCCCGGTGTCGAACCACAGGTCCTCATCGAAGGCTTCTGCGGTCGCGTCGGGCCGGTCGTAGTAGCCGAGGGCGAGCGCTGGTCCTCTGATGAGGAGGCGGCCGACCTGGCCCGGGGGTTGTTCGTTGCCGTCCTCGTCGACGACCTTGAGTTCGGATCCTGGGAAAACGGACCCGTCGGTGCGCAGCACGGTTTGGTCTGCGTCGGGCGGGCACGCTGTGATGATGCTGCACTCGGTCATTCCCCAGGCGGGACTGATGAACGCTCCCAGTTGCAGCGCGGCTTCGGTGGGCAGGCTGCGTGGAATGGGTGCGCCGGCGATGACGACACAGGAGAGGGTGTCGGTGGCCCTCAGATCGGTTCGTTGCAGGTCCTGCAAGAAGGTCGGTGCACCGAAGAACGTGGTGATGCCTTCGTCGCGGATGATTTCGACACCCCATGTGGGGTCCCACCGATCGACGTGGACACCGGTCCCGGCGAGCAGCACCGTGAAGACCACACCCCAGACGAAGCCTGTGTGGTGTCCGACTGGTGAGGCGATGAGTTGCACCATTGGGTCGCCGTACGTTTGCGGACCGAGGTGTCGGGCTTGAAGTCTGGCTGAGTAGATCAGTGACTCGTGCGTGTGCATCGCGCCCTTGGGCTCGCCGGTGGTGCCGGAGGTGAACCCGAGGTAGCAGAGCTGGTCCGGCTGCGGCTCTGGTAGCCCGTGTGGTGGCGCGTGGAGGAGGTCGGACCAGTGCGCTTCGCCATCGAGCAGGCGGGTCGAGGGAGCGTCGACGACGACGAGGTGCTCGAGGGTGTCGATGTGGGCGCGCAGTTCGCGGCCCAGGGAGAGATTCTCGTTGCTGCGCCATCGGTCCGGGATGATGAGCACCTTGGCTTTGCTCCGCCGCAGGACTGCTGCGGCCTGCATGGGGCCATAGGCGACCGGGATGCCGGTGTACATGGCGCCGAGTTCGTTGATGCCGAAGATGATGTCGGCGTACTCAATCCAGTTAGGGAGCATCACTGCGACTGCGTCGCCGGGGCCAACGCCGACCGAAGCGAGAGCGTTCGCGGCGCGGTGCGCGGCGGTGTCGAACTCGGCGTACGTTCGCGTCGGACGCTGCCCGTCGGTCCGGCGTCCGATCAGTGCGGTGCGGTGCGGATGCTTGCTCGCGGCCTCGGTCAGCAGCGACCGGATGGTTCGTCCCTCCCACCATCCCTCGTTCCGCCACTGCTGGACGACTGCGTCGCTGACTGGTGTCAGATGGCCGGCAGCGGAGGGGCTGGGGCGCAGGTGCGTGGTCGCGGTTGACGTGGTCATCGACCCTTCTTTCTTGTCGTGCGATGCGCGTCGCCCAAGTGGCGTGCGGAGGCGGTGCGCGCGAGCCCCGAGACGTCAACGGCCGCGCGCAGGGAGATCGCGTCACGCAGGTGCCGCTCGACCGGGTACTCAGTCAGGTAGCCGTATCCACCGTGTGACTGGACGGCAGCAGCACTGACGTCGATGGCCGCACCGCACGCGGTGGTCAGCGCGGCGAAGGCGCCAGTGATGTCCAACGGCGAGCTGATCGCAAGGCGAGCCGCGCTCGTCGCTAGTGCAAGCTGGGAGAGCAGCGATGCTCGCACGGTGGCGATGTTCGTCAGAGGTCCGCCGAATTGGTGCCGCCCAGATGCGTACGCGTGGGCTGCGTCTGCCGCACCGCCAGCGATGCCGGAGGCCACCGCGGCCGCTCGCGCTGCGAGCCGAGCGCGCACCGCGTCGATCTCAGCATCCTCCAGGACGAGGAGCTCGGTCTCGGCGGCGTCGACGTCGAGACGTTGGGTGAAACCGCCTGCGAGTCCAGTTCGCGCCAACTTGTGTCCCGACACGTGCCTGGAAGAGACAAGAACGGCCGAATCCGCACCGCGCAGGATCAGCAAGTGCGGGTCGTTTCCCGCCGGGTCGACCCGGTCGACCGTGCCAACGAGACGGCCGTCGGACCAGTCGAGATGGACACTGTGAGAGTCCGCATCGACGACTGCGACCCTGGTCTTGCCGGCGATGACGCCCGCGACGAGCCCTTCAGCATCCGTTTCCGACCGCAGGACTTCGACCGCGGCATGAGCCTGGCTCGAACTCCACCCCAGCGCGGGCCAGTGGCGACCGAGGCGCTCTAGCGCGACAGCCGTCGTTGCGCCATCGGCACCGCCGCCGCCAAGGTCTTCCGTCACACCCAGTGTCCAGACGCCCAGGCCAGCCAACTCGCCGATGAGTGGGCTCACGACATCGGAGTCGTCGGCCAATCGGACTTCACGTTTTGCCGCGAGGCTGTCGAGCATCGCGGCCAGGTCTTGCTGGTCGGGTGTAAGCGGCAGGCTGCTGGCCACGGTCACGACCAGAAGCTTTCGACGTCCGGCGCGCGACGCTCTCCGAAAGCAGCGCTGGCTTCGTGCGCTTCCTTGGTCTGCAGGTACAGCGACAGCTGCTGGTCGTGGGCCATACGCGCCTGGCCAGCCACACCGTGGTGGCGGGCAGAGAAGGCGCCCTTCATGCCGGCGATCGCCATTGGGGCGCGCGTTGCGATTTCGCGCGCAATCTCGGCTGCACGCTCGCGAAGCTCACCAGCAGGGACGACCTCGTTGACCAACCCCATGGAGAGGGCCTGGTCTGCGGTGTACTTGCGGTTCAGGTACCACATCTCCTTGGCGCGCTTGCGTCCGATCGTGTCTTCGAGGTACCAGGAGCCGTAGCCCGCATCGAAGCTTCCGACCATGGGTCCGACCTGGCGGAACACGGCATTATCGGCGGCGATGGTGAGGTCGCAGACGTTGTGCAGGACGTTGCCGCCTCCGACAGCGAATCCGTTGACCGCGGCGATGACGGGCTTGGCGATGGTGTCGATCGCCTGGTAGACGTCCACGATCGGCAGGACCTGCGACTGGTCGAGGGAAGTGACCGGGTCGTGCTCCCCGCCGATGCAGAAGAACTTCTCTCCGCTGCCGGTCAGGATTGCCGCACGCAGTGACGGGTCGAGCCGCAGCTTCTGGAGGGCGTCGAACAGTTCGAGGCAGGTTTGGTGTCGGAACTTGTTCCCTGCTTCTGGACGGTTGAGGGTGATGGTGAGGACTGCGTCGTCGACGGCGGTAGTGATGTCCTGGTAGCTCATGTCACTGTCCCTTCGGGGGTTCGGTACGGAAGCCGCGTCCGTTCTTCGTTCCGCGGTAGCCAGCGGCGACCATGGAACGCAACAGGGGTGGGGCGGCATAGCGGGGGTCTCGCGTTGCGGCGTATGCCGCTTCGGTGGCGTGAAGGTGCACGTCGAGTCCGACCATGTCGAGCATCTCTAGGGGTCCGGTCTTGTACCCGAGGCCGAGCTTGAGTGCGATGTCGATGTCTTCTGCCGTGGCGAGTTCGTCGTCGTACTCGTTGATGACGTCGTTGAGGTAGGGCATCAGCAGTGCGTTGATGAGGAAGCCGGGACGGTCGGCTACGACGATGGGCGTCTTGTCCTCCAAGGTCTCGACGAAAGCGATGAGCTTCTCGATGAGGTTGGAGTCGGTCTGCAGCGCGCGGACGATCTCGACGGTCCGCATGACGGGTGCGGGGTTGAAGAAGTGCAGTCCGGCGACGCGTCCGGGCACCGGTAGCGCCGCGGCCAAGTCGGTGACCGACAGTGCCGACGTGTTGGTCACGATGGGCGTGCGTTCGTCGATGATGTCGGCGACTTCGGTGAGGAGAGCCTGCTTGACCTCGGCGACCTCACTGACGGACTCGATTACCAGGTCCACCTGGCTGAGGTCGTTGACGGCGGTGGTGGTGGTGATTCGCTCCAAGATGGCGGAGCGTTGCTCGTTCGTGACCTTGCCGCGAGAGATGCCACCGTCGAGAAACGACGTGACGTGCTCCAGTCCGTCGCTGGCGCGTTCCGCGTCGGCCTCCAGGGCGATGACGTTGCGCCCGGAGGAAGCCAGTACCTGCGCAATCCCTGCACCCATCGTCCCTAGGCCAAGGAGGCCGATGGTGCTGAATGTCGTGGACTCATTCATGCCTGCTCCTCACGACCCGAACAGTCGGGTGTCGTCGTAGTCGTAGAATCCGCGGCCGGTCTTGCGGCCCAGGTCGCCGGCGGCGACCATCCGCTCGACCATCGGCGGAGGGAAGAACCGCGGGTCGCGCAACTGTTCGTACAGGCGGGTTGCGACCTGCTGGTGGATGTCCATACCGACGATGTCGAGCAGCCGGAAGGGGCCCATCGGATGTCCGATGGAACCGAGGACGGCAGCGTCGATCGCTTCTTTTGACGCCCATCCCGCTTCGAGGGCGCGGATGCAGGAGTTCTCCCATGGGATGAGGAAGCGGTTCACGATGAACCCCGGACGGTCCTTCGTCACGACGCTGGTCTTGCCGAGCGTTCCGAGGAACTCGACGGTCGCTTCGTGTGCCCAGGAGGCGGTGTGTCGCCCGTCTGCCACTTCAACGAGCTTCATCAGTGGAGCGGGGTTGCAGTAGTGGGTGCCAACCACACGTTCGGCGTGGCGGGAGCCCGAGGCGATGCCGGTGACCGAAAGCGTCGAGGTGTTGGTGTGGAAGAGCGTCGTGTCGGCGACGATGTCGTCCAACCGACCGAACAGGTCCTTCTTGAGCGCGAGGTCCTCGAAAACTGCTTCGACGACGACGTCACATCCGTTCAAGTCCGAAAGATCGACGGTGCCGCGCACAGCGCTCTTCGCGGCTTCGCCGGTCTCGAGGTTCAGCTTGCCAAGCGAGACGCTCTTGTCGAAAAAGCCGTGGACTGTCTCGATGCCGCGCTTGAGGTTGGACTCGGAAACGTCGAAGAGGATCGTGTGGTGGCCGGCTCGTGCCATCACGGTGGCGATGCCCGACCCCATCGTTCCGGCGCCGAGTACGGCAACCGTCTTGGGTGTACTCACAGTTCCTCCTGTGTTGTCAGCGGACACTTTGACCGCCGTCGATAACGATCACTTCGCCGGTCATGTAGTCGGATGCGGGGCCACAAAGCAGTAGCAGCCACGGCTGGAGCTCCTCCGCCGCTCCCATGCGTCGGATGGGGATGGAGCGCACCACTCGCGACAAGAGGTCAGGGTCAGCGCGAACGTCGGCGTTCATGGCGGTGGCGAAGTAGCCGGGAGCGATGGCGTTCACTTGGACGCCGTGCCGTGCCCATTCGACGGCCATCGATTTGGTGAAGGCGATCACCGCGGCCTTGGACGCTGAGTAAGCGGCGTGGTCCGCGACGCCCTGCAGAGCGAAATTCGAGGCGATGTTGACGACTTTGCCGGACCCTTGCGCGACGAAGTGTCGACCGACCGCTTTGGTCGCAAGGAAGGTGCCGCGCAGGTTCGTCGCGATGACGCTGTCCCATTCGGAAGCTGGCTGTTCCAGCAGCGGTGAGCTGGCGATGATGCCGGAGTTGTTGACGAGAACATCGACGCGCCCGAAGGTCTCGACGGTCGCTGCGACCATCGCGCTGACGGCGTCTTCATCGGTGATGTCGGTGGGGCAGGCCAGTGCCTGACCGCCTGCGGCTTCGACGTCGGAGACGAACGAGTCGAGCTCGTCCTTGGAGCGAGCCGCGACAGCGACTCGGGCGCCGGACGCGACGAGTGCTTCGGCCATTGCACGACCCAGTCCGCGTCCGGCGCCGGTGACGATGGCAACCTTTCCGTCGAGGTCCGGTGCTGCCTGGCTCATGGGGTCGTCTCCATTGCTCGGGAGATTTCGCGTCCGATGAGGAGTCGCTGGATCTCGTTGGTTCCGTCATAGATTTGAGTGACCTTGGCGTCGCGTAGGTAGCGTTCGACGCCTACTTCAGCGAGGTCGCCGTGTGGTCCGAGGATGCGAACTGCTTCTACCGCGGCGAGAAAGCCAAGGTCGGTGCAGGCCTGCTTCATCAACCCGATCTGGCCGGGTGTGACGCCGGAGTCGGTATCGACTTGGCGTGCGACGGCGTGCAGCAGCAGTCGTCCTTGCAGCAGTTTTCCGCGGAGGTCCGCGAGCGCGAAGGTGTGTTCATCGGGCAGTCGGCTGCCGTGCATGGCGGTCAGTGTTGCGAGGGTTCGTGCGTAGACCGCTCGTGCGATGCCGACTCCTTGGGCGGCGGCGCTGATGCGCGACTTCACGACCGAGTTCATGACGACGGCCCAACCTCGACCTTCCTCGCCGAGCAGGTGTGAGCGTGGGACGTCGACGTTGTCGAAGAAGACTTCAGAGGTCGACGAGCCGTGCATGCCCATCTTCTCGAAGGGGCGACCTCGGCTGACGCCATCCCAGTCGCCGTCTATGACGAACGCGGTGATGCCGTCGCGGCCGAGGCTGCGGTCGGTGGTCGCGAAGCAGATGAGGACGTTGGACCGGTCGCCGGTCGTGATGAATGTCTTCTGCCCGGACAAGCTCCATCCGGTCGGTGTGGCCGTGGCGGTCGTGGTGAGGCTTGCGACGTCCGAACCGGCGTCGGGTTCTGTGATGGCTAGTGACCCGTAAGCACTTCCGTCCAGAAGCGGGGGAATGTAGCGCGTCTGCAGGTCCGTGCTGCCGGCGAGAAGGATGGGGTAGGCGGCGTGCATCTGGGTCATGAAGATCAGGCTGGTTGAGGGGCACGCCGCCGTGATCTCTTCCATGGCCACCGCGTAGGCGACGTTGCTGTCTCCAGTTCCGCCGAGGTCGCGAGGGAAAAGAAGTCCGCAAAGTCCCTCCGCGGCGAGCGCTTGAACGCTCTCGTGAGCGAACTGGTGGTCGGCGTCGGTGGCCGCGGCTCGAGGGACAAGTTCCTTGGCGGCGACTCGACGCGTCAGCGTTCGAACATCGCGTTCGCGCTCGGTCAGGTGCGCCGTGGAGGCTGGCTCATCGAGCAGGTCGTGCAGTGCGATGTACGCCTGGGTGTCTGTGTCGATCGCGAGTGACTTCATGCGTCGTTCGTCTCCCCTGCCTCGAACTGGGCAGATCTCTTCTCAAGGAACGCGCTGATTCCCTCGGCTGACTCGTCGCTGGCAACAGCGAGCGCGGCGAGTCCGGTCTCGAGTGCCGCGCCGGCATCGAGCGTGGAGTCGGTACCTCGATCGACGGCATGGAGGATGGAACGGACCGCTTTGGGGCCTTGTCTTGAGATCTTCTCGGCGATGATCAGTGCGGTGGGAAGGAGTTCGTCTGCCTCGACCGGCTCGATGGGCGTCAATCCCAAGGTGTGGGCACGCGCCGCCGAGAGACGTTCTCCAGTGAGCATGACGTGCAGGGCTGCGCGGCTTCCGATGGCACGGGGCAGGCGTTGGGTGCCGCCGTATCCGGGAATGAGACCGAGGGAGGACTCGGGCAGCCCGAGTGAGGCGCGGGCCGACAGGACAGGGAACGTCGTCGCTAGGGCGAGCTCGAACCCGCCGCCTAGCGCAATACCGTTGACGGCGGCGATGACGGGAATCTCGGCCTGCTCGATCTGTCGGAACGCCTGCTGTCCGGTTCGCATCGTCTCGTGGGCTTCATCGGCGGTCATGGACGCCAGTTCGCGTAGGTCAGCGCCGGCGCTGAAGGCCTTCTCGCCAGCTCCGGTGACGACGACCGCGCGGGTATTCGTGTTCGCCGCAGCGGCGACTACTGCGTCGCGAAGCTCAGCGACGACGGCCGCATTCAGTGCGTTGTGGACGTCGGGTCGGTTGATGGTGGCGATGAGGATGTGGTTGCGCTCCTCCAGGAGCAGCGGTCCGTCGGTGCTCACGTTGTCTCCTGTGCTGTCACGATTGCTCCGGTCCGGTCGAGGTCGTCGATCTCCTCGGGCGAGAAGCCCATCTCCGTGAGCACACTGCGCGTGTGCTCCCCCAGCTCAGGGAATCGTTCGTTGCGCGGCTGGGGGATGGACCCGAGTCGGAATGGGCTGTGGACGCTGACCATGTCTCCGCGGGATCCGGGCACGGGCAGAAGCGCACGGCGGGCTTGGACCTGGGGGTCCTTGACGACCTCGGAGAGGGACTGCACGAGCGATACCGGGATGTCGGCTTCTCCGAGCACGCGCAGCCACTCCTCGGCCGGTCGGGTAAGGAGCCGTTCGGCCACCAGTTCGGTGATCTCACCTCGATGCTGACGTCGGGCGGCGTTGTCGCGAAGGTCTGACCGATTGAGGAACTCGGGCAAGTCAAGCGCGTCGCAAAGCCGCTGCCACATCAGGTCGTTGCCGATGGCGACGACGATGGTCCGGTCGGCCGCCTCGAACGGCTGATAGACGGCGAGAACTGAGTCGGTACCTCCGCTGGGCGCAGGTTCTGGCTCGCCGGCGACGTAGGCAGCGATGCGCGGCGCCATCAGCGCGAGGTCGGAGTCCAGCAAGGAGACGTCGATGACCTCTCCCTGCCCGTTCTGCTGCTGCCTGACGAGGGCGGCATTGACGGCGATTGCTGCGCACATTCCTGTGACGACGTCCGACAAGGCGGTGGAGACCCGTTGCGGGGAGCGTCCATTCTCACCAGTGACCGACATGAGTCCGGACTTGGCTTGAGCGACAAGGTCGTATCCTGGCAGGTCGCTATCGGGCCCATTGAGACCGAACCCCGACATGGCGCAGTAGACGAGGCGCGGGTTCCGTTCGCGCAGCGACTCATGGTCGATGCCCAGCCGCACGAGCTTGGAAGGGTTCATGTTCTGCAGAAAGACGTCGGCGTTCTCGAGGACGCGCAGCAACGTCTCACGTCCCGCGTCGGTTCTGAGGTTCAGCACCAGTGACTGCTTGTTGCGGTTTGCCGAAGCGAACCAGGCCGATGCTCCGTCGACGAATGGAGGTCCCCAGGCGCGTGCGTCGTCACCACGTCCAGGCCGCTCGACCTTGATGACCGTCGCGCCAAGATCGGAGAGGTACATGGCGGTCGTGGGACCGGCGTAGGAGGTGGTCATGTCTACGACGATCACGCCGGCGAGAGGGCCTTGCGGAGTACCCGAGGTGTCAGAAACGCTCACCCGGACATAATGTCGAACATTCACCACACGGTCAACTTTCTTCCTTGGCTATCGGATGGCGCGCCCTCCATCGACGCTCAAACAAACCCCGGTGACGAAGGAAGCCTGCGGCGAGCACAGGAAAGCAGCGGCCGCGGCCTGCTCAACGGGGGTGGAGATGCGCCCGAGCGGATGCTTGTCCTGACGAGGTTGTCCCGCTGCCGCATCGGCTTGCAGGAGGCCGTCGACCATGGGGGTGTCGACGGTGCCGGGACAGATGGCGTTGACGCGGATTCCGTCGGGGGCGAGTTCGAGCGCGAGCGCTCGAGTGAGTGAGGCGATGCCACCTTTGCTTGCTGCGTAGGCGGCGTGGTTGAGGCTGCCTCGGATGCCGTCGATGGAACTGACATTGCAGATGGCGGGTGCGGCGCTGGACCGCATGAGCGGGACGATGGCGCGGCAGCCGAGGAAGACTCCCGTCAAGTTGACGGTGAGTACCTCGTTCCACATGTCGAGCGATGTCTGCTCTAGGGGCGCTTCGCGAAGGATGCCGGCGTTGTTGATGAGGATGTCGATGGTGCCGACCTCGTCGCGAACTCGGTTGGCGAGGTCGTCCCAGCTGTTGGGGTCGCTGACGTCCAACGTGTGCGACCGGGTTCCTTGGACCTCGTGGCCGACGCGGTAGACGGTGTGGCCTGTGTCCTCGAGGAGGTCGCTGACGGCTTGGCCGATGCCCGTTCGTGCGCCGGTGACGATTGCTGTTCTAGCTTGGTCGTGGGTCATCAATGTCCTGCTTTCTTTGACGTGGTGCTTCGTCGGGGTTCGGGGAGGATGGCGCTGCCGACAACGAGCGTGGTCGCGAGCAGGCCAAGGGCGGCGTACATGGCGGCGATTTGCTTGAGGTCCACGAGGTTGGCACCGAGACCGGCAGCGAGTCCGGCGACGGCAACACTGAGGTAGGCGATGAAGTAGATCGTGGCCACGACGCCGGCGCGGTCTTGGGGGGCGGCGACGGGGATGAGCAGGCGCATCGCGCAGGTGGCCGCAATTCCTTGAGCGATACCGCACAGGAGACTGGCGAGGACGAACAGCGAGGCCTTCTCATTCCATAGTGCGAGAGTGGCGCCGACGAGACAGGCCCCGTATGCGCTCATTCCGATCGCGACGCCCCATCGCGCCGGGACCGCTGGGGCAATAGCCCCCCCTAGGGGGTTAAGAAGCATGATCGAGGCGAAGATCAAGCCCGCCGTCAGTACGTCGGTGGCCCCGAGGATGTCCTCGGCGACGATGGATCCGAATGCCTGGTAGAAGCCACCGAGGGGCCATGTGGCCACGAAGATCCCAGCGACGGTAAGCGCCTCCTTGCGCGCCGACAGCGGCAAGGCGAGTCGTGGCTTCACCGTCGCCCAGACGCCGCGGCGACGAGTCACCGGCTCGCGGCAGGTCAGCAGGGCCAAGGAGAGCACGCCCAGCGCGCCAGCGCCGGTGGCGAACATCGCGTTCTTGTCGATGCCGCCGAGCTCGACGAGTGCGCCGCCTGCCAGCGCTCCACCCGGCAGGCCAATCATCGGAGCGCTGCCGGTCACCAGCGCGGGCAGCCAGCGACGCTGACCAGCGGTGTCGACGATGTAGGCACCGAGGGCGCCGGGAGCGACCCCGCATGCCAGGCCCTGGAATCCCCTGGCCACGATGAGCCAACCGGCAGCGTCGACAGCAATCATGATGGCGCAGCCCACAGCGGCGATGACCAACGATGTGGCAGCCACGGGTTTGCGCCCGAGCAGGTCCGACAGCCGACCAAACAGCAACAACCCCACTGCAGCGGCGACGAAGTACGCGCAGGACGCGTATGCGAAGTCGGAGGTCCGCAGCCCCGCAGCGCGGTACGCGTCCAGCACTGGGATGGGCAAACCGGCTCCCGCGAAGACGGCGATGAGCGAGACGCACGCCAAGATGAAGGTGGCGTCCCAGCCCATCGGCCTCCGTGGGGGTCCGGCCTGCGCCCCATGAGACCGCGATGTCACCTGGCTATAATGTCCGACATCTATCAGTAGATCAACTACCCGACTTCAGGGTCCTGAGCTCAGGCATTCGGAAGCCATCGCCGCCGATGGATTCATCGCGGCAAGTACTCCATCATTGAAGACGAAGCCCGGCTCCGGGGCTGGCCGGTCGCGCCGTGGCGCTACGAGCAGATCGCGATCATTCTCCGGTCTCTTGGCGCGAAGCGTCACGCTGAGGGAATGCGGACCCGCGTGAAGGTCTGCTACCCAGATCAGGCCACCGCTCCCGCCGCGTCGGCGACGATTCTCAATAGGGTCGCAGCACGCTGCTCGCAGACCAAGCTTCCCGTCCCTGGGCACCCGTTGGCTGTCTGCGACGGCCGACACCTGACCGCACAGCGAGTCCGGCGAACCTCACCGGTCCCGAAGACGCGATCAAGGTGTTTCGCGCCTCCTTGCAGCCTCTGTCGTCGTCCCCATCTACTGACATCGCCTGATGGTCCAGACAACGCGACGAGAATGGTCACGCAAGCTCACTGGCCCGCTCGACAAGGCCGGTGCGGTTCGGCTGCTCGACGCCCTGCTGGACGGCACCCCCGACACCGGAGCCTGACGGGTCCACGGCTCGCACCGGATCAGCGCTCGTACCAGGAGGGGGCGGCGCGCGCCTCGATGCGCGCCGTCCACGTACCGCCCCACCACGGCCGGGTCGAGCCGACCGCGGTCACGGTGGCGACGTCGAGGTCCATGCGGCAACGTTCGAGCCGCACGTCGTTGCGGTGGGCCAGCCGGCGCGCCGCCCCGCAGCCGTCGGCGCCCTCGGTGCTGGCGCGGCTGCCCGCGAGTGCGGCCAGGTCGGCAGTTGACGCCACCTGGTGGCGCAGCGTGACGAGGGCCATGACCTGCAACCCCAGCGCCACCACGCCGACCAGGACGGCGACGACCCAGAGCGCGTGCACCGTGACCGCACCGTCCTCGGGGTGTCGGCCGAACGCGGTCGGGCTCACGGTGCCTCCGCGGCCGCCACGGCCGTCGCGCTGAGCTCGCGGGACCCGACGGTGGTGCCGAAGCCCAGCGGTGCGCGCGACCGGACCCGGACGGTGACCACGACCGTGCCGTCCTGCTCCTGCACCCGTACCCGGGCACCGGCCGGCGCGAGTCGGCGGACGAGCGCCGTGGCCCCACCGTCGTCCTCGCCCCGTGCGACGAGCCGGGCACCCTCGCGAGCGGCGTCGACGAGCCGGACCTGGGTCACCCCGAGCGACGCCACCCACACGAGCAGCAGCACGAGCACGAGCGCGAACGGGGCGAGGACGGCCAGCTCGGCGGTGGCCGTGCCCTTCTCGCCGCGCCCGGTCATCGGATCGGGGTCCACGGCCTGCCGCGACGCAGGTGCTCGACGAGCGTGGTCGGGTCGAGCGCGCGGGCGAAGATCTCGCGCAGCTGGTCGAAGAACCAGCCGTCGGCCCCGAGGTGGACCAGGACGGCGGCGCAGGTGGCGGCCCCGAGGGTGCCGAGGGCGTACTCGGCGGTGGTCATGCCGTGCTCGCCTCGAGCGCCACGGCGGGAGCGACGGGCGCCGATCCGGCGGAGGGACGAGACGTCGAAGGTGGAGGAGGTGCGCTGGTGCACGGTGGGCTCCTGGGGAGTCGGGTCGGTGCTGTGGTCGAGGTGCGGGTGCTCTATCCGGTGGGGCCGTCGGGGCCTGGTGGATGCCACGACGGCCCCACCGGAGATCGGTCAGAAGAGGTTGGGCAGGAGGCTCGGGATGTTGTCGATGACGTCGCGGACGAGCTCGCCGAACCACTCGGACTGGCCGACCTTCACGAGCACGCCACCGACGGTGCAGGCGCCGAGGGTGCCGACGGCGTACTCGGCGGTGGTCATGCCCTGCTCCCGACGCTGCTCGCGGCGCTGGGCGCCGCGGGCGACCAGACGCGAGAGGCCGAGGGTCGCCCGGTCCTGGAGGGTGGAGTGCTGGAGGTTCTTCATGGGGTGTCCTTTCGTGGAACGTGCTGACACCCAGGAGATGGGTCGCTCCCGAGCCCGGACGACCACCTCGTCGGCAACCTGTGGACGAGCGGGCCCGAGGGCGATCCGGCCTGTGGACGGCCGAGCGGGAACACTCATCCGCCCAGCAGGTCGAGCCCCGACGCGACGCCGATGAGGGTCGGGACGATCCCCACGAGGAAGAAGGCCGGGAGGAAGCAGAGCCCGAGCGGGGCGGCGGTGCGCACGCCGACCGCCCGCGCGCGTTCGCGCGCCTGGGACGCCCGGTCGCGGCGCAGGTCGGCTGCCGCGGCGGCCAGCACCGCGGCCACGGGCGAGCCGGACTGCTCGGCCCGCCGAAACGCGCGACCCACGGCGCCCAGCACCCGGTGCCGGGCGAGCACCTCCCACACCGCAGGCAGGTCCGTGCCGGAGCGCAGCCGTCGTCCGACCTGCTGCAGCTCGGTCGCGAGCGGCTCCGGGACCACCTCGCCGACCACCTCGAACGCGACGACGGCCGGTCGCCCGGACGCCAGCACGGCGACGACGAGGTCGAGCGCCACGGGCAGCTGGCGCTGCAGCTGCTCGTCACGCCGCCGCGAGGACGCCGTGGCCATGGTCGCGACCGCCGCCCGCGCCGCCGGGGTGGCGGCGAGGGCGACGAGGAGACCGATCACCGGTCCGAGCACCACGAGGCAGGCGATCGGGGTGAGGACGGTCGCCACGCTGATCGGCGACGGACGCCGACGCGAGGTCGGAACGGTGGTGAGCGCCCGGAGCCGGTCGGTGGCCGGGACGGGCACGGCCAGCCAGGCCGCGGCGGCCGCGACCAGCGCCGCCGCCAGGCTCATCGCGCGCCCACCTCGGCGCGGGTGGTGATGCGCTCGACCCAGGCCAGCCCCGTGGCCGCCAGCGCGCACCCGGCCGCGAGGCACACGACGCCCGGCAGGGTTCCGGTGAGCACGTGCACGGGGTCCCCGCCGAGACCGGAGCCGAGGCCGAGCCCGAGCAGCGGCAGGACCGCGAGCAGCCGGGCGGTGGCACGAGCCGAGGAGCACTCCGCCCGGACCTCTCGAGCGAGGTCGTGGTCGGCGCGCAACGCCTCGACCACGTGGTCGAGCACGTCGGCGACCGGCGCACCGGCACGCTCGGCCACACGCCAGGCGGCAGCGACGTCGGCGAGGTCGCCGGCGCCCGGGAGACGGGACACGCCGTCGAGCGCGGCCGGCACGTCGCCGCCGCGGGCCGCCACCTCGGCGACGGGCCGCAGGTCGGGCAGGTCGTCGCACGCTCCGCGCAGGGCCACGGGCGGGAGCACCCCGGTGCGCAGCTCGGCCGCGAGCAGCTCGACCGTGGCCGCGACCCGCACTGTCAGCTCGCTCGCGGCGCGCGCGGCGCGGTGCCGCTCGACGAACGACGACGCCACCACGGCGACGGCCGCCACCGTGGCCAGGAGCAGGGCGGACACCGGCGACGTGACGAACCACGGGGCCGCAGCGGCTGCGAGCGCGACGGGCACCCACGACCGCCAGCGGCGCCACGCCACCACCCGCAGCAGGAGCGGGCGTGCCGCTGCGGACGGCGGCCCCTCGCCCTGGTGCGGCGGCGACGTCGCGGGCCCGAGGCGCAGGGCGACCAGCCACGTCGGCGGCGGGAGCCAGAGCAGGACCGCGAACCCGGACAGACCCGCCGCCACCACAGCGACCAAGACCGTGGACCCCGTCATGCGTGGCTGTCCAGCAGGTCCTCGAGCCGGTCACGACCAGGGCCGTCGGTCCAGCGACCGTCGACGAGCCCGGCCGCGCGCACGGAGCGGACCGTCCCGTGCCCGTCGGGCCCCGCCGCGTGCAGGACACCGACCTCCTCGACCCGACGCAGACCGTCGCGACCGCGACGCAGGTGCACCACGACGTCGACCCCGGCCGCCAGCTGGCTGTGCACGGCGTCGCGCGCCAGGCCTCCGGCCACCCCCAGTGCCTCGAACCGGGCCGGGACGTCGGCTGCGGAGTTGGCGTGGATGGTGCCGCAGCCACCCTCGTGCCCGGTGTTGAGCGCGGCGAGCAGGTCGACGACCTCTCCCCCGCGCACCTCGCCGACGACGAGCCGGTCCGGCCGCATGCGCAGCGCCTGCCGCACGAGGTCGCGCACGGTCACGAGGCCCGCGCCCTCCGCGTTGGCCGGTCGGGCCTCCAACGACACGACGTGGGAGTGGTCCGGGGCCAGCTCGGCCGCGTCCTCGACCACGACGAGGCGTTCGGCTGACGGCATCAGCCCCAGGAGCGTGCCGAGCAGCGTGGTCTTGCCGCTGCCGGTGCCGCCGCTCACGACGAAGGCGACCCGGGTCGCGACGACGCGCTGCAGCAGCCGGGCGGCCTCGACGTCGATCCCGCCCGCGGCCACCAGCTGCTCGAGCGTGAAGGAGCGCCGGGCCGGGACGCGCAGGCTGATGGCCGTGCCGGGGCGCACCAGCGGCGCCAGCACTGCGTGCAGACGGGTGCCGTCGGGCAGACGGGCGTCGACCCAGGGACTCGCGTCGTCGAGCCGTCGGCCGGCCTGGGCCGCCAGCCGCTGGGCCAGCCGTCGCACCGCCGCGTCGTCGGGGAACCGCAGGTCGGTCCGCTCGAGCCCGTGCCCGCGGTCCACGTGCACGGCGCCGGCGCCGTTGACCACCACGTCGGTGACGTCGGCGTCGTCGAGCAGCGGCTGCAGGACGCCCGCACCGCGCCGCTCCCGCTGCAGGGCGTCGACCACGGCGAGCACCGTGGCGCTGCCGTGCAGCCCGGCCTCGAGCCCCAGGGCCTCGGCCACGGCCTGCGCGCTGGGCTCGCGCACCTCGGCGGCGAGCCGCGAGCGCACCCTCCCGACGAGCGCGGCGTCGATGGTGGTCACGACGGACCTGCCGCCGCCAGGCCGAGGACGTCGAGCACCTGCCCCGACGCCCGCCGCAGGGTGCGCGACCGTCCGGGGCCGCGGCCGTGGTCGAGGTCGGCCCTCAGCCGACGGTCGTGGGCGACCCGCGCGACCACCGGGAGCCTCAGCGCCTCGGCGACCGGGCCCGAGCCGACGCCTCCGGCGCGCCGAGTCGTCACGAGCGCCACCCGTGGGACGTGCTCGCGCACCTGGGCCAGCACGATGCGCGCGGCCGCCACGCACCGCACGTCCTCGGGCACCAGCAGCACCGCCCCCTCGCACCGCGCGAGCACCGCCGACCCGAGCGGGTCGAGGTGCCGGGGCACGTCGGCGACGACCACGTCGAAGGCTCGCGAGGCGGCGGTCAACACGTCGGGGGCGACGTCGACCGGCACGGCGGAGCCGTCGCGGGGGCAGGCCAGCACGGCGACGCCGTGGTGCACGGGCAGCAGACGCGCGAGCCTGGTGGCGCCGACGTGCCCGCCGGCGCCACCGAGCTCGGGCCACCGCACCCCCTCGGCGCGCTCCGCGCCGAGGACGAGGTCGACGCCGGCCCCCCTGGTGTCGGCGTCGACGAGGACGGGGCGGTGGCCGCGCCGACCGGCGTGCAGGGCCACCGCGGTGGCGAAGGTGGAGGCGCCCGCCCCGCCGACGGCACCGATGACGGCGAGGAACGCCGCCTCGTCGCGTCCGTCGAGCAGCTCGCCGAGTCGCGCGAGCACGGCGGTCTCGTCGGTGGGGTCGAGCACGGCCGTGGCGCCCAGCAGCACCGCATCGCGCCAGAGCGTGTCGCCGGCGGTGCCGCCGGGCTCCCCACCCAGCACGAGCACGCCGTCACGACGTGGCGGAGCCGTGCGAGCGAGCGGTCCCGCCAGGTCGGCCGCCAGCAGCACGGCCGACGCAGCGGACCAGGCGCGCCGAGCGGCGACCGCGTCGGACGCGACCTCCGGCGTGACGCCCACCGCGGCGCACCACCGGAGGGCGTCGTCGAGCAGGTCGGCGTCGCCCGTGGCGACCAGCAGGTGTGCGGCGTCCATGGCTCCCACGCAACCAGGGACGGAAGCCGCGGACGAGACCTCGCGAGCGGCCTGTGGACGACGCCGCGCACGCCGCCGGACGGCCTGTGGACGACCCGTCGCCGACGCGGTGTCCACGCGGGGGACCACGCGACGGCCGGGTCGGCCTATCCTGGGCGGGTGAGCCCCCGTACGGCCGCGTTCTTCGACCTGGACAAGACGATCATCGCCCGGTCCAGCACCCTGGCCTTCAGCAAGCCCTTCTTCGAGGGCGGGCTGCTCACGCGCCGTGCGGTCCTGCGCAGCGCGTACGCGAACTTCCTGTTCGGGCTCAACGGCGCCGACCACGACCAGCTCGAGCGGATGCGCACCTACCTCACGGCCATGGTCGCCGGGTGGGACGTGGAGATCGTGCGCGAGTCCGTGCGCCGCACGCTGCGCGACGTCATCGACCCCATCGTCTACGCCGAGGCCGTCGACCTGATCGAGCACCACCGGCGTGCCGGTCGCGACGTCGTGATCGTCTCCGCGTCGGGGTCGGAGGTCGTGGAGCCCGTCGGCGAGCTGCTGGGCGTGTCCGACGTCATCGCCACGCGTCTCGTCGAGCACGCCGGCCGCTACACCGGCGAGGTCGAGTTCTACGCCTACGGACCGCACAAGGCCACCGCGATGAAGCGGCTGGCCGAGGAACGTGGGTACGACCTCGACGCGTGCTTCGCCTACTCCGACTCCGAGACCGACGTGCCCATGCTCGAGGCGGTGGGTCACCCGTTCTGCGTCAACCCCGACAAGACCCTGCGCAGGATCGCCTCCGAACGGGACTGGCCGGTGCTGGCCTTCGCCCGGCCGGTCGCGCTGCGCAGCAGGCTCGGCCTGCACAGCACCACGGGTCGCGCCGCCTGGACCCTCGGGGCCGTCGCAGCGGCGGGTGGCGTCGCCCTGCTCGCCCGTCGGCGGTCCCGGCGCGCGTCACCGTCGCTGCTGCAGCGGGTCCTCCTTCACACCTGAACCGATCCGCCCTGAGCCGACCAGACCTGAGCCGATCCGCCCTGGCCCCGTCCGCGCACGTGCGCTTGTGAACGGCGGCACGCAAGGTTACGGCCCCGTAGGGCTACCGCGCGTCCTGGCAGCGGCGTACAACTGAGGGCAGGACAACTCCACAGACGGCCCGGCACCTCAGTACCCACGCGGCGATCTCCCGTCCCACTGGGCAGTCGCTCCCGGGACATCCGCGATGAGCGGCCCCGAGGCGACGATGACGAAGTGCACGCCTGGTAGCTGCAGCGCGGCCGGACCCATGGACGGCGTCACCCGAGCGGTGGCGCCGTCCTTCTCCGTGGATCGGCGACCAGCGCGGCCGGTCCGGTGCCCTCCGGCACCGTGCTCTCGCTCCCGGGCTCGTCGGAGGATTCGCCGTCCTCGTCCCGGTCGCCCAGGCACAGGAGGAAGGGCAGCGCCAGGACGGCCCAGACGTAGCGATCCCACAGGATCGTCGTGAGGGACCCGATGAGCGCGTAGCCGAGCACCGGCAGCACGAGCAGGTTCCACGGGCGGGGCAGGGTGATCGCCCGCAGGGCCACCGACCCGAGCAGCACGAGGTAGACGGCCAGACCGATGATCCCGACCGCTGCCGCCACCTGAAGGTAGATGTTGTGCGCCGCCATGACGTCGCCCAGCCCCACGCCGAGCAGCGGGTGCGACGTGAAGGCGTCGAGCGCGATCCTGGCGAGGTTCTCTCGGTCGAGGTCGGACCCCGCTGCCGTGCCGCCGCCGAGCAGACGACCGAGCACGTTGTTCTGCGACGCCCCGTTGCCGGTCACCGCCTGGCCCACCACGTAGATCGCGGGGATCGCCAGCCCGAAGAGCACCAGGGCGATCTCGACGCGCCGCTCGATGACGACGAAGAGGACGGCGACGGCCACCGCGGCCATCAGTGCGGCGCGGCTGCCGCTGATCCAGACGCCCCACGCGCAGGCCCCGCCCATGAGGACGACGGCCCACGACCAGCGGCGCGGGAGGACCCGCAGCAGGAACGGGAGCAGCGCGAGGGCGAGCATCGCGCACAGCCCCATGATGTTCGGATGGGTCGAGTAGCCGATCCGGCGACCGTCCCAGGAGGCCCCGCCGACGGTGTAGGCGGCCACGAGGTTGCCGATGTTGCCGAGCACGTAGGCGAGCGCGAAGCCGACGACGACCCGCCTCGAGGGCCGCCAGACCATGAAGGCCAGCGGGAGCAGCAGCGCACCGACCACGAGTCGGAGCAGGCTGTTGAGGCTCGCGCCGGGGTCCTCGGCACCGGCCGAGGAGACGAGGCCGACGACCACCAGGGCGGCGGCCGCCCCGAGGAACAGCCACTCCCCCGGCAGCCGACGGCCCAGCAGCACGAGCACCAGGAGCAGGAGGCCGGCGAGCAGGACCAGGTCGGACAGCGCGGCGAACGCGATCGCGCCGACGGGCCGGAAGTTGTCGAGCGGGGACAGCGCGATGCCAACGGCCAGGACGACGATCGCCGTGCGCTCGAGCCCGACGACGGCAAGCATCAGCAGGGTGCCGGCGACCGCGAGGGCCAGCCCGGCGCCGACGGCGCCGTTCACCGAGATCGGGATGAGCACGGCCAGCAGGGCACCGACGGCACCGACCGGGAGGAGCCAGGCCGCGACGGCACGGCGTCGAGGCGTGGAGAGCCGATCGGTGTCCGGAGTGGGGAGGACCAGCCTCGAGACGGCCATGTCGACCCTGCTCAGCGCTTCACGCGGCGGCCGATGCGGCGGCCCCCGGGCTCCGGGTCCGGCGGGGCGGCGGGAGCAGCGGTCGGCGTGGAGTCGGTGTCGACGGTCGGGGCGTACCCGTAGCCGTAGCCGTGCCCGTAGCCGTACCCGTAGCCGTCGGCGTCACCGACCCGACGCGGGGTGCGGTTCAAGATGGTGCCGAAGAGGCGCCCGCCGACGGTCTCGATGCGGCTGACGGCGAGCCGCAGCTGCTCGCGGGTGGTGGAGCCGTGCCGCACCAGGAGGAGGGCGCCGTCGACCTCGGTGAGCAGGATCGAGGCGTCCGCGACGGGGAGCATCGGCGGGGCGTCGATGATGACCGCGTCGTAGTCCTTGCGCACCCGCGCGATGAGGTCGCGCATGGCCTGGGTGTCCAGCACCTCGGCCGGGTTGGGCGGGGTGGGACCGGTGCCCAGGAAGGAGATGCCGCTCGAGTGCGGCTGGGTCGCCTCGTCGATGCTCGTGCGTCCGACGAGGACCGTGACCACGCCCACGGAGTTCTCGAGACCGAGCAGCTCCGCGACGTTGGGGTTGCGCATGTCGGCGTCGATGAGCAGGACCGAACGACCCGACTGCGCCATCGTGAGCGCGAGGTTGGTCGCCACGAGGGTCTTGCCCTCGTCGGGCAGGGCGCTGGAGACGAGGATCGCCTGACGCTGGGAGTCCAGGTCGGCGAACTGCAGGTTGGTGCGCAGCACGCGGAACGCCTCGGCGAGGCTGCCGCCGGCCTCGGTCGCGAGCGGGGTCTTCTTGACCTGCGGGTCGTACGGCAGCGTGACGAGGACGGAGTGGCCGCTGATCTTCTCCGCGTCCTGGCGCGACTTCACCGTGCGGTCGAGCAGGTCGCGCAGGAGCGCACCGACGATCGCCACGAAGAGGCTCAGCAGCAGGCCGATGCCGATGTTCAGCGGGAGGTTGGGCGAGACGGGGGTGTCGCTGATGCTGGGCTCGGCGGCGATCCGGGCCGCGATGGCCGGCTCCTCGTCCTTCACGGCGGGCCGCTCGAGCTGCTCGACGAGCGCCACGACCTCCTCGGCCTCGGCCTTCGCGATCTGCTGGGCCAGCTCGGGGGTGTCGGCGGTGACGTCGAGCTCGATGGTCTGGGTGCCGGTGATGACCGAGGCCGAGACCTGGCCCTCGAGGTCCTCGTAGCTCGCGTCGAGGTCGAGCTTGTCGACCACGCGCTGGAGCACGGACGGGTCGGTGGCCAGCTCGGCGTAGGACGCGACGCGCTGCGTGACGATGAACGACGCGGCGTACTCGGCCGAGCCGCCGGAGGGGGTCGAGACGAACAGCTTGACGCTGGAGCCGTACTGCGGCGTCATCAGGAGGACCACCGCCGCGGTGAGCGCGGCGCCCACGAGGAAGGTGACGGTGCTGAACACCCATCGCATGCGCAGGGCGCCCAAGAACTGCCGTAGCTCCACGGCTTTCCCTCCTCCTCCCGCCGAGCCCGGCGGGTGTGCTGAGTGTAAGCGATCTGCCCCGGTCGGACGTCCCGCTCGCTCCACTTCGGTGAACGATCAGGAGCCCCACCTGTCACGCCCGGATCGGTCCGGAGATCGCGGCCGACGCGTAACGTCTCGGCGGTCGGTCGTTGTTACGGGTACGACGGCGAGGTCGCGGCGAGCAGCCCGACCCAGACTTCCCACGGAGGCAAGGCGATGACGGTACTGGTGACGGGAGCGGGCGGCTTCATCGGCGGCCACCTGGTGGCGGACCTGCTGGCGCAGGGACGCGAGGTGCGCGCGGTCGACAAGAAGCCGACGTCCGAGTGGTACCAGGTGCACGACGACGCCGAGAGCCTCGTGGCGGACTGCTCCGACATGGGCGACGCCCACAAGATGTCGGTCGGCACCCAGGCGATCTACAACCTGGCCGCCGACATGGGTGGCATGGGCTTCATCGAGAACAACAAGGCCGAGTGCATGCTCTCGGTGCTCACCAGCACGAACATGCTCGTCGCCGCGCGCGACGCCGGCACCGAGCAGTTCTTCTACAGCAGCTCGGCCTGCGTCTACAACGGGACGAAGCAGACCGACCCGAACGTGACCGCGCTCAAGGAGTCCGACGCGTACCCGGCCGAGCCCGAGGACGGCTACGGCTGGGAGAAGCTGTTCAGCGAGCGCATGGCCCGCCACTTCCGCGAGGACTACGGCCTGCAGACCCGGGTGGCCCGCTACCACAACGTCTACGGCCCCGACGGCACGTACGAGGGGGGCCGCGAGAAGGCGCCCGCCGCGCTCTCGCGCAAGATCGCCTGGGCCAAGCTGACCGGTGAGCACACCATCGACGTGTGGGGCGACGGCGAGCAGAGCCGCAGCTTCATGTACATCGACGACTGCGTGCGCGGCACCCAGGAGATCCTGGCCGGCGAGAACGTCGAGCCGGTCAACCTCGGCTCGTCCGAGCTCGTGACGATCAACCAGATGATCGGGATCCTCGAGGACATCGCCGGGATCACGGTCAGCAAGGAGCACGACCTCACCGCGCCGCAGGGCGTGCGCGGACGCAACAGCGACAACACGATGTTCCACGAGATCTACGGCTGGGAGCCCTCGATCTCGCTGCGCGACGGTCTGGAGAAGACCTACGCCTGGATCTACGACCAGCTCGCCCCGCGCGTCTGAGCCCTGCCGACGCCCGGTCGCCCGAGAGGTGACCGGGCGTCGTCGTGCGCCGGGCGCCCGCTCCGGTCAGAACTGGCCGGTGTCAGCGGCGCGCGACGGCCAACGGCGAGGCCTCGGCCGCCCGGGCCTGGGCCTGGGAGGCGTACTGGAGCCACTGCTGGATGCCGGTGGCGTCGCCCCGGGCGTAGGCCGTGAGGGCCGCCCCGTACCCGGCGGGCTCGGCGGCGTGGCCCGCCTCCGGGACCACGACCGAGGCCGGGTCGACGCCCTTGACGACGAGCACGAGCCGCTCGGCGGCACGGGCCACCATCCCGCCGTGCGCCGCGAAGGCGCCCGACGTCGCGACCTCGGCGTGGACGAGGGCCGCCACCACCAGACCGGGCGCCTCCGTGGGCAGGGCGACGACCCGGGCCAGCTCGCCGAGCCGGGCGGCGCCGGCGGCGTCCGCGGGCCGACCCAGCGCGTCGTCGGGCACGCTCCCGGCCGCGGCGAGGGCGTGCAGGCGCGCGAACGCCTGCAGCGGCGAGCGGCTCCACACCGGCACGAGCCCCAGCAGCTCCGTGCCGAGCCGGACCGCGGCACGCGCGACGGCGTCGCCACCGCCTGCCGCGAGCAGCTCGACCGCAGGGTCGTGGTCGTCGACGACGGCGGGGAGGTCGCTGCCCTCGAGCCGGGCGGTCGCCACCGCCCCCAGCAGGAGGGACCGGGCGGTGTCCTCCGGGGTGCTCCGGCGCAGGCCACGGTCGCGCAGGAGCGCGTCGATGCCGTCGCGCGTGGCCGCGAAGGCCGACGGCACGCCCTCCAGGCTGGCTGCGGGCAGGAACGGGTCGGAGGGAGCTGACACGCCCGAAGCGTACCGAGCGGGCACGGTGCGACCGGTAGCCTGCGGGGGTGAGCGAGCTGTTCGACCGTGCCGCCCGTCGGTCCGCGCCCGGGTCCGACGAGTCCGCCGCGCGCGTGACCAAGTGGCTCGTCGGCGACCGTCTGGCCTGCGTCCTGCTCGTCGGCGACTCGCCCCTGGCCTACCGGCTCAGCGCACAGGGCCACGAGGTGGTCGTCGTGGGACCCGACGTGCGCTCCGTCCGCTCCCCCGACGTCCTCTACGTCCGCTCCACGGTGGAGCACCTGCCCTTCCAGGCCGGCTCCTTCGACGCCGTCGTGGCCCCACGCCTGGCCACCGAGGCGACGCTCCTGGCCGAGCACGCCCGGGTGCTGCGCCCCGGCGGGGTGGTCTCGAGCCTCGCCCGGTCCCACGACGAGTCCATCCCGTGGGTGCGGCGGCTGCGCGACCTCGTCGGACGTCGCGAGGGCGCCGACACCCGGCACGACGTGGCCCTGGCCGACACCGGCCTCTTCGAGCCGGCCGAGACCCTCGACGTCGCCTCGTGGGAGGAGCTCGACCTCTCCGGACTGCTGCAGTACGCCCGGGAGACGGGCGCCCAGCCCGTCGACGACGCCGCCCTCGCGCGGGTGCGGGTCCTCTTCGAGGAGAACACCGCCCACACCGGCGGCCTGCGGCTGCGGCACCTCACGACCGCCTGGCGGGCCCGGGTGGACAAGGAGGCCGGGCCGGCACCCGAGGGTCCGCCCGACGTCTCGCTGATCGACCTCGCCTGAGGATCCCGCACCACCGCGTCGCGGGGTGACGGTCAGCCTCCGGGACGGACCCCGTGGCGCTCGGCCAGGAGCCGGTCGACGACCGCCAGCACCCGGGAGGGGTCGACGGCGATGTCGGCGAGGATCGCGTTCATGGCCGACCCGTCGCCGTGGCGCGTGACGTCTCCGTCGACGAGGTACTCGTAGTGCGCCTCGGGGATCCCGCACGAGATCGACCAGTAGCACTGGTTCACGTAGGCGGCGGTGAACAGCTCCAGCACGGTGACGCCGGCCGGCGCGAAGAGCAGGTTGGTGAGCGCGGCCCCGTGCGGACCCACCACCATCTCGGCTGCGGAGAAGGTGTCGATCTGCTCCTGGGGCGACAACGACCCCGGCTCCACGACCTCGAAGCCTCGGGCCAGCAGGCCCTCGCGGAGCTCGTCCTCGCGGACCACGCGGCGCGTGTTCGGCACGGCACCCCGGGTGACGTAGAGGCGTCGCGGTGTCGGGTCGGCGTCCACGGACGGCCTCAGGTGCTCGCGGACCCAGGAGACCACCGGTTCCGGGGCCACCTCGAGCACGTTCGGGACGGACGGCGCGAACACCCGCTCCGCCCGGACGGACACCGCCGGGTCGTCGGGCACCGTCGGCAGGTGGCCGTAGCCGGCGATCTCGAGCAGCGTGCGCTGCCAGGCACGTTCCTGGGGGACGAGCAGCGTGACCTCGGGGTCGGCCCCCGGCACGCGCTCGAGGTAGTCGCCGATGCGCGGCAGCACGTCGGTCAGGAAGTGGTAGTAGTTGGCGCTGCCCCGGGTCGCCAGGACGAGCACGTCACCCGGCACGCGGGTGACCGGCGGGAGCCGACCGCGCAGGAACAACGGGTGCTCGCGCCAGGTCGAGGTGCCGAAGTAGGGGCTGGTCTCGACGTCGAGCAGGCCGCTGCGGCTGACGACGGCGCCGGTGCCGCCCACCACGGTGCCGTCGGACACCTCCAGGCAGAACGTCGCCGGCGCGACGGTGCGGTCGGCGCGGGAGAAGACCCAGTGCGCCGACGGCTCGCCGGGGGGCGGGGTGCGACCGAGCGGGGTCGGCGGGCGCCAGCCGTGCACGAGCACACCGTCCTCGGGACGGGCTGCCCATTCGCCCACCGTCGCCACCGCCCCGCGCGGCACCGCGCGAGCACCGGCGAGCGGGCGCAGGGCGCGCCCGACCACCCCCACGAGGAGCGTGAGGAGCCGGTGGACGCGCTTCGCGACGGGCCAGAACGGCTGCAGGCGCGAGGGAAGCTTGCTCACCCGGAGGTCAGCGCGGCGCCGGGCCGGGCTCGCCGCTGCGGCTCAGCCAGGCCAGCCCCAGGCCGTCGGCGTAGGGCTTGCGCTCGGCGAGGGCGAGCCCTGCCGACGCGAAGAACGTCTCCAGCTCCTCCCACGAGTGACCGGGCAGGTCGTGGTACTCGAGCACGACGCGCTGGACGCCGCTCCAGTCGGCGGGGTCGGAGCCGAGGACCATGTCGTACTCGCCGCCCTCCGTGTCGATCTTGACGACGTCGGCCGAGCGTCCGCTCACGTGCAGGGCCTCGCGCATCGAGACCGCCGGGACGGTCACCCGCGCGACGTCGGCCTCGTCCAGGTGCAGCACGCCGTTGTGGCCGCTCGCGGCGCCGTAGTCGGCGATCTCGAGCTCACCGGCCTCGGCCCGCACGGCCAGGTTGTTGCCGTGGACGCGCGTGCCCATGTCGTTCAGCGCGATGTTGCGCGTGAGGAACCCGGAGGTCGTCGGCGACGCCTCGTACGCGTCGACCCGCGCCCCGGGCAGACGGTGGGCCGCCGCCACGGAGAAGCAGCCGACGTGGGCGCCGATGTCGAGGACGACCGCGTCGGCCCGCAGGCCGGCGGTGAGCCAGTCGAGCCGGTACTCGTCCTCGACGAGGATCTCGTAGACCGGCACGCGCGCGCCGCCCTCGTTCGGGATCACCAGCGCGGGGCCGTCCTTGGTGCGGTACTCGAGCTCCGCCGGGCCCCCGGTCACGGACCGGCGGGCGATCGCGCCCAGCACGCCGACACCGTTGGAGAAGCCCCCGACCGTCTGCCGGACTCGTCGGGCCACCAGACCTGCTGATCTCGCCATCGTCACACCTCGTGGGAAAGTTGCGGCTCGGGGCCGCGCGGCAGCGGCGACGCGACGTCCGCGCACCACTGAGCACTGTAGTGCGGCGAGACCGCTCCGGGGGCCGTCTCGCGCGGACTCGTCGGACTCATCGGCGTCCGTCCGGCCGGAGGTAGTGGGCCGACTCCTCGACCCCCGACGCGAGCCGCTCCAGCTCCACCTCGACCATGCCCGTGACGAGCTGCTCGAAGTCGACCGTCGGACGCCAGCCGAGTGTCTCGCGGGCGTGGGACGGGTCGCCGACCAGCCGGGCCGCCTGGATCGCGCTCCACAGGGTGGGCTCGAGGTCGACGTGGTCGAGCGCGTCGTCCCGCCCCACCGCCGCGAACGCGACCGTCAGCATGTCGCGCAGCGTGTGCCCGTGCCCCGTGGCGAGGATGTAGTCGCCCGGTGCGTCGTGGTCGAGCGCGGCCACCAGACCGGCGGCGACGTCGGCCGCGGAGAGCCAGTCGCGCTCGACGTCGAGCGCACCGAGGGTCATGCGCGACGGCAGACCGCGGGACACCTCGGCGGCGAGCCGCGCGACCTTGCCCGCGATGAACTGGCGGCCACGGAACGGGCTCTCGTGGTTGAACATGATCATCCCGCAGCCGAACACCTCGTGCCGGTCGCGATAGGCGTTGACGGCGTAGTGGGCGGCGCTCTTGGACACCGCGTACGGGGTCCGTGGGTCGTGCGCCACCGCCTCCGTCAGGGGGCCCGTGGTCGCCGGTCCGTACATCTCGGCGCTCGAGGCCTGCAGGAAGCGGGGCATGGAGCCGGTGCGCTCCCCGAGCCGCACGATCGCCTCGAGCATGTCGACGACCGCCACGCTGTTGGTGAGCATGACCTCCGTGGCCGCCTGCCAGCTCGCCTGGACGGCGCTGAAGCCCGCCAGGTTGTACACCGAGTCCGGGCGGTGGGCCTCGAGCAGCCGCTCGAAGCCCTCGACGTCGCGCTGGTCGTGCTCGACCAGGGTCACGCCGTCGAGGTACGGGCGCATGCGCTCGACGCTGCGGGTGCCCGGCCGGATCGTGCCGACGACCGTCCAGCCACGGCTGAGCAGAAGGCGGGAGACGTACATGCCGTCCTGGCCGGCCACGCCGGTCACCAGCGCGACGCGACCCTGCGGTCGGGATCCGGCGGTCGCGGACTCCGTCCCCGTCCCCGGAGGGGGGACGGGAGCAGTCTCAGGCACGGCGGATCCACAGCGACGACGGCGGGTTCGGGTCGTCGGCGAGCGGGACGTAGTCGTCGAGCAGCGAGGTCAGGACCGACTCGTCCGCGTGCCTGACCAGCGGGGTCGAGAGCGTGACCTCGAACGCCGAGTTGAAGGCGAGGAACGTCTGCACGACCATGGCCTCGTTCCAGTACACGGGCCAGCGCTCGCCGAACAACCAGGTGTCGGCCGGGAAGGGCGTGTTGTACGGGAAGTGCACGTCGTGGATGTGCACGTGCACGCCGGGAGCCAGGCGCGGGAGCACCTCGAGGAAGAGGTACGCCACGTCGCTGTCGATCTTGAGAGCGTGCGAGGAGTCGATGAACAGCACGTCGCCGTCGTCGAGGTTCTCGAAGGTCGTGAGCGGCACGTCCTGCACGAAGCCCTCGACCAGCTCGAAGTCGGGGAGGGTGCGCAGGGCGTCGAACGGGTACGGCTCGATGCAGGTGAGGCTGAGCGGCGAGCCCTCGGCGGCGTTCTGCGCCGCGGCGAGGGAGGCGTAGTAGGTCGACAGCCCCGACCCCACCTCGAGGTAGCGGCGCGGCTTGTGCTCGCGCAGCTGGTAGTAGAGCGTCCGCGCGTCGAGCTGCGGGTACCCGGGTCCGAACCCGCGCCGCGTGTTCTCGAGGTAGTCGCCGGTCACCGCGACGAACTCCTCCTCCCACCGCTCGGCCAGCGCGCGGAGCCGGTCGGTGAGCGCCGGCACGTCCAGGTCGAGCCCGGCCAGGGCGCTCGGCCGGTCCCAGCGCTCGCGGGTGCGCTCGATGTCCTCCAGCACGGGCAGGGTGGAGTAGTAGTCGGACCGCTTGACCACGTTGAGGCCCGCGGCGCCCATGGCCTTGCGCACCGTCCGGACACGACCCTTCCTGGCGTTGAAGACCAAGGTGTCGAGACGCTCGACGACGGTCGCGGGGAGGACGCGTGCCGCGCGCTCCTTGGGCGACCGGCGCACGGGCTCGGAGGGCGTGGAGGACATGTTCCGCCTTCTGGGTCCGCCCCTCCTGCTCGGCAGGGCGACGTCGGTGCCTCGGGCCGTGCCAGTCACGGCAGGACGAGATCGGGATCCCGTGCAACGTACCGAATCGGGAGCGCTCCGGGGCGCCGAAACGCGAAAACGCACGACGTCTGCGTCACGGGTGTCGCAGCGTCACGGCCTCGGTGCACGACCCGGGCCGAACCGGCGCCTCCGGCGAGCGTGTCAGGCTAGGGTTCCCCCGTGGATCCTCGCCCGTCGACCCCTGCCCGCACCGCGGCGCGCGCCCGCTGAGCCCGTGCGGGTCGCGATCCTCGCCACCGGCTGGGCCGGCTTCAACGACGCCGCCTGCCGCGAGCTCGCGGCGCGTGGCGTGGAGCTGCTGATCGCGACGGAGGAGCAGACCGCCAACACGGAGTACGCGTCGCACCGCCACGACGAGTACGCGACGCTCCACACCTGGCGCGACGACCCCGCGCCGGGTGAGGTCCGCGACGCCGTCCGCGCCTTCGCCCCGGACGCGGTGCTGATGCACTCGTGGCACTACGCACCCTTCCGGGAGGCCGTCAAGGCGCTGCCGCCCGGCACCCTGCGGGTGCTCTGGATGGACAACATCTGGCGCAACGTCCCGAAGCAGTGGCTCGGTCGCGCCGTCGCACCGTGGTGGGTGCGCTCGCTCTTCGACGCCGTGATGGTGCCGAGCGACCGCACCGAGTACTTCGCCCGCCGGCTCGGCTTCGGCGAGGCCGACGTCATCCGCGGCTCGCTGAGCGCCGACACCACGGTGTTCGGGTCGGGCCCGCGCGACGGAGCCGAGATCGCCGACCGACGACGCTTCCTCGCCGCGCTCCGGCTGGTCCACCACAAGGGTGCGGACGTCCTGGCCGAGGCGTACCGCGCCTACCGCTCGCGCGTCGACGAGCCGTGGGCCCTCGACGTCGCCGGCATCGGTCCGATGGCCGACTGCTTCGACGGGATCCCCGGCGTCGGGATGCTCGGCTTCCAGCAGCCGACCGACGTCGCCCGCCTCATGCAGGAGTCGTCCTGCCTGGTCGTCCCCTCCCGCGTGGAGCCGTACGGCGTCACCCTGCACGAGGGTGCGCTCAGCGGGCTGCCGATCGTGTCGACGTACTTCGTCGGTGCCGCGCCGTTCTTCGTCCAGGACGGCCTCAACGGGTGGACCGTCCCGGGCGACGACGCGGACGCGCTCGCCGAGGCGATGGCGCGGATCACGGCGGCCGGGCCCGACCGCCTGGCGGGCATGTCCGACGTGAGTCGGGCGCTCGGGGCCCGGACGAGCTCGGCGGGCTGGGCCCAGCACCTGCACGAGCAGCTCAGCTGGCGGACGGCCGCCCTGCGCTCGACGGACCGCTGAGCCGCGCGAGCAACGACGCCAGGGCGTCGCGGCCGGACGCCTGGCGTCGCTCGAAGCGCTCGACGACCTGCTCGGGGTCCTCGACGGCGGCATCGACGACGAGCGCGGTGGCACGGTCGGCGAAGTCGTCGTCCAGGCCGATCGCCTGGCCCGCACCGACCATGCCCCGCAGGCACCCGGTCGCGTGCACGATCGACGGCACGCCGTGGCGCGAGGCGTCCAGGACGACGAGCGGCTCGGCCTCGGTGGGGTACGTGCTCGGCAGCAGGAACAGGTCGATCCCGCGGTAGAACCCGTCGACCTCGGCGGGGTCGAGCGGCCCCAGCCACTCCAGGTGGCCTGCGAGGTCCTCGACCGCGTCGAGCACGAGCCGCTCGACCTCCTCGCCCACGCAGGGTCCGGCGAGGACGAGCCGCGCCGCCACCCCGGCGTCCAGCAGCCGGCGCAGGGTCTCGATCGACGTCGCCACCCCCTTCTCGAGGGTGAGGTTGCTGAGCATGCCGAGCACGAGCGTCTCCTCGGCACCCGAGGACGCGGGCCGAGGCTCCGACGGCCCGAGCAGGCCCGCGTTCGAGCAGACCGTGACCGTCCGGGCGGACGGGTAGAGCTCCTGCAGCCTCGCGCCCATCTCCGGGCACAGGACCACGTGCTCCAGGCGGGGACCTCCGACGCGGGTCAGCAGGGCCATCACGCGGGCCCGCTCGTGCAGGTAGCTGAACGTGTGGTGGTGGAAGACCGCGCGATGGCGAAGGAGCCGCGCGAGGCCCACCACCGCCAGCTGGAACCAGAGCAGCTCTCCGGCCGCCCCGGCGACGTAGACCCGCTGCCTCGCGCCGGTCGGGGCGAGCAGGCCGACCGCCCCCGTGAGCATCGCGCGCAGCCGCTGCGGCAGCGTGCGCGGCGCGGCCCCGGTGTCGTGCACGACGACGCGGGCGTCGTCGACCTCGCGCAGCCGCTCCAGCACGTGCCGCGTCACCATGGCGACCCCGTGCGGCGGCGGTGGGAGCGGCCCGAGGACGCGCACCACGACGGACGACCCCGTCACGCGTCGAGCCCTGCGTCGACGTCCGTCACCTGCGCCATCGTCGTCCCTTCGTCGGCCTCCGCAGGAGTCTAGGGACCGCGGCGCCCGGATGCGGCCGGATCGGGCCGGGCCGACCGGGGCGTCCCGCCTAGACTCCTCGGGTGGAGTTCCTCAACCGGCTGCAGCCCGCCCACGACCTGACCTACAGCGACGTGTTCATGGTCCCGCGACGCTCCGACGTCACCTCTCGGTTCGACGCGGACCTGTCGACCCAGGACGGCACGGGCACGACGATCCCGCTGGTCGTCGCGAACATGACGGCGATCTCGGGCCGACGCATGGCGGAGACGATCGCCCGTCGCGGCGGCATCGCGATCATCCCGCAGGACATCCCCCTCGACGTGGTCGCCGCGACCGTCCGCCAGGTCAAGGCCGCGCACACCCTGTACGACACCCCGGTCACCGTCCCGCCGAGCATGACGGTCGGCGAGGCGCTCAGCCTGCTGCCCAAGCGCGCGCACGGGGCCCTCCTCGTCGTCGAGGACGGCCGTCCGCTGGGCGTGGTCACCGAGCGCGACGGGCTCGAGGTGGACCGCTTCACCCAGGTCCACGAGGTCATGTCGACCGACGTGCGCACCGTCGCGGCCGGTCTGGACCCCCGGGACTACTTCGACGCCCTGGCGGGAAGCCACCTGGCGGTCGCGCCGGTCGTCGACGACGGTCGTCTCGTCGGCGTCGTCACCCGCACCGGCGCGCTGCGCTCCACCATCTACACCCCCGCCACCGACCCGGACGGTCGCCTCGTGGTCGGCGCCGCGGTCGGCATCAACGGCGACGTGCGGGCCAAGGCCCTGGCGCTGCTCGAGGCCGGTGTCGACGTGCTCGTCGTCGACACCGCGCACGGGCACCAGCACAAGATGCTCGACGCCCTGCCGCTCGTCCGCGACGCCCGCGACGAGGTCGCCGCGCGGACCGGCCGGCGCATCCCGGTGGCGGCCGGCAACGTGGTCTCGGCCGACGGCGTCCGCGACCTGGTCGCGGCCGGTGCCGACATCGTGAAGGTGGGCGTCGGGCCGGGCGCCATGTGCACCACGCGCATGATGACCGGTGTCGGGCGCCCCCAGTTCTCGGCAGTGCTCGAGTGCGCGGCCGCCGCGCGCGAGCTCGGCGCCCACGTGTGGGCCGACGGCGGGGTCCGCTACCCGCGTGACGTCGCGCTCGCGCTCGCCGCCGGTGCGGCCAACGTGATGATCGGGTCGTGGTTCGCCGGGACCCTCGAGAGCCCCGGCGACCTCAAGGTCGATGCCGACGGACGGGCCTACAAGGAGTCGTTCGGCATGGCCAGCTCGCGTGCGGTGGCCAACCGCACCCGCGACGCCGCCGGCTTCGAGCGCGCGCGGATGGCCCTCTTCGAGGAGGGCATCAGCTCCTCGCGCATGTACCTCGACCCGGAGCGGCCGGGCGTCGAGGACCTGGTGGACGCCATCACCGCAGGGGTCCGTTCGAGCTTCACCTACGCCGGCGCTCGCTCGCTGCCGGAGTTCGCGGAGCATGCCGTGGTCGGTCTCCAGAGTGCTGCGGGCTACGACGAGGGACGCCCGCTGCACCGGTCCTGGTGATCGGCCGGCGGCGATCTACGGAGCGAGGTGGGGCTGCCCCTCGGCCCACTGCGTGATGCTCGCCGCGATGCGCTCCCCCACGGCCCGGTGCATGGCCGGGGAGTAGTGGAAGCCGTCGGGGATCGCGGTGGCGAGGTCGCCGCCCGCGACGGAGTCGACGAGGTCGGCGACACGGACGAAGCGGACCTCGTCGTCGTCGATCCGGCGCACCAGCCCCTCCAGGGCGTCGTTCATCCGCGCGATGCGCGCAGGCATGCCGGGGAACCAGCCGGCCTTCTTCTCGTGCGGCGGCAGCAGCTCGACGAGGTGCACGAGCGGGTGGCCGACCGTGCGCACGTGCCGGATGTAGGTCTCGAGGTCGGCGACGACCTTCTCGTGGCGCCGGGTGCGCAGCCGGCTCCCCCACCGCGCGTCGACGGCGGCCTGTGCCCGCGCGAGCAGCATCCAGGCCGGTCGCACGAGCCGGTCGCGGTAGACGAGGCGCAGGCGGCGCGGCCGACCACGCAGGCTGTTGGCATGACGCTCGAGCCACCGGGGCAGCAGCAGGTGGATGGTCTCGTAGTGGCCGTAGACGAGCACGATGGCGTCGGGCGAGAAGCCCAGGACCTCGCGCTCCCACGTCTGCAGGACGCCGTGGGTGGGCTCCGACGCGACGCTGTAGGTGTGGACGGTGCACGGCCGGCCGCTCGCGAGCAGTCGCTCCTCGATGACCCGCGGCAGGATGAAGTCGGTCCGGGGGCCGCCCATCCACGAGATCCAGTTGACGGTCGACGCACCCTTGACGAGCACGCGGACCGGCAGCGGCAGCGCCGGCGCGCCGTCCGCCCCGGACGGGTCCGGGGTGGTCACGCCGTCAGACCACCGTCGACGACGAGGACCTGCCCGGTGAGGTAGGTGTTCGCGGGGTCGGTGAGGAACCGGCACACGCGGGCGATGTCCTCGGGGTCGCCGAGGCGACCGGCCGGGGTCCGCCGCTCGATCTGGACCAGCTGGCCCTCGTCGAGCCCGTGGCTCATCTCGGTGCGCAGGTAGCCGGGGGCGATGCCGTTGACCACGATCCCCCGCGAGCCGAGCTCACGGGCGAGGGCACGGGTCATGCCGTCGAGCGCGGCCTTCGACGCGCTGTACACGGCGAGTCCCCGGTAGCCCGACAGGCCGACGATGGACGAGATGTTGACGATGTGGCCGCTGCGCCGCGCGAGCATGCGGCGGCTGACCAGGCGGGTCATGTAGACGGTGCCCTTGATGTTGAGGTCGACGACCGTGTCGACGTCGTCGTCGGAGAACAGTGCCAGGATCCCGTCGCGCGCCACCCCGGCGTTGTTGATCAGGACGTCGACCCGTCCCCACCGATCGACGACGGCCTTCACGAACGCCTCGGCGTCCTCCACGCGCGACAGGTCGGCCGGCTGGAAGAGGAAGCGGTCGGCCGTGGCCGGGTCGGACTCCCACGCGTCGACCTCGTCGGTGCGGCTGCGCGAGCACGTGGCCACCAGGTCGCCCTCGGCGAGGTAGGAGCGGACGATGCCGGCACCCAGGCCACGACTGCCGCCGGTGACGATGACGACGCGGCCGCCAGGCTGCTCGGTCTGCCCGGTCTGCTCGGTCTGCCCGGTCTGCTCGGTACTGGTCACTGCTGTCTCCTGACGATCTTCCCGCCGGCGGTCGCGACGTCGTCGACGAAGCGGATGCTGCGGGGGCGGGCTGCGGGTGGGAGGTCGGCGCAGGCGGCCTTGAGGCTCGCCTTGAGGGCGTCGTGGTCGTGTCCGGGTGCGGCCACGACCTCGAGCGCCACGACCGACCCCGTCATGGGGTTGGGGCGGGCGAACACCCGGGCGACGTCGACGCCGGGCACGGCCCCGACGCGCTCCTCGATCGGCAGCGGGTGGACCTTGACCCCGCCGACGTTGATCACCTCCGAGGACCGGCCGCGGAAGAGGATGCGGTCGTCGACGACCTCGACGAGGTCCCCGGTGGGGCGCCACGCGTCGGGGTCGACCGGCTCGTCGCCGTGGTACCCGAGCATGCCGGTGCGCGACCGGATCCACAGCTCGCCGTCGACGATCCGCAGGTCGACGTCGGCGTCGTCGCCGCGGTCGAGGACGTCGGTCGAGAGGCCCGGGCGGTCATCGCGCTGCGACCCGGTGGAGCCGAACTCGGAGGCGGCGTAGACCTGCGACACCGAGGCGGAGGGGAACGCCGCGTGCACGTCGCCGAGCAGCGGACCGGGGATCGCCTCCCCACCCATCGTGACCTGCTCGAGCGGCGGGAGACCGAGACCGTCGCCGCGCGCCTCGGCCAGCAGGAAGCGCCAGTAGGTGGGGGTGGCGCTGGCGTGGGTGACGCCGAGCGCGCGCATGGCGGCCAGGCCCTCGCGGGGGCGGCGCGGTGCGGGAGCCACGAGCGTGGCGCCGGCGGCGAGCACGTGCAGCAGGACCTGCAGCCCGGCGAACTGGTGCAGGCCGTAGGCCAGCAGCCAGCGCTGCTCGGGAGCGGGGCCGACCCGGCGGACCCCGCGCAGCAGCCGCTCCCAGTCGTGCCGCACGCCCCGCGGTGCCCCGGTGGTGCCGGTGGTGAGGACGAGGTGGGGGCGGGCGTCACCCTCCGCGACTGCCGCGACGGAGGGCCCGCGGGGGCCGTCGTCGAGCAGGTCGCGGACGTCGAGCACGGTGGCGGCGGCCCCGTCGAGGTCGTCGCGGTCGGTCACGAGCGCGTCGTGGTCGAGCCGACGTGCCAGGTCGGCGACCTCGTCCGGCTCCACCGGCGGGTAGAGACAGACCTCCGCCCCCACCAGCGAGGCGGCTGCGAGCAGCGGCACGACGTCGGCCGCCTCGAAGTCGACGACGCCGAGCCGGCGGCCGCCCTGCGCGTCGCCGGCGAGGTCGGTCAGTGCCGATGCCGCACGCTCGGCGGCCTCGAGGAGCTGCGCGTACGTCCACGAGCCGTCGTGGGTCACGACGGCCACCCGGTCGGGGTCGACGACGGCGACCCGGCGCAGCAGCTCGTGCACCACGGTCTAGGAGGCGCCGGCGACCGAGGCGTAGAACGCCTGGATGTCCGCGAGCGTCTGCGGCATGTCACCCGCGGAGTAGGGGTCGCTGCCGTGCTCGTCCTCGAGCGTGGCCGACAGCTCGGCGGTCTCGAGCGAGTCCAGGTCGGCGCCCCCGACGTAGAGCGGCGTCGTGGCGTCGAAGCCCTCGGGCAGCTTGTCGAGGCTCGTGAGGAACGCGACGACCGTGCGTTCGACGTCGGCGGGCGCGGTGCTCATGCTGTCTCCTGCGTCTCGGGGAAGGTGGCTGGTCCGCCACGCCGTGCACAACGACGTGACCGGGCGGGCGTCACGTACGGACTCAGTCGGGTCGACGGGCGGCCACGAGGCCGTAGCCGAAGGTGCCGTCGCGCCAGAACGCCTCGAGCACGTCGCACGAGCGCACGAAGGCCTCGTGCCCCTCCTGCCCGATGAGCTCGACCACCTCGTCGCGGTGGGTGACGGCGTTGGCGCGCCAGCGGTCGAAGGTGGGAAGCGTCGACTGCGTGAGGTCGTCGGCCACCTCCACCTCGAGGCCGAGCGCAGCCA
Organism: Aeromicrobium sp. WCS2018Hpa-31; assembly: GCF_031843905.1. Lineage (NCBI taxonomy): Bacteria > Bacillati > Actinomycetota > Actinomycetes > Propionibacteriales > Nocardioidaceae > Aeromicrobium > Aeromicrobium sp. WCS2018Hpa-31. The sequence goes on along the minus strand of NZ_JAVTJF010000005.1, from coordinate 122,814 downwards.
GTCCGTCGGCGTAGTAGGCGAGCGGCTCGAAGTGGGCGTCGCCGAAGGCCTCGCGCAGGGTCGCGAAGTCCTGGCGTCGTGCGCGCACCTCGGCGAAGGGGATCTCGCGGTGTCGCAGCAGGTCGCAGAGGACCACACGGCCGCCGGGACGGACCACCCGGGCGCACTCGGACAGCAGCGCAGGACGGTCACGCATCAGGTGCGCCGACTCCAGGGCCCACGCCACGTCGAACGACGCGTCGGGGAACTCGTTCGCGGTGCCGTCGCGCTGCTCGAAGCTCACCCCGTCGACGCCCAGGTCGGCGGCGCGCTGCCGCGCCGTCTCCACGCCGACGGCACTCGTGGTGATGCCCACGACCTCGACCCCGAAGCCGGTCGCGAGGGCGCGTGCCGGACCGCCCGAGCCGCAGCCGACGTCGAGCAGGCGCAGCGTCGTGCCGGAGGCCGCGGCCTCCGGGAGGCGCGCGGCCTCGACCATGCGGCGGGTGAGCGCCGCGGTGGCGACGTCGAGCGGCTCGTCGCCGTCGGCGAACACGCCGTAGTGCAGCTCGTCGCCCAGGAGGAGCTGCCACGCGGCCGTGACGTGGTCGTAGTGGGCGGCCGGCTCGTAGGTGGGTCCCTGGCTCATGAGGCTGCTTCCGTCACGTCGCGGGAGCCGACCCGACGGGCCGGCGAGCCCATGACGACGGCGCCGTCGGGCACGTCGGACAGGACCACGGAGTTGGCGCCGACCATGGCGCGACGCCCGATCGTGACGCCTCCGACGAGCACGGCGTTGGCGCCGATGACCGCCCCGTCGCCGATCGTGGCGAACTCCTGGCCCTCGGCACCGCGCTCGTCGTAGTAGCGCGCGGCGCAGGTGACCCCGCCGGCGAACGTGACGTCACGGCCGATGACCAGCCCGAAGCCGATGGTGGTGCCCACGGGGTGGGCCATCATGAAGCCGGGTCCGATCGTCATCCCGGCACCGAAGTCGGCGCCGATGAGCACGTTGGCGAGGGTGCGCAGCTGGTCGGCGAGCCGGCGACGGCCCGAGCGGTGCAGGCACTGCTGGGTGCGCAGGAGCAGGCTCGCCAGCAGCCCGGGCAACGAGGGCAGCCGCGCGACGACGGCGGGCCACGAGGCCCGCGCTCCCGGGCGGTAGCGCTCGTAGTCGGAGAAGACGAGCTGGGAGAAGCTGAGGTGGTCGGGCGACGAGGCGACCCCGGATTCGGTGACCATCGAGCGTCAGCCTAGGGCACCGGAGGGTGGGTTCGGGGCGTTGTGCGCCAAACCGCGATCGACAGCAGCGACACGCTCGCGATCGCCACGCCCAGCAGCACGATCGCCACCGCGGTCGCCGACTCCGACCCCGCCGCCAGCACCACGCCGACGACCATGACGGGGGTCAGCGCGAACTCGATCCGCGAGGCCGTGCCGCCGCGCTCCCGCCCCTGCAGGATGGCGATGAGCACGCGGCGCAGGCCCAGCAGCCCCATCGCGGGGACGAGCCAGTGGGCGATCGGCACGGCGTCGAGGAACGCAGGGCCGAAGGCGATCTCGATGACGGGCTCGGCGAGCACGGTCACCACGACGACGATGGGCACGAGCACACCCACGCAGAGGGCCAGGCTGCGGCGCACGAGCCGGCCGTCACCGTCGGCCGCGGCCTGGGCGGCGGAGAAGCGGGGCAGGAGCACCACGGCGATGCCGGAGCCCAGCATGGCCGCGAGCGAGGCGAGGGCCCCGGCGGTGGCGTAGAGGCCCAGCGAGACCGTGCCGGCGACCGCGCCCACGAGGATGCGGTCGAGGCCCAGGCCGTCGATCGGTCCCAACGTGCCCACGTAGGTGGACCGGGCCAGTCGCCACAGGTCGGACTCCTCGAGCGGGTCCCCTCCGCGTCGGGGCGCGAGCAGGCGCACCCCGACGACGAGACCGAGCGCGAACGAGCCCACCATCACCAGGCAGACCCCGAGGGCCGTGGCGCTGTCGGTGACGAGGAGGACGACCACCAGCGCGAGCGTGACGAAGGTCTGCGGGAGCAGGGTCGCGAGCGCGACCCGCGCCATCGGAGCGCCCTCGCCGAGCAGCGCCGACGTGACGATGCGGAACGCCATGTTCTCCAGGGCCAGCAGGACCACCGCGACGCCGAGCCACCAGGTGCTCGACGAGGAGAGCCCACCGTGGGCGAGGACGAAGACGATGCCGAACGGGACCGCGCAGAGCACCGCCAGCACCGACCACCGCGACGCGAGGTGGCCGATGCCGTCACGCGCCGTGACGCCGCGGTCGGCCAGTCGCTTGATGACGACGTTGGGCAGGCTGCCACCGAGGGTCAGGGCCGCGCCCGTGGCCGAGAGCGCCACCACGAGGGCCACCTCGCCGCGTCCCTCCACCCCGAGCAGCCGCGCGGAGATGATGCCGCTCACCGTCATGAGCAGCTGGACGACGAAGCCGCCGCTCACCACCGCCAGCCAGGCGATCCGCTCGCCCCACCGGCCGGGCTGTCGGGTGGTGCTCACTCGGTGCTCACTGGGGGGCTCACGCGGGGCTCACTGGGATCCGTCCGGCCCCGGGAGGCCCAGCATGGCGCGGGCGTACCGGGCCGGGCTGACGAGGTCGACGTCGCGCGTGGTGACCCGGTAGCCGGGGGCGAGCACGGTGCGCAGCGCCCGGCCGACGGACCGTACCTCCAGGTCGCACGCCTCTCCCGCACCCAGGGCGCGCGCCTCCCGGGCCCGCACGACGGAGCCTGCGGTGACGACCGGGACCCCCGCCGACTCGGCCTTGCCCATGATCCCGCTGGGCCCGTTGTTGGTGAGCAGCAGCGGGACGGCGTCCATCGCCGCGATGTAGCGGTCGAGCGTCGAGTTGTCGAGGTAGGCGTCGCGCACGAGCAGGCGGGACCGCGAGTCCTCGTCCAGCCCGTCGACCCAGGCGCGCACCTCCGGCGTCAGAGACCCGGCGATCACCAGGAGGACGTCCAGCCCCTCGACCAGGATCGCCTCGAGGATCATCGGGGCGTTGCGTCGCTCGCTCACGTGGCCGAACACCCCGACCAGGGTGGCGTCGGCGGGCAGGTCCAGCTCGCCTCGCCAGCGCGTCCGGTCGCGCGCGTGGGCCTCGCACACGTTCGGGTCACCGATGCGGCGAACCACGACGCCCGTGCCGAGGTCCTCCCGGCCGGAGAACCCCACCACGCGGTGCAGGCACCCCCGCAGCATCGCCAGGAGGGCGAGCGCGGCCTTGGGTGCTCGCAGCCGCCACCCCGTCAGGTCGGTCGGCGCCAGCCGCGCCGGGTAGCGCGTCAGCATGAAGGTGACCCGGGGGCGCAGCCACCTCAGGTGGCGGGGTGCGACCCACCACCACCGCTTCAGCGACTGGTCGCCGTCCATGACCAGGACGTGCACCGGTCCGGCGCAGCCCGCGCCGCAGGACGCCACGGCCCGCGCGACGTCGGCGGTGGGCGGCTGCGTGCCGACGAGGGCCTCGACCAGCACGAGGTCGCCGGCTCGGTGCTGCGCGCCGAGGTGCGCCTCGAACTCCTCGGTCGCCGCGGCACCCTGCGAGGTCAGGAGCACCACGGGGCCGACCGACCCCGCCTCGGCGACGACGAAGGAGACCGACTGGAAGTGGTGTCCGCCGTGGTCGGGCTCGACCACGAGGGTGGTCCCGCTCTGCGCCATGTGCACTCCTGTCGACTCCGGGGCCGCGCCCACAGTACAGATCGATCGCCGCGGGCGGAGCGCCTTCCGGGAGCGACCTCCGACGCGGTCGCTCAGTCCCGCACGAAGATGTAGTTCAGGCCCTCGATCTGCAGCAGGCGGTAGCCGTGCCGCCTCAGGAGCCGCGTCGAGGCGAGCACGTGCCGGACGCGGTGGTCGTCGAACTCCACGCACAGCACCCGCGGTCGGACGTCGTCCGCGAGCATCTGCCGCAGCACGGCGTGCTCGGCCCCCTCGATGTCGAGCTTCAGCAGGCCGGCCCTGGTCTCGCCGGCCGCCGCCACGAGCGACCGCACGGTCAGGACGGGCAGGGACCGCACCGGGGTCGTGCTGCCGGCGGCGTCGGCGTGCGGGTCGATCGCCCACGACTCGCTCCAGGTCTCGTCCTGGGCGAAGCTCAGCTCGCCGTCCTCGGTCCAGACCCCGACCGGCAGGAGGTGGAGCGACGGGTGCTCACGACGCACGTGCTCGACCGCGGCGGGGGTCGGGTCCGCGGTGTGCACCGTGTAGCCGAGCCGCTGCAGCTCGACGTCGAACGAGACGTCGGTGCCGGCCCCCACGCAGAAGGCGGGTCCGCCCGAGGGATCGACCTCGGGGATCCACCAGCCGCCGTAGTAGGTGCCGAACCTCAGCATCCCCGGCGGACGCTCCGGGCGCAGCAACCCCTCGAGCGCGAAGATCGTGAGCTTGGTCCGAGCCTTCGCGGCGACGATCCTCAGTGACACCGTGGTCCCCTTCGATCCGGCTTCCCGACTCGGCGACTCTAGCGTCGGGAACACTCCCCCGGGGCAGCGTTCCCGACGACGCGCCACTCCCGGCCCGGCGCGACTCGTCTCCTCGTTGGCACCCGGAGCCCGCCCCGGGACGGCTAGATTCGTGCCCGGGTCGGTCCCACGGCCCCGAGAGGAGACCTGCATGCCCTGGCTGAGGAACGCCGCCGTCCACGGACTCGCCCGTCGCGGCCTCGCGCTGCGTCGGCACCCGGCCTCCCGCCGCCAGAGCCTGCTCGCCGGGCTCGGCGTCGACCTGGTCGTCGACGTCGGTGCGGCGCGGGGCGGCTTCGCGCAGGAGGTGCGTGCCTTCGGGTACCGCGGGCGGATCCTCTCCTTCGAGCCACTGGCCGAGGCCTACGCCGACCTCACCGCCGCATGCGCCGACGACCCCGCGTGGGAGGCACGCCGCAGCGCGCTCGGGTCGGAGCCCGGCAGCGCCGAGATCAACGTCGCCTCCAACAGCGACAGCAGCTCCCTGCTGCCCATGGACGACCGCCACCGGGCAGCGGCGCCCCAGGTCGACTACGTCACGACCCAGACGGTGGCGGTCTCGACGCTCGACGCCGAGCTCGGGACGGACCCCACCCGTCGCCCCTTCCTCAAGCTGGACACCCAGGGCTTCGAGCGGCAGGTGCTGGCCGGCGGTCGCGCCTCGCTCGACCGGGCCGTGGGCCTGCAGCTGGAGCTCTCCTTCGTCCCGCTGTACGACGGCGGGATGCTCGTGGACGAGGCGATCTCGCTGGCGTACGAGCACGGTTTCGTGCTCGCGGCGATCGAGTCCGGCTTCGCCTCGCCGGACGGACCCGTCCTGCAGGCCGACGGCGTGTTCGTGCGGGGCTGAGCGACCGTGCCGCCGACTGCCCGCACCACCCGTAACCTCGCCGGTCCCGTGGGGTTGAAGGGGTGCCCGTCCAGGCCCGAGGGAGCCCCATGACCGACCAGACGTTCGCGAACCGCGCACGCGAGACCGCCAAGCTCGCCCTGCGCCGGACGCTGCAGCGCGCGGACCTGCAGATCGGGAGGGGCTCCTACGCGAGCCACCTCGCCCGGACGCTGCGCTCGCGCGACGTCGACACGGTGCTCGACGTGGGTGCGAACGTCGGCCAGTTCGCGACCCTGCTGCGCAGCGCCGGCTACCAGGGCCGGATCATCGGGTTCGAGCCGCTGTCCGGCGCGTTCGCCGTCCTGAGCGGGCGCGCGGCCAAGGACGAGCGCTGGACGGTGCACCACCAGGCGGTGGGGGCCGAGGCCGGGACGACGTCCATCAACGTCGCGGCGAACTCCTACTCCTCGTCCCTGCGGGCGATGACCGAGGCGCACCGCACGGCGGCGCCGGGCTCGGACTACGTCGCCACGGAGCCGGTCACGGTCACCACGCTCGCCGCCGTCGTCGAGGAGCACGGGCTCGACCCCGCTCGCACCATGGTCAAGATCGACACCCAGGGCTTCGAGGACGAGGTGCTGCGCGGCGCCGGCGACCTCGTGGGCCGCTTCGCCGCCCTGCAGCTGGAGCTGTCGTTCGTCGAGCTCTACGCGGGACAGCGGCTCCACGACGAGCTGGTGCGGGACCTGGGGTCCGCCGGCTACCGCATCCACCAGCTCGAACCCGGGTTCTCCGACCAGCAGGGACGTCTGCTGCAGGTCGACGGCCTCTTCGTCCTCACGTCCCACGATCTCTAGGTTGGTCCTCGTGCACCCTCGTGTCCGCTCCGTCGTCCGTCCCGTCGTCATGGCCGTCAACACACCCGTGGCCCGCACCCGCGCGACCCGGGCCATCGACGCCGCCGCGCGGCCGTTCAAGCTCGAGGTCGGTGGGCTGGCGCCCCGGCCCGGCTGGGTGGTCACGAACGTCAACGCCGTGACCCGCCACTACCTCGACGCCACGCAGACCTGGCCGATCGAGGACGGGGCCCTCTCCCACGTCTACTCCGACAACGTCGTCGAGCACCTGCCGCTCGAGGCGGGCCGCGTCATGTTCGCCGAGGCCTACCGCTGCCTGCGGCCCGGCGGCGTGATCCGCATGGTCACCCCCGACCTGGGCGCGCACGTCGAGCGCTACCTCGCGGGCAAGGCACCACGCGGCGACGCCGAGGCCGCCATCTACGAGGAGGTCGGGCTCACGGTGGAGCACCCGCTCGACTGGGTCCGCATCCCCATCGCCTCCTTCGGGCACCACGAGGGCTACGTGTACGACTTCGCCGCCCTCTCCGCCGAGCTCGAACGGGCCGGCTTCTCGTCCGTGGTGCGTGCCGAGCTGGGCAGCAGCGTCCACCCCGAGCTCGACGGTCTCGACAACCGGGTGATGGAGGGCGGCGCCCAGATGGCCGTCGAGGCGGTGCGCTGACCTCCTCGACGAGGTCCGGCGTCAGTCCAGGATGATCGCGAGCCCGCGCTCGAACGAGGCGTCGAGGTCGGGGTCGGCCTCGACGATGCCGACGGCGGCGGCCTGGCGGTGCAGCTGGGTGGCCTGGGTGTGCCCCACGACGTAGAGCAGCAGGGTGCGGGCGACGTCGCGGTCGCTGTGCGCGGCGAGCGCCTCCTCGAGCGCGAAGACCCCGAGCCGGAACGCGGCGGTCGTGGCCACCACCTCGGCACCGTCGCGCACCGCCAGCATCGCGGCGCGCAGCCGGCTCGACGTGGCGGCGAGGTCCGCGTCGACCTGGACGTCGGCCACGATCCGGTCGGCCATGAGGCCCAGGAGGGTCTGCTTGTCGGCCACGTGGTGGTAGAGCGCACCGGGCTGCACGCCGAGCTCGGCGGCCACCCGGCGCATGGTGCAGAACTCCAGGCCGTAGGAGTCGAGCACACGCAGGGAGCCCGCCACGACGTCGTCGAGGCTGTTCGCCACGGTGGTCTCCTCCCGGTCGGGTCGCGGATGTGCCACACTACCTGAACGGCGTTCACCTGAACGCTGTTCAGTCCCCTGGTCACCTCCGCTGACCACTGGCCGAAGGACGCACGATGCCCAGCACCAGCACACCCCAGTCCGGCACCACCTCGCCGCGCTCACGCCGCCTCACCACCACCGACCTCGCGCTCGTGGCGGTGTTCGCGGCCCTCACCGCGGTGTGCGCCGTGGTGGCCGCCCTGCCCTTCGGCGTCAACGGCGTGCCGGTCACCCTGCAGCTGTTCGCCGTCTTCCTGGCCGGCGGGGTGCTCGGCGCGCGGCGCGGGTTCTTGGCCATCGCGCTCTACCTGGCGCTGGGCGCGATCGGTCTGCCGGTGCTCGCCGGCGGCCAGGCCGGTCTCGCCCCGTTCGTCGGCGTCACCGCCGGGTACCTGTGGTCGTTCCCGTTCGTCGCCCTCGCGGTCGGCTTCGCGGTCGAGCGCGCCCGGGCCGCCGGCGTGGCCGTGACGGCCGCCGTCGTCGCCGTCGGGGGGCTGGTCGGCGAGGCGATCTGCTGGTTCGCCGGCGGCCTGGGCATCGCCCTCTACGCGGACACGCCGCTCTGGACGACGCTCAAGGGCGCCGCGGTCTACGTCCCGGCCGACCTCGTGAAGCTTGCCGTCGCCGCGGTCGTGGCCGCCGCCGTGCATCGCGCGTTCCCGCAGCTGCTCGCGCGACGATGACCCCGGCGAGGACCCCCTGAAGGCTGGGCGAGACTGACCCCATGGCGACGATCGAGCTGACCGACGTCACCGTCACGGCCCCCACCGCCGACGGTCACGTGACGCTGCTGCGCGACGTCAGCGCGCGCCTCACCGAGCAGCGGGTCGTCGTCGTGGGCGCCAACGGCTCGGGCAAGTCCACGCTCGCGCGGCTCGTGAACGGCCTGGTCACCGCGTCGACCGGCACCGTGCGGGTCGACGGGCTCGACGTGGCCACCGACGGTCCTGCGGTGCGTCGCCGCGTGGGCTTCGTGTTCACGCAGCCGTCCGCGCAGCTCGTGATGCCGACCGTGCTCGAGGACGTGGCGCTGTCGTTGCGCCGTCACGTCCCCGACAAGCGCGAGCGCGAGGCCCGCGCGCGTGCCGTGCTCGCCGACATCGGCCTGGGCGAGCACGCCGACACGTCGGTCCACGCGCTCTCGGGCGGTCAGCAGCAGATGCTGGCCCTCGCCGGCGTGCTCGCCTGCGAGCCGTCCGTCGTGGTCGCCGACGAGCCGACCACCCTGCTGGACCTGCGCAACGCCCGCGCGGTGGAGGAACGCCTGCTCTCCATGCCCCAGCAGCTCGTCCTCGTCACGCACGACCTCGCCCTCGCGCGCCGCTGCGACCGGGCGCTCGTGGTCGAGGACGGGCGCGTGAGCGTCGACGCCGACCCGGAGGCCGCCGTCGCGCACTACGTCGAGAGCGCCCGGCGATGAGGCGGCGTCGATGAGGCGGCGTCGATGAGGCGGGCCCTCCCCCTGGGGCTGCACGTGCCCGGCGACTCGATCTGGCACCGGATCCCGACCGGTCGCAAGCTGCTCGGGGTCGTGGTCGTCGGCGTGCTGGTCGTGGCCCTGCGCGGCCCCTGGCCGCCGGTCGTCGCGCTCGGCCTCGCGACCGGCGTGGCCGTGCACGCCGGGGTGCCGTGGCGCTCGCTGGCCCTGGGGATCCGCCCGCTCCTCGTCGTGCTCGCCGTCCTGGCGGCCTTCCAGACGTGGCAGCGGGGCTGGCCGGTGGCCGTGGAGATCGTGGCGACGACGCTGACCCTCGTCGTGCTCGCCACCACCTTCACCGCGACGACCGCCACCGACGACCTGCTCGACGCGATCGTGCGCATCGCGGGCGTGCTGCGCCCCCTCGGGGTCGATCCCGAACGCGTCGCACTCGCCTTCTCGCTGGCGATCTCCTCCATCCCCACCGTCATGACGCTCTTCGAGGAGACCCGCGAGGCCGCCAAGGCGCGGGGCCTCGAGCGCAGCCCCCGCGCCACCCTCGCGCCGTTCGCCGTGCGCACGGTCGCCCACGCCCACGACGTCGGCGACGCCCTCGCCGCGCGCGGCCTCGGCGACTGACGGGCCCCCGATTCGGACACTTCCGGGGCGGTCGGAGGGGGCTGGATGCCCCGGAACTGTCCGAAACCCGCGTTCTGACGCGTTGGAGTCGGTCTATCGCCGCGAGATCGACGCGAAGTCGTCACAACGCGGGGCGGGGCCGGGGAGCTCGGCCGAGCCCGACGCTCCCGATCCGTCGAGGCCTCTCGGGGGCCGCCACGAGACCCAGCCGCACCAGCGCACCCCGACGCCGAGACCAGCCGCAGCAACGCAGCCCCGCCTCGACGCCCAACCGCGGAAGCGCAGTCCCGACCGCGACCGACCGCCGCTGCGCGACCCAGGCGCTACGGTCCTGGGATGGATGCGCTGCTCGGTGCCGTGGTCGGCGTGATCGTGACGGCGCTCGTGGGGCTCGTCTGGGTCCGGTCACGCCGCCCCGACGCCGCCCTCGGCGGGCCCGACGACCTCGCCACCTACGCCACCCTGCACACCGCCTCGCTGGCCGCTCCGGCCCTGCGGGCCGGGCTGGACGCCGACGGCGCCGCCGGCGCCCTGCCCCACGTCCGGGCCCTGCTGGGCGGGGCTCCCGCCGCACTGACCGATGGCACCGGCGTGCTCGCCTCCTCGGGCGAGGGCGACCACGCCCTGGCCGCGCCCCTCGTGGAGGCCGTGCTGGCCGAGGGCCGCACCCAGGCCTCCGACCGCGCGGTGGTCGCCCCGCTCGTGGTCGACGAGCTGGTCGTCGGCACCCTCGTGGTGCTCACGAGCCACCCCGCCGCCGGCATCGTCCGAGCCACCACCGAGGTGGCCCGCTGGATGTCCAGCCAGCTCGAGCTGAGCGAGCTGGCCGCGTCGCGGACCGCGCTCATGGAGGCCGAGCTGCGCGCCCTGCGGGCCCAGATCTCGCCCCACTTCATCTACAACTCCCTCGGCGCGATCGCCTCCTTCGTGCGGACCGACCCCGAGCGGGCGCGCGGCCTGCTCCTGGAGTTCGCTGACTTCACGCGCTACTCCTTCCGCCGCCACGGCGACTTCACGACCCTCGCCGACGAGCTGCTGTCGATCGAGCGCTACCTGGCGCTGGAGAACGCCCGCTTCGGGGACCGCCTGCGCGTGACGTCGAGCGTGGCGCCCGAGGTGCTCAACGTCGCCCTGCCGTTCCTGGCGGTGCAGCCCCTCGTCGAGAACGCGGTGCGCCACGGCATCGAGCCGAAGGACGGCCCCGGACACATCACGGTCGTCGCGCGCGACGTCGGCACCGCCTGTCTCATCGAGATCGAGGACGACGGCGTGGGCAGCGACCCCGAGGTGGTGCGCGAGGCCCTCGCCGGTCGGGCGAGCGGCGGGTCGATCGGGCTGGCCAACGTCGACCAGCGCCTGCGCGCCGTCTACGGCAACGACCACGGGATCGTGGTCGAGACGGCCCCCGGCCTGGGCACGAAGGTCTCGCTGCGGATCCCGAAGTTCTCGCCCGACGCGCGGACGTGATGTCGCTCTACACTCCCCGGATGGACGACGTCGCCGGCACGCGCCACGCCGAGCCCGCTCCGGGCCTGCGCGCGCTCGTCGTCGACGACGAGCAGCCCGTGCTCGACGAGCTCGTCTACCTGCTCGGGCGCGACGACCGCGTCGGCGTCGTCGAGACGGCGAGCTCCGGAGCCGAGGCCCTGCGCAAGCTCGAGGCCGACCGGATCGACCTCGCGTTCCTCGACGTCGCGATGCCCGGCCTGTCCGGCATCGACGTGGCCCGCATCGTCGGGCAGTTCCGCACGCCGCCGCGGATCGTGTTCGTCACGGCGCACGACAACCACGCGGTCGACGCCTTCGAGCTGGGCGCCGTCGACTACCTCCTCAAGCCCATCCGCGAGGAGCGTCTGCGCGAGAGCATCCGGCGGGCCGTCGACGTCGGGGAGGCGACACCCGAGACCGACGAGACGATCCCCGTCGAGCTCGGTGGCGTGACCCGTTTCGTGCGGCGCTCCACCATCACGCACGTCGAGGCGCAGGGCGACTACGTGCGCCTGCACACCGCCGACGGCCACGGCCACCTGCTGCGCACCCCCCTGACCGGACTCGTCGACGCCTGGTCCGACGCCGGCTTCGTGCGCATCCACCGCAGCATCGCCGTGAACCTCGCGCACGTCCGCGAGGTCCGCATGCAGGCCGGCCGCTGCAGCGTGGTGGTGCCCCGCGGCGACGAGCTCACCGAGCTGCAGGTCTCCCGACGCCACACCCCGCTCCTGCGCGACCGGATCCACGACCGGAGCCGCTGACGTGGACGCGACGCCCGAGCAGCCTCCGTCGTCGGGGCGGGTGCGGATCACGAGCCCGCTCTCGACGGCCCCGGCGCACGTGCGCCGCAGCGCACGGGAGGAGATCGACGAGGAGACCGGCGTCGGCGAGGTGTACATCCGCTCGCTCGTGCGCACCCAGCTGCGCTCGGCGCTGGCCGTCGTCACGCTGCTGGCCGTGGGCATCGGGTCGCTGCCGCTCGCCTTCACGCTCCTGCCGGGCCTCGCCCGCACCCAGGTGGGACCGGTGCCGCTGCCGTGGATCGTCCTCGGCGTGCTCGTCTACCCCGCGCTGCTGCTCGTCGGCTGGGTGTACGTGCGGCGGGCGGAGCGCGCCGAGGCCGACTTCGCCGCCCTCGTCGAGGCGGCCGAGCACCGGTGAACACGTCCTACGCCGTGGCGGCCGTGGCGCTCGTGTCGATCGCGACGCTCGGCATCGGGGCCTTCGGCCTGCGGGTGAGCCGCACGACGAGCGACTTCTACGTGGCGTCGCGCTCGGTCTCGCCGGCGCTCAACAGCTCGGCGATCGGCGGCGAGTACCTGTCGGCCGCCTCGTTCCTCGGGGTCGCCGGGCTCGTGCTCGCCTCAGGGCCCGACGTGCTCTGGTACCCGATCGGCTGGACCGCGGGGTACCTGCTGCTGCTCGTGCTCGTCGCCGCACCGCTGCGCCGCTCCGGTGCGTACACGATCCCGGACTTCGCACAGGTCCGGCTGCAGTCGAAGGCGGTGCGTCGGGCGGCCACCCTCCTCGTGGTCGGCGTGGGCTGGCTGTACCTCATGCCGCAGTTCCAGGGCGCCGGGCTGACGCTGCGGACCGTCAGCGGCGCACCCGGCTGGCTGGGGATGGCCCTGGTCGCGACGATCGTCGTGGTCAACGTCGTGGCCGGCGGCATGCGGAGCATCACCTTCGTGCAGGCCTTCCAGTACTGGCTCAAGCTGACCGCCCTCCTCGTGCCCGCCGTCTTCCTGCTGCGCGCGTGGGCGCTCGACGGCGCCCCGTCCCCGGTCGCGCCCGAGGCCTGGTTCGAGCCGTGGGGCACCACGGACGCCCAGGGTCTCTACACGACGTACTCGGTGATGATCGCGACGTTCCTCGGCACGATGGGCCTGCCGCACGTGGTGGTGCGCTTCTACACGAACCCCGACGGCCATGCGGCGCGTCGCACCACGCTCATCGTGCTCGCGCTGATCGGTGGCTTCTACCTGCTGCCGACCGTCTACGGGGTCCTCGGCCGGGTCTACGCCTCGGACCTGGTGACCTCCGGGCGGGCGGACACCGTGGTGCTCGAGCTGCCCGGACGGGTGCTCGGCGGTGGTCTCGGCGAGGTCCTCTCGGCCCTCGTGACCGCGGGGGCGTTCGCGGCGTTCCTCTCCACGTCCTCCGGACTGACCATGGCGATCGCCGGCGTCGTCGGCCAGAGCCTCGCGGCCGCCGGCCCGCTGGCCGGGCGGGTCTCGCCCATCACGTCGCTGCGCCTCGCGGCGGCCGTCTGCGTGCTCGTGCCGCTGGGTCTCGCCCTCGTGGCCGAGCCGATCCCGGTCGCGAGCTCGGTGACGTTCGCCTTCGCCCTGGCCGCCTCCACGTTCTGCCCCCTGCTCGTGCTCGGGATCTGGTGGCGCGGGCTCACGGCGCCGGGTGCCCTGGCGGGCATGGCCGGGGGCGGCCTCAGCGCCCTGCTCGGCACCGTGGTGGCCATCTCCGCCCGTCCCGACGGCTGGGTGGGCACGCTCGCCGCACAGCCGGCCATGTGGAGCGTGCCCGTCGGCTTCGGCCTCATGATCGGCGTCTCGCTGCTCACGCGCGACCGCGTCCCGAGCACCGTCGCCCGCACCATGGTGCGCCTCCACACCCCCGAGCGCATCGACGTGCAGCGCTGACCCCACCCCCTCCCCCATCGGTGGATCCTCAACATCAGGGGCTGCATCGGTGGATCCTCAACCACAGACATCTCGCTGAGGTTGACGATCCACCGATGGGTGGGAGGGAGCGCCACCGCTCGTCGCGCGTGACCCGCCGCTCGTCGCGCCGTCCGCGCCGCGCACCGCAGCCCTCGTGGCACCGACCGCACAAGTGCCGTTGTGACCTGGCGCACAGGAGCGCGCCCTCCCTAGCGTCGCTCCGTGGGACCCACGTCACACCGGCGACGGTTCCCTCCGGTCAGACATCCACCCCACGCAGAAGACGAGGTGCCCACCCGTGGCTGAGAAGATCACGCCCGAGGTCCATGCGGCCTACGAGCGCATTCATTCCACGCCGGAGTTCGCAGAGCTCCGGCGCCGGTACCTGAAGTTCGTCGTCCCGATGACGGTGACGTTCATGCTCTGGTACCTGCTCTACGTCGTGTGCTCGAACTGGGCGCCCGGCTTCATGGGCACCAAGGTGTTCGGCAACATCAACATCGCCCTGCTGTTCGGCCTGCTGCAGTTCGCGACCACCTTCGGCATCGCCTGGTGGTACGCCCGCTACTCGGCCCGCGAGATGGACCCCATCGCGGGCGAGCTGCTCATCGGCTTCGACAAGGAGGTCGGCCAGTGAGCACGCAGACCTTGATCGCCGCCGCCTCCTCGGACTCCGGCAGCCACCAGGCCCTGACGGCGACGCTGTTCGTCCTCGTCGTCCTCCTGACCGTCGGCATCACCTTCTGGGCGAGCCGCAACACCAAGACGGCCGCCGACTACTACGCCGGCGGACGGTCCTTCAGCGGCGTCCAGAACGGCTTCGCCATCGGCGGCGACTACATGTCGGCCGCCTCGTTCCTCGGCATCTCCGGCGCCATCGCGCTCTCGGGCTACGACGGCTTCCTGTACTCCATCGGGTTCCTCGTCGCCTGGCTCGTGGCACTGCTGCTCATCGCCGAGCTGCTGCGCAACTCCGGCCGGTTCACCATGGCCGACCAGCTCGCCTACCGCATGCGCCAGCGGCCCGTCCGTACGGCAGCGGCCACGTCGACGATCGTGGTGTCGATCTTCTACCTCCTGGCCCAGATGGTCGGCGCGGGCGCCCTCGTGGCACTCCTGCTGGGCGTCGACTCCGCGGCGGCGAAGAACTTCACCATCGCCGGCGTCGGCGTGCTGATGATCGTGTACGTCGTGTTCGGTGGCATGAAGGGCACCACCTGGGTGCAGATCGTCAAGGCCGTGCTCCTGATGTTCGGCACGATCCTCATCTCCGCCCTCGTGCTCGCGAAGTTCAACTTCAACCTGTCCGACCTGCTCGGCCAGGCGGCCGACAACAGCGGCCAGGGCAGCGCCTTCCTCGAGCCCGGCCTCAAGTACGGCGTCAGCCTGACGAGCAAGATCGACTTCGTCTCGCTCGGCATCGCGCTGGTGCTCGGCACGGCCGGCCTGCCGCACATCCTGGTGCGCTTCTACACGGTGCCGACCTCCAAGCAGGCCCGCGTCTCGGTGCTCTGGGCGATCGGCATCATCGGCACCTTCTACCTGCTGACGCTCGTCCTCGGCTTCGGCGCCGCGGCGCTCGTCACGGGCGACGCGAAGGACCGCATCGTCGAGTCCGGCGGAAACCTGGCGTCCCCGCTGCTCGCGGAGGCCGTCGGTGGTGGCGCCGGCACGACAGGTGGCGCCATCCTGCTGGCCCTCATCTCGGCCGTCGCCTTCGCGACGATCCTCGCGGTGGTGGCCGGCCTGACGCTCACGTCGGCGTCGTCGGTCGCGCACGACCTGTACGCCAACGTGATCAAGAAGGGTGAGGTCACCGGTGCCCAGGAGGTGAAGGTGGCGCGGATCGCGGCCTTCTTCATCGGTGGCGTCGCGATCGCCCTGGCCATCCCCGGCCAGAAGCTCAACGTCGCCTTCCTGGTGGCGCTGGCCTTCGCGGTCGCGGCCTCGGCGAACCTGCCGGCCCTGCTCTACAACCTGTTCTGGAAGCGGTTCAACACCCGCGGGGCGACGTGGAGCATCTACGGCGGACTCGTGTCCGCCGTGGGGCTGGTCGTCTTCAGCCCCGTGGTGTCGGGCTCGGAGACGGCACTGTTCACGACGGTGGACTTCGCCTGGTTCCCGCTGCAGAACCCCGGCATCGTCTCGATCCCGTTCGGCTTCTTCATGGGCTGGCTGGGCACGGTCACCTCGAAGGAGACCGAGAGCGAGGCGCGGTTCGCCGAGCTCGAGGTCCGGTCCCTCACCGGAGCGGGCGCCGAGAAGTGACGTCGCGGGGGCCCGGTTCGCGCCGGGCCCCCGCACGCGCAAGGGTGGGGTCGGGACGTGTCCAGGGGCGTCCCGACCCTCCCACGACGACACCGCCACGACGGCACCGGCGCAGCGACCCCGGCACCGGCCGACGGGCAACCCCCGCGCAACCGCAGTTGAAGCACCCTGTCACCTGAGCCACCATGCAGACGTACCCCCTGATCGAGGAGAACCTTGTGAGCGAGCACGGCATCAGCAACCTGTCCCGTGAGGACCGCGTCTTCGAGCCCCCGGCCGACCTGGCCGCGCAGGCCAACGTGAAGGCCGACGTGTACGCGACCGCGGACGCCGACCGCCTCGGCTTCTGGGCCGACGCCGCGCACCGCCTCACGTGGGGCACCGACTTCGACGAGGTGCTCGACTGGAGCAACCCACCCTTCGCGAAGTGGTTCGTGGGCGGGAAGCTGAACGTGGCGTACAACTGCGTCGACCGCCACGTCGAGAACGGCGACGGCGAGAAGGTGGCCCTGCACTTCGTGGGCGAGCCCGGTGACACGCGCGACCTGACCTACGCCCAGCTCAAGGACGAGGTGTCCAAGGCCGCCAACGCGATCGAGGAGCTCGGCGTCGAGGCCGGCGACCGGATCGCCATCTACATGCCGATGATCCCCGAGGCCGTCATCGCGATGCTCGCCTCGGCACGCGTCGGCGCCGTCCACACCGTCGTCTTCGGTGGCTTCTCCTCCGACGCGCTCGCGAGCCGGGTCGAGGACTGCGAGGCCAAGCTGGTCATCACCGCCGACGGCGGCTACCGCCGCGGCAAGGCCTCCGCGCTCAAGCCTGCCGTCGACGACGCGCTGGCGAAGCTGGGCGACGCCTCGCCCGTCGAGAACGTGCTCATGGTCCGCCGGACCGGCGAGGACGTCCCGTGGAACGGTGACGTCGACGTGTGGTGGCACGAGGTCGTCGACGAGTCGTCCACCGACCACCGCTTCACCGAGTTCGACAGCGAGCACCCGCTCTTCGTCATGTACACGTCGGGCACCACGGGCAAGCCCAAGGGCATCCTGCACACGTCGGCCGGCTACCTGACCCAGGCGGCGTACACGTTCTGGGCGACGTTCGACCACAAGAGCGACGACGTGTACTGGTGCACCGCCGACGTCGGCTGGATCACCGGACACTCCTACATCACGTACGGACCGACGGCGAACGGCGCCACGCAGGTGCTCTACGAGGGCACCCCCGACACCCCGCACAAGGGCCGCTGGTGGGAGATCATCGCCGACAAGAAGGTCAGCCTCTTCTACACCGCGCCCACCGCGATCCGCACGTGCATGAAGTGGGGCGAGCAGATCCCCGCCGAGCACGACCTCTCGAGCCTGCGGATCCTCGGCACGGTCGGTGAGTCGATCAACCCCGAGGCCTACATCTGGTACCGCGACACCATCGGCGCCGGGGCGACCCCGATCGTCGACACGTGGTGGCAGACCGAGACCGGCGCCCACATGATCACCCCCCTGCCCGGCGTCACCGCCGCCAAGCCGGGATCGGCGATGACGGCGTTCCCCGGCATCACCGCCGAGGTCGTCGACGACGCCGGCAACCCCGTCGGCAACGGCGAGGGCGGCTACCTGGTGATCACCGAGCCGTGGCCGTCGATGCTCCGCACCATCTGGGGCGACGACGACCGCTACGAGGAGACCTACTGGTCGCGGTTCAAGGCCCAGGGCTACTACTTCGCCGGCGACGGCGCCAAGAAGGACGACGACGGCGCCATCTGGCTGCTCGGCCGGGTCGACGACGTCATGAACGTCTCGGGCCACCGGCTCTCGACCACCGAGATCGAGTCGGCGCTCGTCTCGCACCCGAAGGTCGCCGAGGCGGCCGTGGTCGGTGCCGCCGACGAGACCACCGGCCAGGCGGTCTGTGCGTTCGTCATCCTCCGCGAGTCCGCGGGGGACGGGGGCGAGGACGTGGTCGCCGAGCTGCGCAACCACGTGGCCAAGGAGATCGGCCCGATCGCCAAGCCGCGCCAGATCATGGTCGTGCCCGAGCTGCCCAAGACCCGGTCGGGCAAGATCATGCGCCGCCTGCTGCGCGACGTCGCCGAGAACCGCGAGGTCGGCGACGCCACCACCCTGGCCGACTCGTCGGTGATGGACCTCATCTCCGCCGGCATCGGCGACAGCAAGAACCAGGAGGACTGACCTCCCGGTCCACGCTCGCCACGACGCCCCCACGCCACCCGGCGCGGGGGCGTCGTGCTGGTGCGACGCGCAGGGGTCGGGGAATCGACAGCACGAGGTCAGGTTCCGTTCAGCCGTTCCTCATCCGGGCCGGGGAGGCTGGAGCCATGGACTCCTCATCCCGCATCGACATCGTG
This sequence comes from Aeromicrobium sp. WCS2018Hpa-31, assembly GCF_031843905.1. NCBI lineage: Bacteria > Bacillati > Actinomycetota > Actinomycetes > Propionibacteriales > Nocardioidaceae > Aeromicrobium > Aeromicrobium sp. WCS2018Hpa-31. The sequence continues at coordinate 104,589 of NZ_JAVTJF010000005.1, read as the reverse complement.
TTCGCTGCCTCGGTGGTCGCCGGGGCCTCCCTCACCGGTGTGCTCCTGCGCCTCCTCGGCGCCTGACCCGCCCCCTCCACCTCGACGGCGTGCACCGGTGGCCGCGCGCGACCCCGTTCGCCGCCGGTAGGCTCGCCACATGAGTCACCGCGAGCCCGTGCGACCGATCCAGCCGGAGCAGCAGGACGAGCCGACGATCGGTCGGCTCGTCGCCGACGCCAGTCGTGACATCTCCGCGCTCGTCCAGTCCGAGATCGCCCTGGCCAAGAGCGAGCTCGTGGTCAGCGCGAAGGCCGGCGGCGTGGGCGCGGCACTCTTCGCCGTCGCCGGGTTCATCGGGCTGCTGGTGATCATCCTGGTCTCGATCGCCTTCGCGTTCCTGCTGTCGATGACCGGCCTGCACCCCGCGTGGTGCTTCCTGATCGTGGCCGGCGCCTACGTGCTGCTCGCCGGCGTCCTGGTCCTCGTGGGCGTGCGGCTCATGAAGAAGATCCGCGCACCGCAGAAGACGATCGCCACCGCCAAGCAGATCCCGGCGGCGCTCAAGGGCCAGCACCAGGGAAGCGGCGCGGCCCGACGCTAGAGCGGGTCGCTACGCGCGTCGCCCCACGAGCGCGCCGACCACGCCGAGCACGACCGCCACGGCCCCGCCGAGGGCGGTCCAGACGAGCCACCCGTCGAACGACGTGACGCCGACGTCGGCCAGGGCGCGGAGCAGGTCGACCTGCAGGCTGCTCGCACCGGCGTCGGTGACCACTCGATCACGCACGAGCCGCGCGAGCGCGGCGTCGGCGCCCGCAGCCACGGCCGCACCGACGCCGAGCCAGACGAGGGCGACGGAACGACGCCGGGCCGCCAGCAGCGCCACCGCCGCGGCGACCGCCGCCACCGCCCCGGCACCCAGCGCCAGGCGCGGGCTCGCGTCGACGGCACGCAGCGAGGTGCCCGACGGACCGCCGGCCACCTCCACGACCAGCTGGTCGGGCGCCTGCACGAGGCCGTCGGACCGGTCGGCCACCAGGGCGGCGAGCGGGGCGAGGTCGAGCGGGACGGTCGAGGGGGCCGAGCCGGCGGCCGGGTCGTCGAGCAGCGCGGCGTGCGTGCGTCGCAGCGTCTCCTCCCACGCGGCGGCGACGCGGCGGTCGGCGAGGGCGCGGTCCGCGGCCTCCTCGAGCAGGCGACGCCCGGACTCGGCCACCTGCGAGGGCAGGCCGGCCTGCTCCACGAGCCGGTCGGCCACGAGAGCTGCGGCGCTGTCGCGCACCGCGGCCGTCCCGGTCACGTCGCGCGAGAGGGAGACGAACCCCTCCTCGTCCTCGACGTAGGTGCTCGTCCAGGCCGCCGGGAGGGCGACGGCGAGCGCCACCACGGCCACGAGCCCGGCCACCGTGGCCAGCAGGCCGCGCATCAGGCGCACCCCCCGGTGTCGACGGCCCGGTCGGCGGAGACGCCCTCGCGCGCGTCGTCCTGGGCCTGCTCGGCCGTGACGGCGTAGCCGGTGGAGCTGTCGGAGACCGAGGCCGCGAAGATGACGCCGAGCACCGTGCCGTCGGTGCTCACCAGCGGTCCGCCGGAGTTGCCGGAGCGGACCAGGCTGCGCACCGAAAACGCCTCGCGCAGCACCTGTCCGCGGTCGTAGATGTCGGGGCTGCGCAACGTGAGCTGCGAGCGGATCCGGGCCGCCCGCGCGTCGAACGGTCCGTTCTCGGGGTAGCCCAGCACGGCCGCCTCCTGACCGGCCACACCCGAGGTGTCGAGCTCGAGGGCCGGCACGCCGAGGTCGTCGGTGGCGATCACGGCGAGGTCGAGCTCGGGGTCGAAGACGACGACGCGCCCGTCGAGGCGTCGCTCGCCCTCGACCGTGACGGTCGGGTCGTCGACCCCGGCCACGACGTGGGCGTTGGTCATGACGCGACCCGGGGCGTACACGAAGCCCGACCCCTCGATGCCCCGCCCGCACTCGGCCGAGCCGAGGATCTTGACCACGCTGCGCGACGCCTCGCGCACCCCCGGCTGCGAGAGCGTGGCGTCGTCGGGCGGTCCGACGGCCGTGATGGTCTCGTCGGCGAACGGGTCGATGTACCGCGGGAAGAGGTTCGCGTCGAGGGTCCGGCTGAAGGCACGCAGCGTGTCGGTGGCGGCACCGGGCATGACGGAGTCGACCTTGGCCAGCACGGTGGAGTCGCGCGACGCCTTGGCCAGGTACGGGATGGAGGTGCCGCTGACCGCGTAGCCGAGCGCCCAGGACGCGACGAGGACCGCGACCATGCTCAGCGCGGCACCGCCGACCGCGTCGACCGCACGCAGGGGCGAGGCCCTGAGGCCGCCGCGCAGGTCGGTGCCGACGTACGTGCCGATGGCCTGCCCGACGGCGGCCGCGCCGATGACGATGCCGAGGCCCAGCAGCGAGGTGGTCAGGGAGGGGTCCTGCCGGTCGAGCAGGCGTGGGACGAGCCAGATGGCACCGACGCCCCCGACCACGAGGCCCGCGGTGGCCACCATGTTGACCACGAACCCCTGCACGTACCCCGAGACCGCGTAGGCCACGAGCAGGACGGCGATGATGACGTCGAGGGAGCTCATGACGACGCCTCCGGCGGCTCGGGCAGGGCGCGGGTCACGGTGTCGTCCCACGGCTCGGCCCAGCCGAGCCGCTCGAACAGCCTCGAGATGATGCCGGCGGTGAAGCCCCACAGCGGCATCTCGGTGCCGATCTCGAACGCCGGACCGCGCCAACCCGACGGGTGCTCGACGCTGAACCGGTTGTCGGGGTCGACGAGCAGCCGGAGGGGGTGGTGGATCACGTGCCCCACCTCGGCCGCCGAGACCGGCTCGAGCCGACGCGGCGCCGACCAATAGCCGAGCACCGGGGTCACGGCGAAGTTGCTGGGCGGCAGCCAGAGCGTGGGGAGCGTGCCGAAGACCGTGACCTGGGCGGGGTCGAGCCCGACCTCCTCCTGGGCCTCACGCAGGGCCGTGGCCGCCGCGTCGGCGTCGTCGGGGTCGCACGCCCCACCCGGGAAGGAGATCTGGCCGGCGTGGTTGCGCAACGTCGGCGCGCGCTCGGTGAGCAGCAGCTCGGGACCGTGCTCACCGTCGGCGAAGCAGATGAGGACGGCGGCCGGTCGGGCGTCGGCCGGAGGGTGCGGGAACCGCGGTGCCAGCTGCTCGGCCTGCACCGAGCCGGCCAGGTCGGCGAGCGGCACGAGCCAGTCGGGCAGCCCGGACGGCGTGGGGCCGTCGGCCGGCGCGCGCCCCGCGGAGGCCTCAGGGCTCACGGCTGGACCTCCAGGTGCTGACGGACGGCGGCGGTCAGGTCGTCGTACGAGGTGAACGGGACCCGCTCGGTGGCGACCATTCTTCCCTGCGCGTCCACGAAGATCGTCTGCGGCAGGCCGACGACGCGCAACGGACCGCGCGTGGTGGAGTCCGGGTCGACGAGCTGGGGATAGGTGACGCCGGCGTCGGACGCGAGCCGCACGGCCGCCTCGGGGTCGCTGTCCTGCACGTCGATCCCGACGACGGTGAGCCGGTCCCCGGTCCGCTCGTCGAGCCGGGCGAGCAGCGGCAGCTCCTCGCGGCAGGGCTTGCACCAGCTGGCCCACAGGTTCACGACCGCCGGTCCGCGCAGGCGGGAGAGGTCGACCGTGCCGTCGGCGCCGAGGCACGCCAGCTCGAGCTCGGGCAGGGCGGCGTCACCGGAGGCGGGGGCGTCGTCGAGGCGCAGGTCGGAGCACGGGCGGATGCCGGCATCCTGGGCCGCGGCGCGCGCCGCGGTGGTGTCGGGGTCTCCGGCGGGGGCGCCAGAACCGGCCGTGCCGCCGAAGGTCGGCTTGTCCGGTCCGGTGTCGACGTCGCTGCAGGCGGTGAGCAGCAGGGCCGTCGCGACGACGGCGATGGCGAGCCTCCTCACGCGCGGCCCTGCGTGGTGACCAGCTTCTCGGCCTCGACGGGATCGGTGGGTCCGGCGCCGAAGGCCGGGCACCAGTGGGCCACCGGGCAGGCGCCGCAGGCCGGCTTGCGGGCGTGGCAGCGGCGGCGTCCGTGCCAGATGAGGCGGTGGCTGAGCATCGTCCAGTCCTTGCGGGGGAACAGCGCGGCCACGGCGTGCTCGGTCTTGACCGGGTCCTTGGCCGTCACGGGGTCGACCCACTCGAAGCGCTGCACGAGCCGCGCGAAGTGCGTGTCGACGGTCAGGCCCGGCACGTCGAACGCGTTGCCCAGCACCACGTTGGCGGTCTTGCGTCCCACCCCGGGCAGCGTGACCAGGTCGCGCAGCCGGGGCGGCACCTCGGCGTCGAACCGCTCGACCAGGGCCGCGGCGAGCCGGACGATGCTGTCGGTCTTGGCCCGGTAGAAGCCCGTCGACCGGATGATCTCCTCGACGTGCTCGCGCGGGGCGGCCGCGAGCGCGGTGGCGTCGGGGTAGGCGGCGAAGAGGACCGGCGTGACCGCGTTGACCCGCCGATCGGTGGTCTGAGCCGACAGCACGGTCGCCACGAGGAGCTCGAAACCGGTGGCGAAGTCGAGCTCGCAGCCTGCCTCCGGATAGGTCTCGGCGAGCACCCGGTGGGTCTTGCGGGCCCGGCGCACGAGGCTCGTCGGGGGCTTGGGGGAACCCCCGAGGGCGACGTCCGGCACGATGCCAGAGTACGTGGCGACACCGACACCGGCCCGGCGTGTAGCAATCGGGCGCCTGGTAGGACAGACTGTGACCGACTCAACAGCCGATAAGGATGCCTGTGAACGACGACGTGCTGCGCCAAGCGCCGCTCTTCTCCGGTCTCGACGACGATGCCGCAGGAGCCCTCGAGGCCTCGATGACCCCGCTCAGCCTGAAGCGTGGCGAGGTCCTCTTCAACGAGGGTGACGACGGCAACCAGCTGTACGTCGTCACCGACGGCAAGATCAAGCTCGGGCGCACGTCGCCCGACGGACGGGAGAACCTGCTCGCGATCCTCGGGCCCGGACAGATGTTCGGCGAGCTGTCGTTCTTCGACCCCGGACCGCGTTCGGCCACGGCCACCTCGGTCACCGACGTGACGGTCCAGAGCCTCAGCCACGAGGCGCTCACCCCGGTCCTGTCGAGCCACGCCGAGGTCGCGATGGCGCTGCTCAACCAGCTCGCCGGGCGCCTGCGCCGCACCAACGAGGTCGTCGGCGACCTGGTGTTCTCCGACGTCCCGGGTCGTGTCGCCAAGGCCCTGCTCGACCTCGCGAGCCGCTTCGGTCGCAAGGCCGAGGACGGCGTGCACGTCAACCACGACCTCACGCAGGAGGAGCTGGCCCAGCTCGTCGGCGCCTCGCGCGAGACGGTCAACAAGGCCCTCGCCGACTTCGCCTCGCGCGGCTGGCTGCGCCTGGAGCCCCGCTCCGTGGTCATCCTCGACCTCGAGCGTCTGCAGCGCCGCGCGCGCTGACCCCGCTCGACCGCAAGCCCCGGGACCTGCTGGTCCCGGGGCTTCGTCGTGCGGGGCGCCTCTCGTCCTGCGGGTGCGTCGCTCCGGATGGGTCTCGTCCTGCGGGTGCGTCGCTCCGGCTGTGCCTGGTCCTGCGGCTGCGCTCCCTTCGGCTGGGTCTCGGCTCGGGCTCCGAAAGGGCGTCGACCGGCGGACGGGCTCCCGCTCGGCCGAGCTCCGGGGCTGCGGGCTGGTCCTGGGCCGTCGGAGGTAGGTAGCGCACCGAACCAGGCCGGCAGAGGTAGGTGACGCACCTCAAACGACTCGGATCGGTTGCGTCACCTACCTGCCACGGCCCCAGCGGGGTGAGAGGTAGGTGGCGCGCGGAATCGGAGCGTCAGAGGTAGGTGGCCCGCGGTATGGAGGTCGGTATCCGCGCGCCACCTACCTCCGAGGGGCGAATAACGCGCGCCACCTACCTTCGAGGGCAGCCCCATCCGAGGCACGCCGACGGCGGCCGCGTCAGAGCACGCCGCGGGGGCGGAACTGCACGCTGATCCGCGGGCCCACCGGCCTTGCGGTCTTGAGCACGGCGTGCTCCCAGGTGCGCTGGCAGGAGCCGCCCATGACGAGCAGGTCGCCGTGGCCCACGACGAAGCCGATGGTGTCGCCCGGGCCGTGGTCCGTCGGGCGCAGGCTGAGCCGACGCGGAGCGCCGAGCGACAGGATCGCCACCATCGTGTCCTCACTGCGGCCCCGGCCGATCCGGTCGCCGTGCCAGGCGACGCTGTCGCGACCGTCGCGGTAGTAGCAGAGCCCAGCCGTCACGAAGTCCTCGCCCAGCTCGGCACCGTAGTGCCGGTTCAGCGCGTCACGCGCGTCGTCGAGCGCCGGGTGCGGCAGCACGGCACCCGATCCGTAGTGCGCCAGCAGCCGCGGGACGTCGACCGTGTCGTCGTACATCTCCCGCTTCTCGGCACGCCACCGGACCTCGGTCTGCAGGCTCAGGAACAACGGGTCGGCGCCCTGCACCCAGCCCGGGCGGACGTCGACCCAGGCGCCGTGGGCGAGCTCCCTGCGCTGCACCGAGGCGCCCAGCGGACCGACGACGGCCTCGTCGCCGACGTCGAGCAGCGAACCCTGGAACCACACCCGAGCATCGTAGGCGAGTTCGAACAGATGTTCTAGACGCCACGCCTTCCGAGGCTCGCCGAGGCGCCGACTACGCTGCCCCCATGAGCGCTTGGGACGCCCTCCTCGACCGGGTCGACGTGATCGCCGACGCGCGCGCCGACGTCGACGACGCCGTGCAGGCCGAGCTGACCGAGCTGCTGGTGGGGGCCATGCGCGACGGGACCGCCGACCGCGAGCTGGACCCCGGCCAGGCGGGCCTGTGGCTCGCCGCACTCCTGCGCACCCACGCCGAGGTCCAGGACGAGGGCGAGGAGCGCTCCGACGACGCCCTCAGCATGCTCCGCGTCATCATCACGCGCTGGCTGCACCCCGGCCGGCTCGACCAGGCACCCCCGACGTTCGGCTCCTGACGCGGACGGCCCCGGACCTCTCGGTCCGGGGCCGTCCCACGAGCATGTCGCCGATGCGGCTCAGCTCGGGTCGCGCGGCTCGGTCGTCCTCGTGACCGTCACGCTGTCGCCACTCTCCGAGGGCTCCACGACGAGCGAGAAGTCGCCGTCGTGCTCCTCGACGCCCACGGCCACGGCCTCCTCGACGGCCTCGAGACCGAGTCGGTGGCGCACGATGACCGGGTCCGTCTGGAGGTCCTTGTACAGCGCGAGGCACAGGCCCACCATGACGAACACGAAGGGCACGGACGCGACGATCGTGATGTTCTGCAGCCCCGTCAGGGCGTCCGAGCCCCCGATCACGAGCATGATCGCCGCGACGGCGCCGGTGAGGGCGCCCCAGAAGATGACCGACGGCCTGCTCGGCTCGGTGGAGCCGCGCTCGCTCAGCGTCCCCATGACGATCGACGCCGCATCGGCGCCGGACACGAAGAAGATGCCGACGAGCACCATGACCAGCACCGAGGTGATGCTCGCCGCCGGGTACTGCTCCAGCAGCTGGAACAGGGCGAAGTCGGACTGGACGGCGCCGTCGGCACCGACGATGCCTGCGCCGGCCCGCTGCTCGAAGATCCCCGCGCCGCCGAAGATCGCGAACCAGACGAGGCTCACGAGGGTGGGGACGAGCAGGACTCCGGTGACGAACTCGCGGATCGTGCGGCCACGGCTGATGCGCGCGATGAACATGCCGACGAAGGGGGTCCACGAGACCCACCAGGCCCAGTAGAAGATCGTCCAGCCGGACAGCCACGTCTCCATGGCGTCGTCGCCGCTGGCCGCGGTGCGCGACGCCATCTCGGTCATCTGCGAGGCGTAGTCGCCGAGCGCGGTCGGCACGAGGTTCAGGATGAACAGCGTCGGCCCCGCCACGAACACGAACACGGCAAGCACGAGGGCCAGCACCATGTTGGTGTTGGAGAGCCACTGGATGCCGCGCTCGATGCCGGAGACGGCGGAGAGGATGAACAGGATCGTCAGCACCGTGATGACGGAGACGAGCACGATCTTGCTGGGCTCGTCGATCCAGCCGTTGAACTGCATCCCGGCGCCGATCTGCAGGGCACCGAGGCCCAGCGAGGCGGCGGAGCCGAAGAGGGTGGCGAAGATCGCCAGGATGTCGATCACCTTGCCGGCAGGGCCCTCGGCGCGGCGGCCGAACAGGGGCGTGAACGCCGAGGAGATGAGCTGCTTGCGGCCCTTGCGGAACGTGCCGTACGCGATGGCGATGCCGACGACGGCGTAGATGGCCCACGGGTGCAGGCCCCAGTGGAACATCGTGGAGGCCATGGCGCTCTGGACGGCCGCGTCGCTCTGCGCCTCGCCCGTGCCGGGCGGCGGGGAGGCGAAGTGCGAGAGCGGCTCGGCGACGCCCCAGAACATGAGACCGATGCCCATGCCGGCGCTGAACATCATCGCGATCCAGGAGACGGTCCGGAACTCCGGACCCTCGTCGTCGCGACCGAGCGGGATCCGGCCGTACTTGGAGGCAGCGAGCCACAGCACGTAGATCACGAAGAACGACGCGACGAGCACGAAGAACCAGCCGGTGTTCGTGATCACCCAGGAGCGCGACGAGTCCGAGGCGGCCTTGAGGCCGGTGGTGCTCACCAGGCCCCAGACCACGAACCCGATCGCCACCACGCCGGTGATCCCGAAGACCACCGGGTCGATCCGTCGCCTCCAGCGTCCTGCAGATGCATGTTCTCGGTCGGTGAGGGTACTCACGAGCACCACCTCTTCCTTCAGCTCAGTCGTCGTCGGTTCAGTCGTTCAACATCGTCGGTCAGGTCGCGCGCACACATCGGTGCACGGGACAACCTTCTGACCATACCGAGACGAACGCCCCGACGCGAACCAGCGAGCGGTCAGCCGCGACTGCCGCGCAGCTGCGCGAGGTAGACGAGAGCGGCCACGGTGCCGACGAGGTTGAGCAGCGACAGCGGGCTCCAGAGCACCAGGTGCGCCGCGAGCGTGAGGCCCAGGATCACGAGCCACGAGCTCTTGGGGAGCGTGTCGGCCACGGCGAACCGGGCGGGCGCACGGGTGAGGCAGTCCACGAGCGCGAACGCCTTGACCGCGAACAGGGCGAGCGACAGCACCAGCATCAGACCCGACTCGACCTCGAACACGCCTGGACCCTACCGGACGCACGAAGCGGCGGGCCCCTGTCGGGGACCCGCCGCTCGTGTGGTGAGCCGTGGCTCAGGACTGGCTGGTGGTGCTGCCCGTCGAGCTGCTGCTCGAGGAGGCCTTCTTCGCGGGCGACTTCTTGGCCGTCGTCTTCTTCGCGGTGCCGGTGGACGACGTCGACGTGGCCGGAGCCTTCTTGGCCGTCGTCTTCTTCGCGGTCCCGGTGGACGACGTCTTCTTGGCCGTCGCCTTCTTGGCGGTGCTCTTCTTGGCCGTCGTCTTCTTGGCAGCCGACGTGGTGGCCGGAGCCTTCTTCGCCGCGGTCTTCTTGGTGGTGCTCGCGGCGGAGGCGGTCTTGGCCGGGGCCTTCTTGGCGGCGGCGGTCGTCGAGGAGGCGGCCGAGCGGGCGGCGGCCGACGTCTTGGCCGGGGCCTTCTTCGCGGACGACTTCGAGGCGGGGGCCTTCTTCGTCACCTTCGACACGGTGGCCTGGGCCTCGGCGACGATGTCCTCGGCGCGCTTCTGCACGTCGTCGGCCACGTCCTCGGCAGCCTTGCGGGCCTCCTTGATGTTCTTCTTGGCGTCCTTGCGCAGGGCGTCGAGCAGCTTCTCGCCGCGCTTCTGCACGTCGTCGAGTTTGAGGGCGCGCGCCTGGGCGACGAACTCCTCACCCTTCTGGAGCAGCTCGGCGTAGCTGGACTGCGCCTGGGCCTGGGCCGAGCCGACGAGGCCGGTGGCCTGCGAGCGGAGGTCGTCGATCTCGACCTTCTTGAGGGTGTCGGTGAGGTTCTTGACCTCATCGACCAGGGTCTTGATCTGGGCGTTGATCTGATCGGTGATGCTCATGTGGGTGTCTCCTCGGGAGAGGTGTCGGGATTGGCCTGGGTGACCGTTTCGGCAAGTGCCTCGTCCGGTGCGACGTCGGTGCCGACGAACGAGCGGTAGATGTCCAGCAGTGCCGTCTTCTGCCGCTCGGTCAGTCGGGCGTCGAGGGCGATGGCGTCCTCGACCATCCGCGCGCCGGACTCGTCGATGTCGATGAGACCGGCACGGACGTAGAGCGACTCGGCCGAGATGCGCAGCGCCTTCGCGATCTGCTGCAGGACCTCTGCCGAGGGACGGCGCACGCCCCGCTCGATCTGGCTGAGGTACGGGTTGGAGACCTCGGACTTCTCAGCCAGCTGTCGCAGGGACATCTGCGCCTGGCGTCGCTGCTCGCGCAAGTAGTCGCCGAGGTTCTCGACGGCTCCTCCTACGTCCAGCTTGGCCATGTCCCCAGTGTGCTTGCATTTGCAAGCAAGCGCAAGCAGATCTGCATGCGACCCGTCTCACAACCGGTCAGAGGACGGGCCGCACCTCCCCGACGGGACGTCCGCCACCGAGCACCACCGGACGCTCGCGCAGCAGGTCGGCCTCGACGCCGGCCAGCTCGAGCGCGCGGTGCAGCACCACGAACAGGGGGCGCTCGCCACCGTCCTCGATCTTGACCGCGAGGGCGGAGCCGTCCGCCAGGCCGGCCACGACCACGCTCTCGGCACCCGACTTCACCAGCGATCCCGGCACGGCGCGGGCCAGCGCCAGATCGGGTCGGCGGGTGCCGCTGACCTGCTCGGGGTGGGCCACCATCGCGTCGGCCACCCGGCGCGCGGCGGTCCCCGACTCCGCCTGGACGAGCCGACCGATGCCGCGGGCGAGACGCTCGAGCGACGTCGCGAGCAGCGGGGCTCCGCACCCGTCGACCCCGACCGTGTCGGGCGGGCCCACCAGGGCGGTGAAGGTCTCCGTGACGGCGCGCTGGACCGGGTGGTCCGGATCCAGGTAGTCCTCGGTCGACCACCCCCGGACCACGCAGGTGAGCAGCATCGCGGCGTGCTTGCCCGAGCAGTCCATCCGGATCGGCAGACGTCCCTCGCCGGCACGCAGGACGGCTGCGTGCTCGTGCGGGTCCAGCGGGTAGGACGCCGGTGTCTGCAGGGCCGACTCGTCGAGGCCGCCCATCGCGAGGATCTCGCGCACCCCCTCGAGGTGGAACGGCTCCGCCGAGTGGCTCGCGGCCGCGAGCGCCAGCAGGCGGGGCTCGAGGTCCAGGCCCGCCTCGACGAGGCCGGTCGCCTGGAAGGGCTTGTTCGTCGACCGCGGGAACACCACGACGCCGGGATCACCCAGCGACCACACCGTCTCGCCGTCGGGACCGACCCGCACGGCTGCTCCGCGGTGGCGGCTCTCCACGAGCCCGGACCGGGTGACCTCGGCGACGACGTCCATCGCTCCAGCGTAGGGCTCCACCGGCGCGGTCGAGCCCGCCCGGCCCTCCTGACCATCGGCTCATCCCACCAGTCCCATTGGTCACTTTCTTCCCACCCGTGTCGTTCTTCCACTACAGTGCCCAGATCTGGTACGGCGCACTCGGGCGTCGGCTTCCCTCACCAGAAGAGGCCTGCATGTCAACCCTGCGTCACGTCGTCGGTGCGTCCGTCCTGACGGCCCTCACGGCCGTCACCCTCGTGGTCGCCACCCTGGCCGTCCCTGCCGGCGCCGCGGTGGCTGCGCCGAAGCCGACGGTCCGCACCACCCAGAGCACCGCATCGGTGTTCTGGCCGGCCGTCAAGGGAGCGCAGAGCTACGTCGTCTGCCTGAAGCGCACCACGACGCAGAAGACGTGCACGGCGAGCGGCACCACGACGCGCGTCTCGCACGTCTTCCGGAACCTCACCCCGACGCGCGGCACCGACTACCGCCTCACCGTCCGCGCGACCGCCGGATCGTCGTCGGCCACCAGCGCTTCCGTCTCGGTCGTGCTGCAGCCCCCGACGCCGAAGGTCAGCGTCCGCACCGCCCAGCAGTCCATCGCCGTCACCTGGGCGGCGATCCAGGACGTCGACCGCTACGAGGTCTGTCTCGTGCGGACCGTCGGGCAGACACCGTGCACCCGGCAGTCCACGACCACCGGCACGTCGGCGACCTTCGGTGGGCTGACCCCGGTCGAGGGCACCGACTACCACGTCGTCGTCCGGGCCTTCACCGGGACGCGGTCGAGCGTCTCCGCCCCCGCGCCCGCCGAGCTGAACGCGGTCCGTCCCGGTCAGCCGACCGCCGTGGCCCACCGGGTCGGCTTCAACTCGGCCGTCATCACCTGGAAGGCCGCCGCCAACGCCACGGCGTACGACGTCTGCCTCACGACCACGACGACCTCCACGGCGTGCGAGAAGACCACTCCACGCACCACCGGCACGGAGGCTCGCGTCTACTCGCTCGCGTCCACGCCGGGTACCGACTACACCTACGTCGTGCGTGCGCACCGCGGCACGCTGAGCACCGACAGCGCCCGCGGACGCTTCGATCTCCCGGTCCCGGCGGTCACGACGCTCGCGGTCGAGGGGACCACGCCCTCGTCCCTGGCGCTCGACTGGTCCGCGGTCGCCAACGCCGAGACCTACGTCGCCGAGATCTCCACGGCCAAGGACCTCGGGTCGGGCAAGCGAACCGTCACGACCACGAGTCCGCAGGCCACCTTCGAGGACCTCGCCCCCGGAGTGCGGTACTACGCCCGGGTCCGAGGCGTGAACAGTCCGCTCAAGGGCGCGGCGTCGGCGACGGTCACGAGGGTGCTCCCCACGAGCACCACGACGGTCCGCGTGGTCACCTACAACCTGTGCGGGCAGGACAAGTGCCGCGCGTCGACCGGCCTCGGTACCTGGAAGAGCCGCAAGACCCTGGCTGCCAAGGCAGCCCTCGGCACCAACGCGTCGATCATCTCCACCCAGGAGTCCGGCGACAAGGACACGAACTTCGGGTCGGTCCTGCCGGGCTTCCGCCGAGCGGCCTACCAGTCGGCCAAGTCGTTGTTCTACAAGAGCTCCGACTACACGCTGAACCGGTCCGGCTCACTCACGCTCGACTCCGCCCGCAAGCGGTACGCCGTCTGGGCGGAGCTGGTCGACAAGGCGTCCGGCACCCCGTTCATCGTGGTCGACCCCCACCTCGAGCCCTACAAGGGGAAGAGCAACGACGACCTGCGGTACGCGCAGACCAGGCGGATGCTGTCGCTCGTCGACACGCTCAACACGCGGAACCTCGACGTCGTCTACGCGGGCGACATGAACTCCAACAAGCACAACGCGACCTACCCCGGCGGCTACGACGCAGTGCGCAAGGCCTTCCTCGCTGCCAAGCACGCCGACACCCTCGACGTCGCACGGAGGGCCAAGACCGACGAGCAGCCCGACGGAAACGCCTACAACGTGGCCTTCAACTCCGCCAACCAGGGCCGGGTCACCCCGATCCGCAACGGCGACCACGTGGACGCTATCTACACCTCGCCGGGAGTAGGCACCCGCCACTGGAAGGTCGTGACCGACCTCGCCACCCCGACGCGCTACCGCACGCCGTTCGCGAGCGACCACAACCCGCTCACGGCCATGCTCACCATGCCGGGCCGTCCCGAGCTTCCCTGACGCTCCACCGCGTCGAAGATTCCGTCCGGCTCCCCGGACGGCACCGAGCCGGTTAGAATTCGCGCAGTCCGTCAGTCCGCCGCCGTCCTCGTGCTGGAGCCTCTCCGTTGGTCACCCGTCGCCGCATCCCTGCAGGCCGTCGCGTCGCGACGCGTCCTGCGGGCCCGCCCTCACGCGGCGGCGCCCGGCGACGTCCCGGTGCGCGCGGTGGACGCAACGGACGGCGTCGGCCCCGCCTCGGTCGCGTCGGGCTGCTCGTGGCCCTGGTCGCGGGCCTCGCGGTGCTGGCCGGCGGGTTGTGGTCGTCGCGCACGCTGCTCGAGGACACCGCACCGCCGACCCGCCTCGCGGCGGAGACGCTGTCGCCCACGAGCGTCGAGCTCACGTGGGCGTCCACCGACGAGGTCGACGAGTACGTCGTCCACGTCGGCAGCGACCGCGCCCTGACGAAGGACGCCCTCAAGGTCACCTCCACCAAGAAGCAGGTGCTGGTCGAGGACCTGCAGCCCACCACGCCCGGCGGAGACCGTTTCTTCCGCGTCGACGCGGTCAAGGACGGCGAGATCGTGCGGTCGCGCACCGGTCGCTTCGTGCTGCCCCCCGGCGAGATGACGAAGGTGGCGGTCGACAAGACCGGCACCACGGGCGCCCGGCTGGAGTGGAAGCCGGTCGTCAACGCCCGGCAGTACGACGTGCAGGTCGCCACCGACAAGGACTTCGGCGAGCTGGTCCAGTCCGTGCGCACCGTGGGCAGCGAGCCCGAGCTGGTCACGGACGCCCTCGAGCCGGGTCGCCCGTACTGGTTCCGCGCTCGGCCGGTCAACGGCGACGTGGTCGGCGAGTTCGGGGCTGCGGTCGCCACCGAGACGCTCCCCGAGGACGTGCGGTTCAACGTCGGCACCTGGAACGTGTGCTCGGAGAAGTGCAAGGGCTACGCCGGACGGGCCCGGCAGATGGCGGCCTTCCTCAACGCCGAGAAGCTCGACCTGTTCGTCCTGCAGGAAGCCGGCGGCAAGCGGGTCGGCGCCACCACCAACGCGATCTTCACCGGCGGCGAGCGCGGCTTCCAGCGTGCGACGGGCGGCGCCAAGGCGCGCTACATCTTCTACCGCCCGGCCCTGTTCACCCAGGAGAGCGGGGGCTTCTTCCCCGTCGGCCACGGCCGGCACGCCACGTGGGCCCGGTTCACGGTCAAGGAGACCGGCCGCCAGTTCTTCGTCGTCGACGTGCACCTGGAGAACGGTCACGGCAACGACGGCAAGCGGCGCAGCGAGATGAACACGCTGGTCTCGCGCATGCGGTCCATCAACGACGGCGGCCTGCCGATCGTCTACGCCGGAGACTTCAACTCCGGTCGCCACCGCGGCGCCGACTCCCCCGGCGCCATCATGCGAGGCATCGGACAGCGCGACACCGTCGACGTCGCGAAGAAGGTCGAGAACCGCGAGTTCAACACGGGCCACACGTTCTCCACGCGTCCCCTGCGCTCCGGCGCCCACGTCGACCACATCTTCGCCTCCGAGGAGTTCCAGGTGCTCGCCTGGAAGCAGCTCGTGCGCATGTCGGGCAGCAGCTATGCGTCACCGGTGCTGACGGACCACAACGCCCTGCGTGCCACGTTGTCGCTCGAGGGCAAGAAGGTCGACGTCGGCGAGCCGACACCGGTCGTCGACGTCCCACCGGTCGACGACGTCCCGTCGCCGGGCTGAGTCCACCGCCACGGCAGGAGACCCGAAACCGCATGAGCCCCGATCCTCTCGGACCGGCCGACCTGGCCGACCTGCACGTCATCATCCCCGCCGGGGGCGCCGGCACCCGGCTGTGGCCCCTCTCGCGCGCCGGCCGGCCCAAGTTCCTGCTCGACCTCACGGGCTCCGGCCGCACGCTGCTGCAGCAGACGTGGGACCGCGTGACGCAGCTCGTGCCGCCGGAGCGCGTGCACGTGGTCACCGGGCCCCGTCACGCCGACGCGGTGCGCGAGCAGCTGCCCGCGCTGACGAGCATCTTCGTGGAGCCGTCCCCGCGCGACTCGATGCCGGCCATCGGTCTGGCCACGGCCGTCGTCCACCAGGACCACCCCGACGCCGTGGTCGCGTCCTTCGCCGCCGACCACGTGGTCTCCGGGGCCGACCGCTTCGCCGACGCCGTCGTCCAGGCGGTGCGCACCGCTCGGGACGGTCACGTCACCACCATCGGCATCGCCCCGCGGTCACCGTCCACGGCGTTCGGCTACGTGGAGTCCGGAGCGCCCCTGAGCGTCGAGGGCGCCCCGACCGCACGGACCGTCGTGCGCTTCGTCGAGAAGCCGGACGAGGAGACGGCCAAGGCCTACCTGCGCGCCGGGACCTTCAGCTGGAACGCGGGCATGTTCGTCACCCGCGCCGACGTGCTCCTCGACCACCTGGCTCGCCTCCAGCCCACCCTGCACGACGGGCTGCGGCGCATCGCCACGGCGTGGTCCGGCCCCGACCGTCAGGCCGTGCTCGAACAGGTCTGGCCCACGCTCACCAAGATCGCGATCGACCACGCCGTCGCCGAGCCGGTCTCGCTCACCGGCGGCATCGCGACCGTCCCCGGACGGTTCGGCTGGGACGACATCGGTGACTTCGCCGCCCTCCACGACCTCGGGCACGACCAGGCGTCGTCGCCCGACGGCACCCCGCGCGACGACCACACCCTCTGGATCGACGCCGACGGACTGGTGCGCGCCTGGCCGGGCGTCACGGTCGCGGTCGTCGGCATCCCCGGTGCCGTGGTGGTGCAGACCGACGACGCACTCCTCGTGACCACGCTCGAGCACGCCCAGCGCGTCAAGGAGGTCCCGGCCGCGCTGTCGGCAGCCGGACGCGACGACCTGGTCTGACTCCCTCTACGTCCGTCTCGCGGCGGGTGAATGGTCGGCTGCTGCGGCGGCTGGGGGGTGGGGGTCGTCCTGCGGCTGCGTCGCTGTGGCTCCGAGGCGGGTCGGCCTCCGAAAGGGCCTCGACCGGAGCGGTGGGACTGGTCCTGGCTGGGTCTGCGGGGGCGGCTGGGTTCTTGCTCACTGCTGCGTCGCTGTGGCTCCACGTCCGGTCGGCCTCCGAAAGGGCCTCGACCGCAACAGGGGGTCTGGGCTCGGTTGGGTCTGCGGGGCGCGGCCATGATTCTCCCTCTGCGCGGGATACACGCACGATTCTTCCTTCTCGTGGACCGTGCCTCGCGAAGGAAGAATCGTGGCGACGACTTGGGCCCCGTGAGGGCAGAGATTCTCCCTTTCAGTGGAACGGTCCACGAGAAGGGAGGATCCCTGCCCGCCCGCCGCGCCGTCGCCCCCGCTGGACGCAGGATTCTGCCTTCGCGTGCTGAAGCCCGAACGATGCTGCGTTGGTGACGGGATCCCGTAGCGAACGCAGCATCCTTCGCCCCCTCCCGCACGAACGCAGAACCTTGCGTCCCCCCAAGCCACGCTCCGAGAGCCCACCCGACCCCGGACCCATCCGCCGGTCGAGGCCCTTTCGGAGAGCAGGTCCACTCGCAGCCACAGCGACGCAGCCGCAAGGCCCGCCCCAGCCACAGCAACGCAGCAGCAGGACGACGACCCACCCACAGCGACGCAGCAGCGAGCGAAGACTCAGACGAGGTCGGTCAGCTCGGCGGGCGGGAGGTCGGGCGCCGGCGTGTAGGCCTGCGCCACCTCGCCCGTGCCCACCGCGTGCAGCACGCCGTCGGACTCGTCGGCGAAGAGGGCCTCGCCGCGGGCGAGCTTCTCCCGCTCCCCGATCTCGTTGACGACCTCCACGTCGCCCCCGAGGCAGACCACGATCCGCCGACCGTCGTCGGGCAGGCGTGCACCGTCGGGCTCGGCCGACGAGCACTGCGTGATCGACAGCGCGAACTCACGCAGGCCAGGGCTGTAGACGTCGGTGGAGAAGCCGAACTGGTCGGCCTCGACGCGCGCCAGGCGCGACATGCCGCGGTCGAGGCACCGCACCAGGCCCTGTGGATCGAGGTGCTTGCCGGTGAGTCCGCCGCGCAGCACGTTGTCGGAGGAGACCATGACCTCCACGCACAGCCCGCTCAGGTGCGCGTGGATGATGCCCGCACCGAGGTAGGCCGCCTCGCCGGGCTGGAGGGTGAGCCGGTTGAGCAGCAGCGACATCACGACACCGACGTCGCCCGGGTGGTGCTCACCGACCAGGACCGCCGTGGCGTAGGCACGCTTGATGTCGATGCCGCGCTGCTCAGCGTCGCGGCACGCCGCCACGACCTCGGCGACCTCCTCGGGCGACGGCGGATCGGTCAGCAGGTCCTCCACGACGCGCACGATGCCGAGGAACCCGGGCTGACGACGCAGGCTCTCGACGAGGTCCTGGACCCGCGGGACGTCGATGGCAGCCAGCACGCGCAGGATCTCGGCCGTGGGCCGGAAGCCGACGAGCGTGTCGAACGCCGTCAGCGCGTAGACCATCTCCGGCTTGGGGTGGGGGTCCTTGTAGACGCGGTGGGGTGCGTCGAGCGGGACGCCTGCCGCCTCCTCGGCCCGGTAGCCCTCCTGGGCCATCACGGCGTTGGGGTGCACCTGGATGGAGAGCGGCCGGTCCGCGGCGAGGATCTTCAGCATGAAGGGCAGCTCGCCGGCGACCTCGCGCAACGAGACCGGACCCTTCGCGCCCTGCACGCGCGAGGGGTTGAGCGGGTGGGTGCCCATCCAGATCTCGGCCACCGGTCCCCCGGCCGGCGGCCGCCCGAGGAAACGAGGGATCGCCTCCGGCGAGCCCCAGTCGTAGTCGCGATCAGGGTTCTCGAGTCGTCGCATCTCGTCCTCTCGGAGGGCCGTGGCCGTCGTCAGCCCTTGGGGTGGCGAGGCTTGCGGTACTTGTCCTTGCCGGGCGGTCCGCCCTTCGAGCGGTAGCCGCCCGCACGGTCGTCGCGCCCGCCGCCGTGGCTGCGGCCCTGCGGGCCGCCGTCGCGCTTCAGGTCGATCCGCCGGCCGGAGATCCGGGTGTCCGAGAGCGCCTCGAAGACCGCGTCCGGCAGGTCCTGCGGGAGCTCGACGACGGCGTGGTCGACGCCGATCGTGATCTTCCCGAAGTCGGCGCGCCGCAGCCCTCCCTCGTTGGCCAGGGCGCCCACGATCATCGAGGGCGAGACCTTGTGGCGCTTGCCCACCGCGATCCGGTACGGCGTCCACCCGTCCTTCGACGGACGCGGTCCGCGGTCGCTCGTGTCGCGCGCCGGACGCTCGGGGCGCTCGCGCCGCGCCGCCTTGGGCGGGTCGGGGCGCAGGAAGAACTCCTTGTCGTCGGTGCTCATGACGGCCAGGGCGGCGGCGACGTCGAGCATCTCGACGTCGTGCTCGCGCACGTAGTCCTCGACCAGGCCGCGGAACGCGTGGAACTGGGGCGAGCCCATGCTGTCGGTGATCGCCTGGGCGAACTTGGCCGTCCGGCGGGCGTTCACCTCGTCGACGCTCGGCACGCCCGTCTCCTCGACGGCGCGACCCGAGACCTTCTCGATGGCCGACAGCAGACGGCGCTCGCGGGGGGTGACGAACAGGATCGCCTCGCCGCTGCGCCCGGCGCGCCCGGTGCGGCCGACCCGGTGCACGTAGGCCTCGGGGTCGTGCGGGATGTCGTAGTTGACCACGTGGGTGATGCGGTCGACGTCGAGTCCGCGGGCCGCGACGTCGGTGGCCACCAGGATGTCGAGCGCACCCGACTTGAGGGCGTTGACCGTGCGCTCGCGCTGGGCCTGGGCGAGGTCGCCGTTGATGGCGGCGGCCGAGAAGCCGCGCGTCCGCAGACGTTCGGCGAGCTCCTCGGTGGCCGACTTGGTGCGGACGAAGATGATCATCCCGTCGCCGCTCTCGACCTCCAGGAGGCGCGTGAGCGCGTCGAGCTTCGCGTGGTGGGAGACCGGGATCCAGCGCTGGCGCACGGTGCTCGTGGAGGAGCGCGCCTGCGGCGTCGCGATGTCGGCCGGGTCGTGGAGGTAGCGCTTGGCCAGACGACGGATCGCCGGCGGCATCGTGGCCGAGAACAGCGCCACCTGCTTGTACTCGGGGGTGTCGGCGAGGATCCGCTCCACGTCCTCGGCGAACCCCATCGCCAGCATCTCGTCGGCCTCGTCGAGGACGAGGTGGTCGAGACCGGTGAGGTCGAGGCTGCCGCGGTCGAGGTGGTCCATCACGCGGCCGGGCGTGCCGACGACGACGTGGGCGCCGCGCTCGAGGCCTGCCAGCTGGGCGCCGTAGCCCTGGCCGCCGTACACGGGCAGCACCCGGATCCGACGCCCCTTGGGCGTGTAGGACGTCATCGCCTCGCACACCTGGAGCGCGAGCTCACGGGTGGGGGCCAGCACCAGCGCCTGGGTGGAGGCGCGGTCGGGGTCGATCTTCTGCAGGATCGGCAGGGCGAACGCGGCCGTCTTGCCGGTACCGGTCTGGGCGAGACCGACGACGTCACGACCGGCCAGGAGGGCCGGCACGGCGGCCTCCTGGATCGGGGTGGGGGTCTCGTAGCCCAGGCGCTCGAGGACCTGCACGAGCTCGTCGTCGAGACCGAGGTCGGAGAACGGCCGAGCCGGCGCGACCGGCTGGTCGGGGGCCGGGCCGGCCACGGTGTCGTCGGGACCGGTCTCGACAGGGTTGGCCTCGTCGGGGCCGGTCTCGACGGGACCGGTGCCGCCGGGAGCAGGCTCGCCGGGGACGGTGTCGTCGGGGGTCGCGGGCGCGGGTACGTCGTCGTTCATGGGACTCCTGGTGCTGACTGCGAGACGGGGGAACCCCGTCGTGACGCAGGGTGCAAGCGATAGTGTTCCGTACCGGTGCCCCCGAGACCAATCCCGGCGACCCGAGAAGGACCCTCAGCAGGCCCGCCCATCCCCCAGCCAGCAAGGAGACGGTGCGCGATGCCGACGCCGACCACCCGCCGTTCCCTCGGCTCACGGTGGATCCTGGTCGTGGTCCTCGGCGTGCTGGGTGCCGTGGCGGGGCAGCTGCTCGTGTCCGGCATCACACCGCGCTACGAGGCCTCGGCCGAGGTCCTCGTCGAGCCGCCCGTCGGCACGGAGGAGGTGCCCGCCCGCACGCTCTCGGCCCGGACGCTCGAGTCGTACGGCCGGATCCTGGGCGGACCCGCGCTCGTGGGCCGCGCCGGCGAGGCGCTCGGCTCCACGCCGATCCCCCGCGACGACGTCACCTCCGGCGTGGTCGGCGACAGCACGATCCTGAAGGTCACCGTGCGCGACGACAGCCTGGCCGACGCGCGCGAGGCCGCCGGACAGGTCGCCGAGGAGTTCACCACCTGGCTCGCCACGAAGCAGGAGGACCTCGACGCCGCGCAGCGCGAGACCACGCTCGTGATCGACCCGGGCTCGGGCTCCGCCTCGCCCGTGGAGCCGACGCGGTGGCCCTACCTGCTCGGCGGGCTGCTCGCGGGCCTGCTGATCGGCCTGGCCGTGGCTCGGTGGCGCCAGTCGACCGACCGGGGGATCGCCACCACCGACGACCTCGAGGCGGCCACCGGCTCACCCGTGCTGGGCGCGATCGCGCACGACCGGGCCGCGCACGACTCCCCCCTGCTCACCTCGCTGTCCCCTCAGCACCCCCGCGCCGAGGCGGTGCGCATCCTGCGCACCAACCTGCAGTTCGTCGACGTCGACCACGACCGCACCGTCGTGGCCGTCACCAGTGCCGTCGAGGCCGAGGGCAAGACGACCACCGCCTGCAACCTCGCCATCGCCCTCGCGCAGTCCGGCCTGCGGGTCGCGCTGGTCGAGGGCGACCTGCGCCGGCCCCAGCTCGCGGAGTCGTTCGGCCTGGAGAGCACCGTCGGCCTGACGACGGTGCTGGTGGGTCGTGTCGACCTCGACGAGGCCATGCAGGAGACCGAGGTCCCCGGGCTCGACGTCCTCGCGAGCGGCGCCCGTCCTCCGAACCCCGCCGAGATCGTGCAGACCGGTGCCATGGAGCGCCTCGTCGCCGACCTGCGCCAGCGCTACGACGTCGTGCTGATCGACGCACCGCCCCTCCTGCCGGTCGCCGACGCCGCGATCCTGTCGCTGCTCGCCGACGGCGCGCTGCTCGTGGTGCGCCACGGACGCACCGGGCACGACCAGGTACGCGCCGCGGTCGACCGGCTCGACACGATCGGCGCGAAGCTGTTCGGCAGCGTGCTCTCCATGACGCCCCGCAGGGCCGCCGGCCGCTACGGCTACGGGTACGAGTACGACCAGGGGAAGTCCTCGCGCCGACGTCGGCGCTGACTACTCCGCCGGCGTCAGGCCGGCTGCAGCAGCGACAGCGTGCGCGCGATCGACGCCGTCGCGTCGTCGATCAGGTCGGCCGTGCCGCGGTGCACCGCCGGTGAGCGCCGGAAGGGGTCCGGCACGTCGGCGCGCGCCGGTCCCGTGCTGCGGCGGCGGGCCGCGTCGGCGACGAGCTCGGGCAGCTGCGTCGCCTCGTGCCCCTCGACGAGCGCCGCGAACTCGAGCAGCGTGAAGGTCTTGCGCAGGGCACCGGGGTCGAGCTCCAGCACGGCGGACCGGTGCTCCTTGGTGGCGGTCAGCACGAGGTCGGCGCCCCGGACGTGGTGCACCTCCAGCGGCTGCGAGCGGAAGTCGGAGCCGTCGATCTCGAGCCGGGCGAGCTCGAGGCGCACCATGCTGTCGACGGGCGCGTCGCGCCAGCCCATCACCCCGGCGCTGGCGACCTCGAAGGTGGACGGGTCGAGTCGTTCCTTCAGGAGCAGCTCCATGAGGGGCGAACGACACACGTTGGCCGTGCACACCGCGAGGATGCTCCACCGACTGCGCTCGGGACGGGCGCCCACCTCAGGGGCCCGACCGCGGTCGGACGTGCAGCCCCACCTCGGGGTCGACCACGGGCTCCTGCCCTGCGGCCACACCGTCGACGACCAGCGCGGCGTCGACCGGGACCGAGCGCTTGACGAGGGCCAGACCGATGGGACCGAGCTCGTGGTGCAGGGCGCGCGACCCGAGCACGCCGACCGCCTTGCCCGGCTCGTCGGAGCGCTCCACGGCACTGCCGGGTGCGGGCAGCCGGTCGGGCGAGCCGTCGAGGTGCAGCAGGACGAGCCGACGCGGCGGCCGGCCCAGGTTGTGCACGCGGGCGACGGTCTCCTGGCCCCGGTAGCAGCCCTTGTCGAGGTGGACGGCCCGCTCGAGCAGCCCGACCTCGTTGGGGATCGTGCGGTCGTCGGTGTCGACGCCGAAGCGTGGCGTGCCCGACGCGATGCGCAGGGCCTCCCAGGCCCACGTGCCTGCCGGGCGGCCGTACCGCTGGGGCCACGAGGCCACCGTGTCGCGCGGCTCGATGGCCCATCGCGCGCCACCGCCGTCCTGCTCGGCGGCGTGCAGCCCCACGACGGCGTGGGTGGCGGTGACGTCGGCGACCTCGACCCGCGTCATGAACCGCATGCGGTCCAGGAACGTGACGAGCGCCGCGCCGGCGCCGGGCTCGGTGTGCGCCCAGAAGGTGGTGCCGTCGTCGACACCCTCGAACGCGTGCTCGATGCGGCCCTGAGGAGTGAGCACGAGCCCCTCGGTGGCCAGCCCGGGCTCGAGCTGCTCGAGGTGCTGGGTCGTGAGCGAGTGCAGCCAGGTGAGCCGGTCGGGGCCGGTGACCGTCAGCACGTCCCGGTGCGAGAGGTCGACGAAGCCCTCACCCTTCTCGAGACGACGCTGCTCGACGGTGAGCTCGCCGTAGTGGGCCGCGACGCCGTGGTCGGGGCGGTCGGCCTCGACGGCACCCTCGAGGTCGAGCAGGGGGCTGCGGCGCCGCGCCGGGGCGAGGTCGTCCGCGGCGGCGGGGTCGGGCTGCGGCTCAGACACGGGCGAGCTTCCCCCACAGGTGCGACTGCATGGTCTGGCCCTCGGCGGCCTTGTCGATCGCGTACATCAGCGAGCCGTCGACCAGGCCGTACATGCGCTGGCCGGCGGTGTACTCCGCCGCCGACTGGGTGCGGGCGACGATGTCGGTCGCGAGCGTGATGCGGGGTCCCTCGGCGACGCCGTACCAGACCTCGGCGTACCCGGTGGGGTGCGCGAGGACCAGCTCGACGTTGATGCCCTTGCCTCCCTCCACGAGACCGGCAGGCCTCAGGAAGCCGGTCTCGAGGTCGCCGGGGCCGATCCGCTCGCCAGACTCGTCGGTGACCCACGACCGGCTGAAGTAGTGCAGGAAGGGCCGGGTGTCGTGGGCGAGCACGACGTCCTGCTCGAAGGAGTAGGGCTCGATCGTCGGGTAGTCGCCACGCCCGTTGCCGTGCCAGGTACCGAGCAGCCAGGCCAGGGGCGCGACGTCGGGATGGAGGTCGGCGGGGATCTCGAAGGCCATGGGGTCCATCGTATCGACGCGCGCTAACCTGCCGACGTGCGTGCCGTCGTCCAGCGGGTGAGCGAGGCCTCGGTCGTCGTCGACGGCGAGGTCGTCGGCTCCGTGGGCGGCACCGACGCGGACGCCGACCATCTCCTCGTGCTGCTCGGCATCACTCACGACGACACCGTGCAGAAGGCCGACGCGCTCGCGCGGAAGGTGCACGGCCTGCGCATCCTGCACGACGAGGTCTCGGTCGCCGACACCGGCGGCGCGGTCCTCGTCGTCAGCCAGTTCACGCTCTACGGCGACGCGCGCAAGGGGCGGCGTCCCACGTGGACGGCAGCCGCACCGGGCGCCGTGGCCGAGCCGCTGTACGACGAGTTCTGCGCCGCCCTGCGGGCCCTGGGCACGACGGTCCCCACCGGCCGCTTCGGTGCCGACATGCAGGTCCGCTCGGTCAACGACGGCC
This sequence comes from Aeromicrobium sp. WCS2018Hpa-31, assembly GCF_031843905.1. Lineage (NCBI taxonomy): Bacteria > Bacillati > Actinomycetota > Actinomycetes > Propionibacteriales > Nocardioidaceae > Aeromicrobium > Aeromicrobium sp. WCS2018Hpa-31. Next base: position 80,236 of record NZ_JAVTJF010000005.1, on the reverse strand, counting down.
CGTTCACCGTCCTGCTCGAGCTGTAGCGGCATCGCATTCTGACCGTCCTTTCAGGTGAAGGACGTAGGATTCTCGAATCGGCGTCGGCGAACGTGCCCCGGCGCCGTCGTCCTGACCCCACCAGAACATCGAACGGGAGTGCCATGTCGCGTCGCGAGAAGCGAGCGCGCCGCGAAGTCAAGGGCAAGCGTCGCGCCGGCGGCGTCCCCTTCCACCGCCGGCACCGCAAGCTGGTCGTGGGTGTCGTCGGCGCCCTCGTCCTCGTCCTCGGCACGGGCACCGCGTACGCCTACTACCTCAACGCCCAGCTGGGCAACGTCGGGCGCGTCGAGAACAAGCTGAAGGAAGCCGACCGCCCCGATCCCGACAAGGGCAAGGCGCTCAACATCCTGCTGCTCGGTTCCGACAAGGGCAAGAAGGTCGAGGGCGCCGAGGACACGACGCTGGCCGAGGACGCCGCCTCCGGGTCGTGGCCGGCCGGCAAGTACCGCAGCGACACGTTGATGATCGCGCACATCACGTCGGACCGGAAGAAGGTCTACCTCGTCTCGATCCCGCGTGACACCTACACCGACATCTACGACGAGACCGGCGCCAAGCAGTCGACGCAGAAGATCAACGACGCCTTCGCGGAGTTCGGCCCGAACGGTGCGATCTCGACCGTCGAGAACCTCACCGACCTGCGCATGCGGCACCTCGCGATCATCGACTGGGACGGCTTCAAGAGCCTCTCCAAGGCCGTCGGCGGCGTGCCCGTCTACATCCCCCGGCCGTTCTACGACCCCAAGCAGAAGGTCCAGTGGGAGGCCGGCGAGCAGACCCTCGAGGGCAAGAAGGCCCTCGCCTACGTGCGCACGCGCTACGGCCTGCTCCGCGGCGACTTCGACCGCATCGCCCGCCAGCAGAACTTCCTGCGGTCGCTCATGAAGAAGATGCTCGCGCGCGACACCATGAGCAACCCCATCAAGCTGACCCGCACCCTCACCGCGGTCACCAAGAACCTCACCGTCGACGCCGGCTGGGACCCGGGCGACATGCGTGCGCTCGCGCTCTCGCTGCGCGGCACCGGGTCCGACGACGTCACGTTCCTCACGGCTCCGGTGGCCACCACCGAGACCATCCCGGTCGTCGGCAGCATCGTCAGGCTCGACGAGGCCAAGAACGCCGAGCTGTTCACCGCGCTGCGCGAGGACCGCATGGACGAGTACCTGGAGAAGTACCCCGACGACCAGCTCGCCGACGAGGACCAGATCGGCTGACGTGCCGGCTCAGCCGCAGGCCGAGCGGACCCGGACGTCGTTCGCGCCGGCCTCGATGCCGGGCGTGGTCGTGAGCACCGCGTCGCTCGTCTGCCCCTCGCCCGTGCGCACCTGGACCTCCAGGTCGACCGACTCTCCGGGTCGCAGGGTCACGGGGACGACCGTCACCCGACGGTCGCCGATCCGCCCGCCCGACGGTGTCCGCTCGACGTCGGCCAGCCGCACGCGCTCGAACACGCCGCCGGCCGGTGCCACGACCCGCACGGAGAGCCGCTGGTCCCCCGGACGCAGTCCCTGGAGCTCGAGCCCCGTGATGGAGATCGGGAGCGCGGTGTCGGGGACCGTGGAGGTGAGCGTCGTGCGCATCGTGAGCACCTGCGCCCGGTCGTCGACGCACCGCACGGAGCGCAGCGTGGACGACGCGTCGAGGTAGTACTGCAGCTTCGAGCCCTTGCTGTCGTCCACGTACACGCCCACGTGGGCCCGGTCCCTTGTCTGCGCGAGCGCACCGGCGACGCCCGTGGACCGGATGCGGCGCTGCTCGGACTCGTCGGCCGACCACACCAGGACCCGGTTGTCGACGCTGGCCTGCACGAGGGCCTCGAGCACGGGCTGCGTGGCGCCCTGCCCGTCCACGAACGCGTCGAAGATGCGGCGGGCGGCGTCCTCGAACACCGCGTCCTGCCCGAGCAGGTCGGTGGCGTAGCGGCGGTAGACGCCGTTGAGCAGCTCGTCGACGGCGTTCTCGGCCGTGAGCCGCGTCCCGTCCTCGAGCGTCACCGGCCCGAGCCCCTGCAGGAGGTAGCCCAGCGTCACCGGGTCGACGGACACGACGCCGTCGAAGCGCGTGTCGAGCTCCTCGCCCACGAGGGAGCTCGCGAAGGCCGCGGCCTCGGGGAAGTCGGGCACGGCGGTCGTGTTGCGCAGGTCCGTCGCGGCGGTCACCGGCACGGCACCGAGCTGGTCCTCCGGCACCGTCAGACGCGGCCTGCCGTTCGGTGGCACGTCGATGGCCGAGCCCTGCGTGCGCATGCGCACCGTGCCGCGATCGGCCTCGATGACGGCGAACGATCCCGGGATGCCGCCGAGCGAGCGGATCTCCGCGTTGTTCTGGATGAGCAGGAGGTAGCGGCGGCGCTCGCTCCCGCCCAGCATCTCCGGCAGCAGCGCGGCCGCGGTGTCCGCGACACGGACGGCCGACGCGGCGCTGGTCAGGGAGCCCTGCAGGCGGCGGACCGGCGCCTGGAGCCGGCCCGCGACCTTCTGCGGCTCGATCTCGCCGACGCCGCGGGCAGCGCGCTCGAGGGCCTCGCGCGGGCCGGCCAGGCGCGGTGCCACGGCCTCGAGGTTCGCGATGTCGACCCGTCCGTCGCGCGGAGAGAACGCGTCGAGCCCCACCTGGGCGGTGACGTCGACGATGGTGGGCACGGCCTGGGTGGCGACCCGGTCGACCTCGCGCGCGACCACGCGCACGGCGTCGACGTCGTCACCGACGATCGGGACGTGGGAGAACACCGTCCACAGCGGACCATCCGTCGAGGCGTGCGCCCGGCCTGCGGCGTCGGTCAGGACCGCCGACGTCTGCCGCGCACCGTCCGCGTCGCCCTGCGCCACCTGGGCCAGGAGCAGCTGGGACTGGTCGCTCGCCCGCGACAGCAGGATCGCTGCGCGCACCCCCTGCCAGGCCAGGACCACGACGCAGACCGTGAGCACCGCTCCCGTCACGGCCAGCCCCAGCCGGACCCACCCTGCTCGGTCGTGCCGCTCGGGCAGGAAGCGTGGCGACGCCACGACGGGTCAGCTGCTGCGGCGGCGTTGGACCACGGCGCCGATGCCGGCGAGCACGAGCAGTGCACCGAGCACCAGCAGCCAGAGGTCGGTGCCACCGGTGCCGGGCAGGATGCCGGCCGCGTCGCCGGCGTCGGCGTCGGCGTCGGCCGCGGCGTCGCCGTCGTCGCCACCACCGACCACGACGAGCACCTCTGCGCTCACGGCCCCGAGGTCGCCGCACGTCGCGACGACCTGGGTGCTCCGGGTGCTGGAGGCGGCCGGTGCCGTGAAGGTCGCGACGAGCTCCATCGTGTCGTCCTCGCTGAACGACTGGTCCTCGTAGCTGACCGTGATGATCGTGGGCTGGTCCGACGTGACCGTCGCCGTGAACGTCTCACCGGGGGCGACCCGCGTCTTCGACAGCTGCAGGTCGCAGACGGTGGGCGGGTAGGGCGCGTCGGCCGCGGCGAGGCCGGCCGCCGAAGCGGGAGGGACCGCTGCCACGAGGGCGAACGCGGCCAGCGCGGAGGCGACCAGAGCCGCAGCAATCTTCTTCATGACACTCCCAGGCGGTGACGGATCCCACGCGCACGCGACCCCGTGGAGGAGCGTGCTCGACGGTAGAACGACGCTCGGTGCCGGAAGGTCACGCCCGAGGACGCGAAAAACCCCGGACCGACGGGTCCGGGGTCTCTCGGGTCGAGCCTGATGCGTGACTCAGACGTGCACGGGCACCCGGTCGATGTCGACGACCACGTCGGCGACCACGCCGACCGCGGCCGCGACCGCGAGATCGACGGCCTCCGAGCGAGGCGCGAGCGTGCGCAGCGTCCACTCGCCCGGGCCGGCGAAGAACCGGAACTGGCCGGTCGCCGAGGTCGGGACCTCGGCGGTGAACTCGCCGGTGCGGTCGAGCAGACGCACGTAGGCGTTGCCGACCGGCTCGTCACCGCGGACGACGACGCCCTGGATGACGGCCTGGTTCGCGACGTCGACACCCTCGAGGCGGGGTCCGCCCTTGATCGCTCCGCACATGTCAGGCCTCCCCGCGCTCGTCGCCGATCGCCACGGGAACGCCCCGCAGCGAGCCGTACTCGCTCCACGAGCCGTCGTAGTTCTTGACGTTCGGGTAGCCGAGGATCTCGTTGAGCACGAACCACGTGTGCGAGCTGCGCTCACCGATGCGGCAGTACGCGATGGTGTCCTTGCCCTCGTCGAGGCCGGCCTGGGCGTAGAGCTCCTTGAGCTCCTCGTCCTTCTTGAAGGTGCCGTCGTCGTTGGCGGCCTTGCTCCACGGGACGTTGCCCGCCGTGGGGATGTGACCGGCGATCTGCGCGGCCTCCTGCGGCAGGTGCGCCGGGGCGAGCAGGCGTCCGGCGAACTCGTCGGGGCTGCGGACGTCGATGAGGTTCTTCGTGCCGATCGCCTCGATGACCTCGTCGCGGTAGGCGCGCACGGACTCGTCCGGCTCCCGTGCGGTGTACGTGGTGGCCGGGCGGTCCGGGACGTCGGCGCTCAGCTCGCGGCTGTCGAGCTCCCACTTCTTGCGGCCACCGTCGAGCAGACGGAGGTTCTCGTGGCCGTAGTAGGTCAGGTACCAGTAGGCGTACGCGGCGAACCAGTTGTTGTTGCCGCCGTAGAAGACGACGGTGTCGTCGTTGGCGACACCCTTCCTCGAGAGCAGCTCCTCGAGCTTCTCCTTGGAGATGAAGTCGTGGCGCACGCCGTCCTGGAGGTCCTTCTTCCAGTCCAGCTTGATGGCGCCGGGGATGTGGCCCTTGTCGTAGGCCTCGGCGTCCTCGTCGACCTCGATGAGGACGACCTTGGGGTCGTCGAGGTGCTCCTCGACCCAGTCTGCGGTGACGAGCGCGGTGTCGCGGCTCATGGTGATACCTCCGTGTGTTGACCCACTGGGCGTGGGGATGGGGCTGTGTGGTCGGGGTGGGTGGTCGGGGTGGGTGGTGGTCAGGCGGGCTGGCGCGACGCGGTGGCGCGACGCGCGAGCAGGTAGAGCTCGCAGCCGAGGCAGAAGCCGACGGCGGCGTTGAGGAGCGCGGCCACGAGGGCGAGAGCCGTGGCCGCGTAGCCCACGGCGTCCGCTCCGGAGACGAAGCCCACGAGGGCGACGGCCACGAACGCGAGGCCGACCGTCTGCGCGAACCGCGGGGGACGGGCGTCCTCGGGCTCGGCCGGCGGGCCGATGCGCGGTCGGACGAGTCGCGCGAAGGCGACCGCGTACGGCGAACGGTGCAGGTGACCGCTCGCGCCGATCGCGAACACGATGCCCTGCGCGGCGAGCAGGACGACGGCGGCCGAGGTCGGCAGGACCAGGGCCAGCGCCAGCACGACCGACGTGATCGCCGCGGCGAAGCGTTGGCCGCGCGGGTCCACGTGCGTGGGACGTGACATGAGGAACTCCTGGAGGAGGGAGGCGCGCGCGACCGCAGGGGTCGACGTCGGCCGGGACAGGTCGGCTCGTGACCGCGGGTGCGTGCTCGCGCGGTCGATCAGCGAGGACGACAGAGCGCGGAGCGCGTGCGGCAGTGGTCCACCGCGAGGCGCCGCGTCAGGTTCGTCGAGCCGGTCATGGGACCAGCGTAGGCCGCGAGCGGCTGCGACCCTGCTTTCTGTCTCGCATGGCGGACAGTCGTCTCACAAAATGGACGGGACTGCCCACGGAGGCCATCCATCGACGGCGAGGCGCCTCAGGCGTCGAGGACCGCCACCACCTGGTCCCGACGCGGGAGACCGGACGCGCGGCTCAGCACCACGCCGTCGGCGTCGACGACGAGCACGGTGGGCGTGCGCAGGATGTTCAGCCTTCGGACCAGGTCGAGGTGGGACTCCGCGTCGACCTCCACGTGCGCGACGTCGGCCCGGGTCGAGACGACGTCGGTGAGCAGGGCCCGGGTGGCACGGCACGGGCTGCAGAAGGCGCTGGAGAACTGGACGAGCGTGAGCCGGTCGCCCAGCGCCGCACCGATCTCGTCGGCCGTGACGCGCGGGACGTCCGCGAGCTCGCCCGACCCACCGGGCCCGACCGGGTCGGCGGTGCCCTCCGTGGCGGCCGCGGGACGGCTCGTGAACCGGCCGTTGCGCCGCTGCATCACGAGGGCGAGCAGGGCCGTGGCCACGAGGGCGGCGACGAGGACGAGGGCACCGGTCACCCGCCCAGGCTACGTGGACGGACCACGTCCGGATCAGACCACGAGGACCGCGAGCTGGGCGCCCAGGTGCGCCACCGGAGCCGCCAGGGCCACCGAGAGCGCCGCCGGGAACACCCAGAGCTCCGGCCCCGACGTCGTCCCACCGGCGGTCCAGGCACGGCCGACCACCTGGCCCAGCAGGGCGCACAGCGCCGCACCCGCGCCGACGGCCGTGCCGAGGACCCACGTGCCGGACCCGTCGACGACGAGGGGGACGGCCGCTCCCGCACCTGCCCCGGCCAGGACGGCCACCGACGCGAGCACCACGCGGTCGCCCGGCGCGGCCCAGACGAGCACGGCGACCGACAGCCCGACGCCGGCCATGAGGACCACGTCGGTCGACAGGGACGCCCGCGCTGCGGCCACCCAGCCGGCGGCCAGCGTGGCCAGGACGCCGAGCGTCACCGTCGCGGCGGCGGAGCGGACGAGGTGCTCCCGGCCTTCGCGGCGCAGCATCTGGGTGAACCAGGCGAGGGCCACCACGACCGCCACCCCGGCGAGGACGCCCGCGAGAACGCCGGACGACAGGAGCGCGTCGCGGGCCGCCCGCGTGCCGGAGGTCCCGGCGAGCAGGCTCGGGTCGAGGGCCAGACCGGTGGCCACCAGGCTGCCGGCCGCGACCGGCACGAACGAGCCCGCACGGACCTGCTCCAGGCCGGCCGAGGGTGGGGCCGCGGCCACCAGGACCTGGACGAGCAGGACGCCGGCGGCGACCAGCCACAGCTCGCCCGTGGTCACGGCGAGAGCGAGCAACCCCGCGAGCGCGGTCGACAGCAGCGACGACACGAGGCGGGGCACCTGAGCATGATGCCAAACCGGCCGGTGCCCCGCGGCCGGTTCAGCCACCGGCGAAGGGGGGCAGGAACTCGACCAGCGACCCCGGCTCGAGCGCGACGTCGGCGTGGTCGCGACCCCCGACCGGCACCTCGCCGACGAGCACGGAGCAGATGCCCAGGACGTCGGCGAAGCGCCGGTCCCCCGGTCGTCGTCGCACCACGGCGGCCTCGACCTCGGCCAGCGTGGCGCCGACGACGGTCTCCGTCTCGACGCCCGCGGCGGCACGCGCGGCAGCCCAGTAGCGCACCGTGACGCCGTCACGACCGCTCGCAGCGGCGACTGTGACGTCGTTCTCTTCCGCGACACCTTCTGGTGATTCGTCCGACACATGCACTATTCTCGACCATGCGACGAGGCCACGGTGACATCACCTGGCCTCTTGTCATAACCAGCACCACCAGCACGCACCCAGCAACAGCAACAGCAACAGCAACAGCACAGAAGCACTGACGCAGGCGGTCCCCTCGGGGTGACGCTCCGGACCGGTACCACCTGCGAGCGGTGGGCACCGCGCCCGCGGCGGAACGACGGAGGGACCTCGTGTCGCACCTCTTGCTCCTGACCAAGAGCACCCAGTCCTCGGTGGAGGTGCTGCCCGCGCTCGCGCTGCTGCCCCACCACGTCAAGATCCTCCCCGCCGAGGCGAGCGCGCTGATCGACGCGCCACCGTCCGACGCGGTCCTCGTCGACGGTCGCCACGACCTCGCCCAGGTGCGCAGCCTCACCCGGGTCATCCGCACGACCGGCATCGAGTGCCCGCTCGTGCTGATCCTCACCGAGGGTGGCCTCGCGGTCGCCGCCTCGGACTGGGGCATGGACGACGTCATCCTCACCACGGCAGGACCTGCCGAGCTGGAGGCACGCCTCCGGCTCGCCATGGGACGCGTGGCCGCAGGCCAGGACGGCGACGACGACTCCCACCTCATCGCCTCCAGCGGCCTGGTCGTCGACGAGGCCACCTACACCGCCAAGCTCGAGAACCGCACGCTCGACCTCACCTTCAAGGAGTTCGAGCTGCTCAAGTTCCTCGCCCAGCACCCCGGGAGGGTGTTCACCCGCCAGCAGCTGCTGCAGGAGGTGTGGGGCTACGACTACTTCGGCGGCACGCGCACGGTCGACGTCCACGTGCGTCGACTCCGCGCCAAGCTGGGCACCGAGCACGAGACGCTCATCGGCACCGTGCGCAACGTCGGCTACCGCTTCGTCGCCACCACCCCCGACACCGAGGAGCGTCCCTCGCAGCCCGCCTCCAGGGTCCCGGGTCCGGGTGCCCGCGCCTGACGGACCACGACACGCGGCGGGTCAGCCCCGCAGCATCAGGGCGGCCACGGTGACGCCGGATGCCACGACGAGCGCGCGCAGGACCAGGTCGGGCAGGCGTCGACCGATGATCGACCCGACGTAGCCGCCGCCGACGGACCCGGCCCCCAGCAGGAGCACGACGGTCCAGTCCAGGGGTGCGACGAAGACGAAGATCGCGGTCGCCACGAGGTTGGACGCGAGGATCGCGGCGGTGCGCAGCGCACTGATCACGGCCATCGGCAGCTCCAGCCCGAAGGCGAGCACGGCGATCATCATGACGCCCTGCCCGGCGCCGAAGTAGCCGCCGTAGACCCCGCACGCCGCGGTGCCGAGCCCCACGCCGGCGCCCACCCGCGGCGGGCCGGTCACGTGGTCGGGGCCCCGCCGGGACCGGACCCGTCGTGAGATGAGCGGCTGCGTGGCCACCAGCGAGCAGGCGAAGAGGATGAGCCAGGGCACGGCCGACTCGAACACCGAGGAGGGGAGCCGCAGGAGCAGGAGCGCGCCGACCACGGCGAACAGGCCGCTGAGCCCGAGCACGGTCGCGGTCACGCGAGGGTGCAGGGAGAGCTCGCGGCGGTAGCCGAAGGACCCACTGAGCCCGGCCGGCACCAGTCCCACGGTGTTGGAGGCGTTGGCCGTGACGGGCGGGACGCCGAGCGCCACGAGGACCGGGAAGCTCACCAGGGACGCCACGCCGATCGACGCGGTGGCGATGCCCGCACCGAAGCCCGCCGCGACGATCGCGGCGACCTCCCCCGCGCTCACGCGGGTGGTTCGCGCAGGATCGCGACGTCGCTGACCTGCTCGACGTGGTCGTGCATGGCTCGCGCCGCCTCGTCGGCGTCGCCGGCGCGGATGGCGGCCGCGATCCGTCGGTGGGCGGCGAGCGAGTCGCGGGGCCGGCCGGGCTGGCCGAGGGACTCGATGCGGGTCTCGAGCACGAGCTCGCTGATCTCGGCCATCATGCGGGCCAGCAGCGTCGAGTGCGCCGCGGCGGTGACGGCGGCGTGGAACTGCTCGTCGCCGGCGACGCCGCCACCGCCGGCGTCGATGTCGGCCTCCATGCCGTCGAGCGCGGCGTCGATGGCGTCGGCGTCGGCGTCGCTGCGGCGCTGGGCGGCGAGCGCGGCGATCTTGGTCTCGAGCGCGTCGCGGGCGTCGATGACGTCGGGCAGCCGCTGGGCGTGCTCGCGGATCGCCTCGGTGATGCGCCGGACCCCGGAGCCCCCCGTGAGGATCGCGCCGTCGCCGTGGCGCACCGTGACGGCACCGACGACCTCGAGCGCGACGAGCGCCTGGCTGACCGTGGCGCGGCTGACGCCGAGGCGCGTGGCGAGGTCGCGCTCGGGCGGGAGGCGGTCGCCGGCACCGAGCCCGTTGTCGGCGACCCACGTGGCGATCTGCTCGGCCACCTGCTCGTAGAGGCGGGGGCGCGCGACCGGTCGGAGGCCGTCGTTCGGGGAAGCCATGGAGCCAGGGTATTGACAATCGGCTCAGATGACTATTGGCTAGGCCACTGATCCATCGGGGGTGACTCCCGTCACACGACCCTCGTCACGACTGCACAGGAGGCTCCCGCCATGGGACCGGAACTCATCGCGATCATCGCGCTCGTCGCGCTGTTCGTCATCGGCACGCTGCTGCCGATCAACATGGGAGCCCTGGCCTACGTGGCCGCGTGGCTCGTCGGCATGTACGCGCTCGACCTCGACGAGAAGGAGATCCTCGCCGGAGTGAGCGGCGACCTGATCCTCACCCTGATCGGCGTCACCTACCTCTTCGCGATCGCGAAGAACAACGGCACCGTCGACCTCATCGTCACCACCGCCGTGAAGGCGGTCGGCGGGCGCGTCGCGCTGATCCCGTGGGTCATGTTCGCGGTCACCGCGCTCCTGACGTCCATCGGCGCTGCGAGCCCCGCGGCCTGCGCCATCATCGGCCCCATCGCGCTCGGCTTCGCCGGCAAGTACAAGATCAGCCCGCTCATGATGGGCATGTTCGTCGTGCACGGCGCCCAGGGCGGCGGCTTCTCCCCCATCAGCATCTACGGCACCATCACCAACTCGGTCATGCGCGAGAACGGCCTGCCCGTCAGCGAGATGACGGTGTTCCTCGCCAGCCTCGTGGTCAACCTGGTCATGGCCGCCATCCTGTTCCTCGCCCTCGGTGGTCGCCGCCTCATGTCGCAGCGCATCGAGCCCGGCGACGACGACACCCTGACCGCCGACCTGCACACCGGTGGCGCGAAGGTGACCGCCCGCGGCTACGGCGTCGACGCCCCCACCGGCACCGCCGCGACGGGCGTCCGCACCGACCAGGTGCTCACGCTCGTCGCCTTCGTGGGCGTGGCCGTCGTGGCCCTCGCCTTCGACAAGAACATCGGCTTCGTGGCCATCACCGCCGCCGTCATCCTCGCCATGCTGTCGGCACAGGAGCACAAGGGCGCCGTCAGCCAGATCGCCTGGCCGACCGTCCTGCTCGTGGCCGGCGTCAGCACGTACGCCGCGATCCTCACGCAGGCCGGCTCGCCGGAGTACGTCGGCGGGTGGGCCGCGGGCCTCGGCGCCGTGGCCATCGGCGCCCTGATCCTCTGCTACGTCGGCGGCGTGGTCTCGGCGTTCGCGTCCTCCACCGCGCTGCTGCCCGTGATCGTGCCGATCGCCATCCCGCTCATCGTCGACGGCGGCATCCACCCGGCCATGTTCATCGCGGCCCTGGCCATCAGCTCGACCATCGTCGACGTGAGCCCGTTCTCCACGAACGGCGCGCTCATGCTCGCGAACCGGCCGGACACCGTGACCGAGCAGGTCTACTACAAGCAGATCCTGACCTACAGCGTGATCGTGGTGCTGGTCGGTCCGCTGCTCGTCTGGGCCGCGCTCGTGCTGCCGGGATGGGGGGCCTGACATGACGAGCTCCGGACCGCTCTCGGACCTGCTGGTCGTCGACCTCTCCCGCGCGCTCGCCGGGCCGCACGCCACGATGATGCTGGGCGACCTCGGCGCCCGCGTGGTCAAGGTCGAGGCCCCCGGCCACGGCGACGACACCCGCGGATGGGGTCCGCCCTTCCGCTGGCCCCACGCCGACGGGCACGTCGGCACGGCCGACGAGGCCGACCCCGACGTCCAGCGCGAGTCGACCTACTTCCTGTCGGCCAACCGCAACAAGGAGTCGGTGGCGCTCAACCTCAAGGACGAGGCCGACCGCGACGTCTTCCTCGCGCTGGTCGACCGCGCCGACGTGCTGGTCGAGAACTTCCGCACGGGCGTGCTCGAGCGTCTCGGGCTCGGCCTCGACGGCCTGTGCGAGCGCAACCCCCGCCTCGTGGTGCTCTCGATCACGGGCTTCGGGCACGACGGGCCCGAGGGGGGCCGCTCCGGCTACGACCAGATCGCCCAGGGCGAGGCCGGGCTGATGTCCATCACGGGCTCCTCGCCGGACGACCCCCAGAAGGTCGGCACCCCGATCTCGGACATCCTGGCCGGCATGTACGGCGCCTACGGCGTCATGACCGCGTTGCACGAGCGGGAGCGGACCGGTCGCGGCCAGGTGGTGCGCACGTCGCTGCTCGCCGCCACGGTCGGCGTCCACGGCTTCCAGGGGACCCGCTGGACCGTCGCCGGCACCGTCGGCCGGGCGCAGGGCAACCACCACGCGTCCATCTCGCCGTACGGCCTGTTCCGCTGCGCCGACGGAGCCGTGCAGATCGCCGTCGGGAGCGAGGGCCTCTGGCACGACTTCTGCGCCGGCTTCGACGTCGACCCCGACCTCGAGGGCTTCGCGACGAATCCCGAGCGGGTCGCCCGTCGCGAGGAGGTCGTCGAGCTGGTCGAGCAGGTCTTCGCCGACTGGAAGGCCGAGGACCTGCTCGCGCGGCTCGCCGAGGTCGGCATCCCCGCCGGCAAGGTGCGCACCCTCGACGAGGTCTACGCCTGGGACCAGACCCACAGCCAGGGGCTCCTCGTCGACGTCGAGCACTCGACCCTGGGTAGCGTGACGCTGCCGGGTCCGCCGTTGCGGTTCTTCGACGGCGGCGGGGTCGAGACGACCCGCACCGACCACCAGGCACCCCCCACGCTGGACCAGCACGGCGGCACCGTCCGTCGCTGGATCGAGGAAGGCGACCGATGACCGAGCGTCAGCGAGCGAACGAGCAGCACCGATGACCGCCCGCATCGGTGCCCACGACCTGGTCGAGCTGGTCCTCGACCCCGGGTCCCACGAGTCCTGGGACGAGCCGATCGACGTCTCGGGCTACTCCCCCGAGTACCGCGCCGCGGTCGAGAAGGCCGCGGCACGGGCCGGCACCGACGAGTCCGTGATCACCGGGCGCGGCCTGGTGAAGGGGCGGCCCGTGGCCTTCGTGCTCAACGAGTTCGGCTTCCTCGCCGGATCCATCGGTCGAGCCGCCGCCCAGCGCATCACGAGCGCCGTCCGCCGGGCCACGGCCGAGGGCCTGCCCCTGCTCGCCTCCACGGCCTCGGGCGGAACCCGCATGCAGGAGGGCACGCCGGCGTTCGTGCACATGGTCGACATCTCCCGCGCGATCATGGACCACCGCGCGGCCGGTCTGCCCTACCTCGTGCACCTGCGGCACCCCACCACCGGCGGCGTGTTCGCCTCGTGGGGCTCCCTCGGGCACGTCACGGTGGCCGAGCCCGGCGCTCTCGTCGGCTTCCTCGGGCCCAAGGTCTACGAGCTGCTGGAGGGTCGGCCGTTCCCGGCCGGCGTCCAGGTGAGCGAGAACCTGGCCGAGCGGGGCATCATCGACGAGGTCGTGCTGCACGACGAGCTGCCGATGGTCGTCGACCGCGCCCTCGGCATCCTGGTGGACGCCGCGACGGAGTCCACGCGGGACCGCCGCCCGGGTCGCGAGCCCGACGCCGAACGTCGCCTGAGCACGTGGGAGTCCATCGAGCTCACCCGCGGCGAGGGACGCGCCGGGGTGCGCCACCTGCTGCGGCACGGCAGCGACGCCACCGTGCGGCTGCAGGGAACGGACGAGGGCGAGCGTGACAGCGCGATGCTCGTGTCCCTGGCGCGCCTGGACGGCGTGCCGTGCGTCGTGGTCGGCCAGGACCGCACCACCCAGACGCCCGCCAACCCCATGGGGCCGGCGGCGCTGCGCGAGGCACGGCGCGGGATGCGTCTGGCCCAGGAGCTGGGCCTGCCGCTCGTCTCCGTCATCGACACGCCGGGCGCCGAGCTCTCCCCCGAGGCCGAGGAAGGATCGATCGCCGGCGAGATCGCCCGCTGCATCGCCTCGATGTCGACCCTCACCGTCCCGTCGGTGTCGGTGCTGCTGGGCCAGGGCTGCGGTGGCGGCGCGCTCGCGCTGCTGCCGGCCGACGTCGTGGTGGCCACCGAGAACGCGTGGCTGTCGCCCCTGCCGCCCGAGGGTGCGAGCGCGATCGTGCACGGCGACGTCGACCACGCGCCCGAGATGGCCGAGCAGCAGCGGGTCTCGGCGCTCGACCTGCACGAGCTCGGCACCGTGCACCACGTGGTGCCGGAGCCGGTCGACGACACCCCGGAGGCGCTCGCGAGCGCGGTGGCGGCCGAGGTCGGCCACCAGCTGCGCCGGCTCGCCGACCTGCACCGCGGCTGACCCCCGCGGCGCGCCGACCACGGACCCGGCGCGCCGCGGGGTCTCGCACCCCGCGTCATCATGGAGGCATGAGCCTGTCCGACCTCGCCCGTGCCGCCACCGACGTCGACGGCGTGGAGCCCCTCAACGAGGCGACCCGCATCGCGCTGCGCGAGGGCGACGAGCCCCGCGTGCTGCTGGAGCGCGACGAGGTGGCGGCCGCGGTCGCCTTCTCCGACGCCCCCGCCGAGCTGGTGGTGCATCCCGACCACCGCCGCCAGGGCATCGGCCGGGCGCTCCTCGACCAGCTGGTCGCCCGCGGGGAACGTCGGCTCTGGGCGCACGGCGACCTGCCCGCCGCGCAGGCGCTGGCCGCGTCGGCCGGGTTCACGCCCGAGCGCACCCTGCTGGTCCTGCGTCTCGCGCTCGGCGAGCAGGCCCCGCAGGAGCGGACGATCGAGGGCGTCACGCTGCGCGGCTTCCGTCCCGACGACACCGACGCGGTCGTCGCGGTGAACGGGCGCGCGTTCGCTCACCACCCTGAGCAGGGCGCCATGGACCGCGCCGACTTCGAGCGGCGTGCCGCCGAGCCGTGGTTCGACCCCGCAGGCCTGTTCGTCGCGGAGGATGAGCAGGGCGAGGTCGTCGGCTTCCACTGGACCAAGGTCGAGGGGGACACCGGCGAGGTCTACGTCGTGGGGGTCGACCCGGACGCGCACGGCCGCGGCCTCGGCACCGCCCTCACCGCACGCGGCCTGCGCCACCTGCACGAACGGGGCCTGCGGACCGTCGACCTCTACGTCGAGGGCGACAACGACGCCGCCCTCACCGTCTACCGTCGCCTCGGCTTCGCCGAGCACGCACGCGACACGCTCTACGCCCGCGCGTGAGCCGCGCCGACGTCAGCTGAGACCGCGCTGCAGCGCGGCGGCGGCCCGGCGCATGGCCCGCGGCGCGGAACGCCCGATGCCCACCATGTTCGCGAAGCCGTGGATGAGCCCGCGCTCCTCCACGTGCTCCACCGTGACGCCGGCGGCCCGCAGGTGCTCCACGTACGCGGTGCCCTCGTCGCGCAGCGGGTCGAAGCCCGCCGTCACGACGTAGGCGGGTGCCGCTCCGGTGGCGTCCTGGCGCAGCGGGGACAGCCGCGCGTCGGCCCGGTCCTCGTCACCGGCCAGGTAGCTGTCGGAGCACAGGTCCATGAAGGCCTTCGTGAGCAGGTACCCCTCACCGAGGAGCGTCCGGCTGGGGAGCTCCTCCACGAAGTCGGTGGCCGGGTAGATCAGCAGCTGGAAGGCCGGCGCGACCACGTCGTCGGCGTGGGCGGCGTGCTGCGCCACGAGGGCCGAGAGGTTGCCGCCGGCGCTGTCGCCGCCCACGGCGATGGCGGACGGCTCGATGCCGAGGCCGGTGGCGTGCTCGGTGACCCAGCGCCAGGCTGCCCACGCGTCCTCGAAGCCGGCCGGGAACTGCGCCTCCGGCGCCAGGCGGTAGTCGACGGAGACGACCCGCACCTGCGCCTCCTCGGCCAGGAACCGGCAGACGCCGTCGTAGGCGTCGAGGTCGCCGTAGACCCAGCCGCCTCCGTG
The DNA here is from genome assembly GCF_031843905.1 of Aeromicrobium sp. WCS2018Hpa-31. Taxonomy (NCBI): domain Bacteria; kingdom Bacillati; phylum Actinomycetota; class Actinomycetes; order Propionibacteriales; family Nocardioidaceae; genus Aeromicrobium; species Aeromicrobium sp. WCS2018Hpa-31. Next base: position 64,683 of record NZ_JAVTJF010000005.1, on the reverse strand, counting down.
CAGGTAGACGAGGGCCGGTGACCGACCGCTGAGCCCTCGGGGCGTGTAGAAGCGCAGGGCCAGCGGTCCACCGGGGCCGTCGATGGTGCGGTCGGTGACCGCCCCGATCGGCTGGGTGCCGCCGAGCATCTGGAAGGCCTCGGTGTACATGCGACGGCCGCGGGTGATCGACAGGGTCTCCACGGCGGGGCCCTGCAGGCCCATGACCCGCAGGAGGAGCTGCATCTCCGGATCGAGCGTGCGGCCGTCGACGGTGCGCGGCCGACCCGCGAGCCGCCTGATGACCGGCGTGGGGAGGGAGAAGAGGCCCTGGGCGCCCTTGGCCTGCACCAGCGCCAGCAGCTTCGTCGTCGACACCATGCGCGCACCATAGCGCCCCACGTCGGTCCATGACCCCCGTGTCCGCCCCGACGCCGGCGTCCGTCGAGCCCCGGCACACGTCGTCGTTCAAGCACTGTTCACCTGGGCTTGCGACACTCGACGTGTGGACACCACCGATCTGGACCTCCCCGCGGTCGAGACACCCGCATCACCCGACGAGTTCGACGTCGACCCGCCGTTCGACCCCGCCGACGGCGAGCTGCCCGCGGACCGCTTCCTCGACCGAGAGCTGTCGTGGATCGCGTTCAACGCCCGGGTGCTCGAGCTCGCCAACGACGCTTCGCTGCCCCTGCTCGAGCGCGTGCGCTTCCTGTCGATCTTCGCCAGCAACCTCGACGAGTTCTTCATGGTGCGCATCGCCGGCCTCAAGCGCCGCATCGCCGCCGGCGTGGCCGTGCCCTCGGCCAGCGGCTTCCACCCCAAGGACGTGCTCGCCAGCAGCCTCGAGGCCAGCCACGGCCTCATGATCGAGCAGGCCCGCGCCTTCGCGTCCGACGTCGTGCCGGCGCTCGCCGAGGCGGGCATCGCCCTCGTCCGCTGGGACGACCTGACGCCGAGCGAGCGCGCCGACGTCAGCGCCACCTACCGCGACCGGGTCTTCCCGGTGCTCACGCCGCTGGCGGTCGACCCGGCCCACCCCTTTCCCTACATCTCCGGCCTCTCGCTGAACCTCGCCCTGGTGCTGCGCAACCCCGAGACCGGCAAGCAGCACTTCGCGCGCGTCAAGGTCCCCCCGATCATCGACCGCTGGATGCCGACGAGCGACGGTCGCCACGTCCCCCTCGAGGACGTCATCGCCGCCCACCTGGACCTGCTGTTCCCCGGCATGGAGATCGTGGCCCACCACGCGTTCCGCGTGACCCGCAACGAGGACCTCGAGGTCGAGGAGGACGACGCCGAGAACCTGCTCAAGGCGCTCGAGAAGGAGCTGCTGCGGCGCCGCTTCGGCCCGCCCGTGCGACTCGAGGTCGAGGAGACGATCGACGCCGAGGTGCTCGACCTGCTCGTGTCCGAGCTGGGCATCAGGCAGGACGAGGTGTTCCGTCTCCAGGGTCCGCTCGACCTGCGCAGCCTGGGCGAGATCGCCGACCTCGACCGCCCCGAGCTGAAGTTCGACCCGTTCGTCCCGGGCACCCACGAGCACCTGGCGGAGGTCGAGACCGCGAGCCCCGCCGACCTCTTCGGCACGCTGCGTCGCCGCGACGTGCTCGTGCACCACCCGTACGACTCGTTCGCCACGAGCGTGCAGCGCTTCATCGAGCAGGCCGCGGCCGACCCGCACGTGCTCGCCATCAAGCAGACGCTGTACCGCACGTCGGGCGACTCCCCCATCATCGACTCCCTCGTCGACGCCGCACGTTCGGGCAAGCAGGTGCTCGTGCTCGTGGAGATCAAGGCCCGCTTCGACGAGCAGGCCAACATCCGCTGGGCCCGCAAGCTGGAGCGCGCCGGCTGCCACGTCGTCTACGGCCTGGTGGGGCTGAAGACGCACTGCAAGCTGGCGCTCGTGGTGCGCGACGAGCCCGACGGGCTGCGCCGGTACGCGCACCTCGGCACGGGCAACTACAACCCCAAGACGGCCCGCCTCTACGAGGACTTCGGGCTGCTGACGAGCGACCCCGACATCACCAACGACCTGCTCGAGCTGTTCAACGCCCTCTCGGGGTTCGCCCACCAGAGCGAGTACCGCAGCCTCATGGTGGCCCCGTCCGGCCTGCGGGAGGGCCTGCTGGAGCACATCGGTCGCGAGATCGAGCACCACCGGGCCGGACGGCCCGCCGGGATCTCGTTCAAGGTGAACTCCCTCGTCGACGAGGGCGTCATCGACGGTCTGTACCAGGCGTCGCGCGCCGGCGTCCCCGTGCGGCTCGTCGTGCGCGGCATCTGCACGCTCCGACCGGGCGTGCCGGGGCTGAGCGACAACATCGAGGTGCGCAGCGTGCTCGGGCGCTACCTGGAGCACAGCCGGGTCTACTGGTTCGCCGGTGGCGGGAGCCCCGAGGCCTGGATCGGGTCGGCCGACCTCATGCACCGCAACCTCGACCGCCGTGTCGAGGTGCTGGTGCGGGTGCCCAGTGCCGAGCACGTGCAGACACTCGGTGACCTGCTCGCCAGGATGGCCGACGACGCCACCAGCTCCTGGCACCTCGGCGCCGACGGCACGTGGACCCGCCACGCGACCGAGCGCGACGTGCAGACCGAGCTGATCGCCCGCGCCAAGCGCCGCCGCAGCCGCGCGACCTCCTGACGCGGTTCAGCAGGCGGCGAAGAGCAGGGCACCCGTGCCGAGCATGAGCACGGTGCCGTCGGCGGACCGGTCGAACGACAGCGTCACCGTGGCCTGGTCCACCGTGGCGGAGGGGTCGCGCAGCTCGTCCTCCACCTGACCGGTGCGCCCGATGAAGGGGCCGGTCGCGAGCCGCTCGCGGATCGGCGCCTGCTCCCGGGCGGTCGAGACGTCGTCGAACGTCATCGCGAAGGTCGCGGTCTGTGCACTGGCGCCGGAGCCGCCGCGGTCGGTGAGGGCCCGCCCCGCGAACGAGTAGGCCTGCAGACGGCCCTCACGCGCCTGCGCGGCGTCGGCGGCGGCGCGGTCGGTGTCGGGCACCGCGGCGGCGTCGCACCCCAGCGAGCCCGCCTGCAGCAGCACGGTGTCGGCGCCGGCCAGGGCCTGGGCGGTGTCGGCCGCCTGGCGCACCGTGGCGAGCGACGCGTCGCGGCCCGTGGCCGTCCGCACGACCTGGTCGGCGGCCTCGGGCGCGGTGGCAGCCACCAGCACGCCGGCCGAGCGCACGATCCGCACCGCGGTGAACTGGTCACCGAGACCGGTCTCGGTCAGGACCTGCGGCGTGGCGCTCCACCCGTCGCCGTCCTGGTCGAACCCGGCCTCGCGAAGACCGTCCTCGACCTCGCTCCAGGACAACGCGTCACCGGGTGCGACCACCAGGACCCCAGCACCGAGGTCCTGCACGAACGCCTCCCAGCGGACGTCGTCGATCGACCAGCCGAACGCCTGGGGCACGGCCTCGCCGATGTCGGAGAGCGCCGACCGCGTGGCCAGGTCGCGCGTGGCGGGATCGGTCACCCCGGAGTCGCGGATGCGGTCCCAGTCGGTGAAGCCCAGCACCGTCGTGTCGGCCGGGGCGACCGCCAGCGCCGACGCCAGCGGTCCGCGGACGTCGGCCCGCCCGAGGACCTGCTGCCCGGGTCCCGTGACGGCCCAGGCGACCCCGGCGGCGAGCGCGAGCACCACGAGCGGGACGACGACGAGCACCACGGCCGACGGGCTCCTGCGCACCACCGGACCACCTCCTCGTCGTCTCGCCAGGTCGGTTCGTCACCGTCTGGACACCTTGGACGTGAACAATACGAGGCATGTCACGTGAACGTCCGCTGACCGCCGCCGGCGCCGTCACCTGGCGGCGCGCCACCCCTCGTCCCGACGACACGAGTCGACGCCCCGTCGAGCTCCTCCTCGTGCACCGTCCGCGCTACGACGACTGGACGTTCCCGAAGGGCAAGCCCGACCCCGGGGAGGACCTGGTGACGACCGCGGTCCGCGAGGTCGCCGAGGAGACCGGGCAGCGGATCCGGCTCGGCCACCCGCTGCCCGACACGCAGTACCGCGTGGCCGGCGGCCCCAAGCGGGTCAGCTACTGGGCGGCCCGTGTGGTCGGCCGCACCGAGACGCCCTTCGTGCCGAACCGCGAGGTCGACGAGGTGCGGTGGGTGCGGCCGGGGCACGCCCGCAAGCTCCTCAGCTACGACCACGACCACGACCTGCTCGAGGCCTTCCTGGACCTGCGCGACGACAAGGCCCACCGCACCCGCACGCTCGTCGTGGTCCGCCACGGCAAGGCGAGGGCGCGCGAGAGCTGGTCCGGGGAGGACGCGCTCCGGTCGCTGACCCTCGTCGGCGAGCGCCGCGCCGAGGCCCTCGTGCCGATCCTGCAGGCGTACGGGGTGCGGCGCGTCGTCACCAGCCCGGCCGAGCGCTGCGCGGCCACCGTGGAGCCCTTCGCCCGGTCCATCGGCGCGTTCCTGAGGCTCGACGACCGGCTCACCGAGGACACGCGCCGCTCCGACGTGCGCCGCTGCGTCGACGCCGTCCTCGACGCCAAGCCCCCCGCCGTGATCTGTGGGCACCGCCCGACGCTGCCGTGGGTGTTCGAGGCGCTGGGGGTCGAGGCCCCTGACCTCGCCCCCGGCGAGGGGGTCGTGCTGCACCACCGCCGCGGGAAGGTGCTCGCCTCCGAGCCGCTGGGGAGACCTGCGTCACCCCGCTGACCAGCGACGGGTCCGCTTCCTTCGCCCATCGTTCACCGGCCGTTCACCGTCCTACGGGTCCCGATACACCTGGCTTCCCTAGCGTCCACGACGACAGAAGCATGTGATCATCGAAGGGACACCCCCCGTGAACCGCACCACGCTGCGTGCAGCCGCCCCCGCGGCACTCGCTCTCACCCTCGCTCTCGGACTCTCCGCCTGTGGCGCCTCCAACGAGGGCGACTCCGGCTCGGGCTCGGGCGACTCGTCGCTCTCCGGCACCCTCAACGGTGCCGGTGCCAGCTCGCAGGAGGCTGCCGTCGGCGCCTGGAAGGCCGGCTTCCAGTCCGCCAACAGCGACGTGACCGTGAACTACGACCCCGCCGGCTCGGGCGCCGGTCGCGAGCAGTTCATCGCCGGTGGCGTCGACTTCGCCGGCTCCGACGCCTACCTCGAGGACGACGAGCTCACCAAGGCCCAGGAGCGCTGCGGCGGTCCGGTCGTCGAGGTCCCCACCTACGTCAGCCCCATCGCGGTCATCTACAACCTCGAGGGCGTCGACGAGCTCAACCTCTCGGCCGAGACCATCGGTGCGATCTTCGAGGGCAAGATCACCAAGTGGAACGACTCGGCCATCGCGGCCGACAACCCCGACGCCGACCTCCCGGACACCACGATCACCCCCGTCCACCGCTCGGACGACTCGGGCACCACGAAGAACTTCACCGCCTACCTCGAGGCCGCCTCCGGCGGTTCGTGGAGCGGCGGCGAGGTCGAGACCTGGCCGATCAAGGGTGGCGAGGCTGCCCAGGGCACGTCCGGCGTCGTCCAGGCCGTCACCAACGGCAACGGCACGATCGGCTACGCCGACGAGTCGCAGGCCGGTGACCTCGGCCAGGCCAAGGTCAAGGTCGGCGACGAGTTCGTCGAGGTCAGCCCCGAGGCCGCGGCCAAGGTGCTCGACACCGCCACCGAGGTCGAGGGCCGCGACGCCACCGACATCGCGCTCGACATCGAGCGCGACACCACCGAGGCCGGCGTGTACCCGATCGTCCTGGTGTCGTACATGATCGGCTGCGAGTCCTACGACGAGGCGCCGAAGGCCGACCTCGTCAAGGGCTGGCTCGAGTACGTGACCAGCGACGAGGGTCAGAAGACGGCCGCCGAGCAGGCCGGCTCCGCACCGCTCACGGCGGACTTCGCCAGCAAGGTCGCCAAGGCCGTCGGCACCATCAAGGCCGCCAGCTGATCGGATCCGGTCCCCGGTCCGAGCCCACCACGGGCTCGGCCGGGGACCGGACCCGCTCGTCTCCCCCCAACCCGGAAGGACCGTCGTGACCTCGAAGCTCGCCCCCGAGCCTCCCCAGGCCCGCCGCGCCCCGACGCGCCCCGGCGACCGAGTGTTCTTCGGCCTCTCCTTCGGCGCAGCGCTCCTCATCCTGCTGACGCTGGCCGGCGTCGCGCTCTTCCTCACCGTCGAGGGCATCCCCGGCATCACGGCCTCGCCCGACGAGGTGAAGAGCGGCCAGAGCTTCGTGCCCTACGTGTGGCCCCTCGTCTACGGCACGCTGCTCGCCGCCGTGCTCGCCCTGCTGATCGCGGTCCCGGTCGCCATCGGTGTGGCGCTGTTCATCTCGCACTATTCGCCGAAGCGGCTCGGGTCGGTCTTCGGCTACGTGATCGACCTGCTGGCCGCGGTCCCGAGCGTCGTCTACGGCGCCTGGGGCATCATCTTCCTCGCCCCGGCGATCGTCCCCTTCTACCGGTGGCTGAACGAGAACCTGGGCTTCATCCCCCTGTTCGCCGGACCCCCGTCGCCGACCGGCAGCACGATCCTCACGGCCGGCATCGTGCTCTCGATCATGATCCTGCCCATCATGACCGCCATCTGCCGCGAGATCTTCCTGCAGACGCCGCGCCTGCACCAGGAGGCCGCGCTCGCGCTCGGCGCCACCCGCTGGGAGATGGTCCGCATGGCCGTCTTCCCCTACGCGCGCTCCGGCATCGTCTCCGGCGCCATGCTCGGCCTGGGCCGCGCGCTCGGCGAGACGATGGCGGTGGCCATGGTGCTCTCGCCCGCGTCGGTCGTCACGGCCAACCTGATCAGCTCGACCAACCCGAGCACGATCGCGGCCAACATCGCCCTCAGCTTCCCCGAGGCCAGCGGCCTGACCGTCAACGCGCTCATCGCCTCCGGCCTCGTCCTGTTCGTCATCACCTTCGCCGTCAACTTCGCCGCCCGCGCGATCGTGGACCGGCGCAAGGACTTCTCGGGAGCCAACTGATGACCACCACCGAACCCCGCCCCCAGCGCTCCCGCGAGACCGAGGAGCTCCTCGACTCCCTGCGCGGCGCGACGTTGCCGCTCTGGGCGCCGCGTGTCGTGGTCGGAGCCGCTGCCACGGTCGCGGTCCTGGCCTCCCTCTCCGGCATCGGACCGGTCCGGGGCGTCCTGCTCGGCTGGTTCCTCACGTTCGCGCTGCCGATCTGGTCGCGCCTCGTGGAGGGCAGCCGCAAGGCCGTCGACCGGCTCGTCACGCTGCTGGTCTACTCCGCCTTCGGCCTGGCGCTCATCCCGCTCGCCAGCATCATCTGGACCGTGCTCTCGCGAGGCGTGCCCGTCCTCTCCGGCGAGTTCCTCAATGCCTCGATGCGCAACGTGGTGGGCGAGGGCGGCGGCATCTACCACGCCATCATGGGCACCCTGCTCATCACCGGCGCCGCGACGCTCATCAGCGTGCCGATCGGCCTGTTCACCGCGATCTACGTGGTGGAGTACGGCGCCGGCAAGAAGATCTCGAGCTGGATCCGCTTCCTCGTCGACGTCATGACCGGCATCCCATCGATCGTGGCCGGCCTGTTCGCCTACGCCCTGTTCGTCATCTTCTTCGGCGAGGGCGTGCGCATGGGCATCGGCGGCTCGGTGGCCCTCTCGGTGCTGATGATCCCCGTGGTGGTGCGCTCGAGCGAGGAGATGCTCAAGCTCGTGCCGAACGAGCTGCGCGAGGCCGCCTTCGCGCTGGGTGTGCCGAAGTGGCGCACCATCGCGAAGGTCGTGGTGCCCACAGCCCTGGCTGGCATCGTCACCGGCATCACCCTCTCGATCGCCCGTGTGATCGGCGAGACCGCGCCGCTGCTGATCATCGCCGGTGCCACGGACTCCACCAACTTCAACCTCTTCGACGGACGCATGGCCACGCTGCCGGTGTTCGCCTACTCCTCGATCCGCTACCCGGGCGTGCCGCCGGAGTTCAGCATCGACCGCGCATGGGGAGCGGCGCTCGTGCTGCTCGCCCTCGTGATGCTGCTCAACCTCGTCGCACGTCTCGTGTCGTACTTCTTCTCACCCAAGGGCGAAAGGTAAACCCCGATGGCCAAGAGCATCGACGTCTCCGACCTGAACATCTACTACGGCGACTTCCTCGCCGTGGAGGGCGTCAACATCGCGATCCCCGCCCGCGCGGTGACCGCCTTCATCGGCCCCTCGGGCTGCGGCAAGTCGACCTTCCTGCGGTCGCTGAACCGCATGCACGAGGTCATCCCGGGTGCCTACGTGCAGGGCAAGGTGCTCATCGACGGCGAGGACCTCTACGCCGACGAGATGGACCCGGTGAACGTGCGCCGCATGGTGGGCATGGTCTTCCAGCGCCCCAACCCGTTCCCGACGATGTCGATCTACGACAACGTGCTGGCGGGCCAGAAGCTCAACAGCAAGCGGATGAAGAAGTCCGAGTCGGACGCGATCGTCGAGCGCTCGCTGCGCAGCGCGGGCCTGTGGGCCGAGGTCAAGGACCGCCTGTCCCGCCCAGGCTCCGGCCTGTCGGGTGGTCAGCAGCAGCGCCTGTGCATCGCCCGCGCCATCTCGGTGGAGCCCGAGGTGCTGCTCATGGACGAGCCGTGCTCGGCCCTCGACCCGATCTCCACGAGCGTCATCGAGGACCTGATCCACGAGCTCAAGGAGAAGTACACGATCGTCATCGTCACCCACAACATGCAGCAGGCGGCGCGTGTCTCCGACGACACCGCGTTCTTCAACCTGGCGGGCGTGGGCAAGCCGGGCAAGCTCGTCGAGTTCGGCCGCACGGAGAAGATCTTCTCCAACCCCGAGGAGTCGGCCACCGAGGCCTACATCCAGGGCCGGTTTGGCTGAGCCCGACCGAGCGCAGCGAGGGAGCGGCGAAGCCAGATCGAGTGGTCCACCGGCGAAGCCGGTCCCGCTGTACCGAGATCTCGCAAGGATCCAGACCCCCGCAAGCACACGACGCCCGCTCCACCAGGAGCGGGCGTCGGTGCGTTGTCGTCGAGTCAGCTGCTCGCCGCCGAGTGGTCTCGATACGTCGTCCTCACGCTCGTCCCGCCCCCGCAAGCGGGAGGTGCCCCCAGCGGAGCACGCCTACTCGACCAGCGGCGGCCGCTCCGAGGCGGAGACCGTCAGGGCAGGAAGAACTGGGCGACGCCGTAGAACCCCGCCGCGACCGCGGCAGCCGCAGGGATGGTGACGATCCAGGCGGTGACGATGCCCTTGGCCACGCCCCAGCGCACCGCGCTGAAGCGCTTGGTGGCGCCCGAGCCCATGATGGCCGAGGTGATCGTGTGCGTCGTCGAGACGGGGGCGTGCAGGCCGATCGCCATGACGTAGAGCACCGTGGCGGCCACGCCCTCGGCCGCGAAGCCGCGGGGCGGGTCGAGGTCGATGATGCGACGCCCGAGGGTGCGCATGATGCGCCACCCGCCCGAGTAGGTGCCGGCGGCGATGGCGGAGGCGGCGGCGATGATGACCCAGAGCGGGACGTCGGAGCCGTCCTCGAAGCCACCGGCGACGAGCGCGAGGACGATGACGCCCATCGTCTTCTGCGCGTCCTGCAGGCCGTGGCCGAGCGACATGCCGGCCGCCGAGACGGTCTGCGCGTGACGGAAGCCGCGAGCGACCTTCCCTGGATTTGCCTTGCGGAATATCCACATGATGGCCGTCATCAGGGCGAAGGCACCCGCGAAGCCCAGCAGCGGCGAGAGCACCATCGGGATGGCGACCTTCTCGACGAGGGTCGCCCAGTCGACGGCGGTGGCCGAGGCAGCGCCGGCACCGACGATGCCGCCGATGAGGGCGTGCGACGACGACGAGGGGATGCCGAAGTACCAGGTGATGAGGTTCCAGGTGATCGCGCCGATCAGCGCCGCCAGCACGATCGTCAGGCCGTGGGCGCGATCCATGTCGACGCCGGACGACACCCGTGAGTCGATGTCGATGATGCCTTGGATGGTCTGGGCCACCCCCACACCGAGCAGGGCTCCCACGAAGTTGAGGACCGCCGCCATCGCCAGGGCGATGCGCGGGGTGAGGGCACGCGTCGAGATCGAGGTCGCGATCGCGTTGGCCGCGTCGTGGAACCCGTTCGTGTAGTCGAAGACGAGCGCGATCACGACGACGGCAATCACCATCGTCAGGACGAGGTCCATGGCTCAGGACTCCTTGACGGCGATCTGCTCCACCGTGTTGGCCACGGACTCCAGGGCGTCGATCGCGTGCTCGAGGGAGTCGACGACGTCCTTGAGCTTCAGGACCTCCAGCGACTTGTAGCTGCCGCTGAACAGGTCGGCGAGGATGCGCCGGTAGGACCGGTCGCCCTGGTTCTCGAGACGGTTGATCTCGATCCAGTACTCCTCGAGGTCCTTCATGGTGCGCAGTCGGGGCATGGCCTCGGCGGTCAGCTGGCAGGCGCGCTGCAGGACCTCGACCTGGGCGGCGAACTGGCTCGGCAGCTCACCGATCTCGTAGAGGCCGATCAGGTCGACCGTCTCCTCCATGTAGTCCATGACGTCGTCGAGGCTGCTGGCGAGGCGGTAGATGTCCTCGCGGTCGAACGGCGTCACGAACGTCGAGTTGACCCGCTTGACGATCTTGTGGGTCGTCTCGTCGGCCTGGTGCTCGGCGTCGCGCATCTGCTCGCCGAGGGCGACGCGGTCGACGTCGGGGTCGAGGACTTGTGCCAGGAGGTTGGCACCGTGCACGAGGTGGGATGCGGCTTCTGCGAAGAGGTCGTAGAAGGACGTCTCCACCGGACGGATGCGAAATCGCACGCCAAGCTCCTGTCGATTCGGTTCAGGCCGAGACAACTGTAGGTGCTGACGTTCACCAAGTGTCAATCGGCCGGACCTCGAGGGTCCGTTCAGCGGATGTCGAGGCCGAGGAACGCGTCGACCTCGGCCTGCGTCATGGGGGTCTCGCGGTTCGACGCGGCGATGATCAACCGGCTCGTGAGCTCGATCTCGTCGAGCACGTCGTCGTCGCGAAGACGATCGTCGAGGGGCTCGAGCATGGGGTGCTCCGATGATGCAAGGGGGATGTCCACCGCCCGGGGGGAGGCGGTGCGCCCAGGGTAACCCCACCGGCCACCTCTCGGCAGCAGTTCGCGCCGATGGCGACGGCCCGGCGGCCGCGTCCACCGAACGCTGGCAGACTGGCCTCGCCAGGGCCTCTAGCTCAACTGGCAGAGCAGCGGACTTTTAATCCGCGGGTTGTGGGTTCGAGTCCCACGGGGCCTACCGTTGCACGGCGGCAAAGGCCGCTGACTCAGCCTGTTACCTGTGGAGTTACCTGTCGCCCGGCGAGGCGCGCCGTCAAGATGCGACCGCCCTAGCGGATGCCATCGGTGCACTCCCCTGGCAGGGACGACACGCTTCCGGGCTTCCATCGGTTCGACGCGGTGGCCGCGGCGGAAGATGCCAGCCGTGAGTCATCTGGTGCGCGCCGCGATGCGGCGGCAGGAGCCAATCGGTCAAGCCGCCGGTAGCTACGTCAAGTCACCTACGTCGAGCTTCCGGCGCAGTTTGGACGCGATGCGCCATCCATCGGCATCACCTTCGTACGCCCGAATAGCGGCGGCGAGGCCGGGGTCGATGCCAGCCCGACCCGCGAGTTCGACGATCTGCTCTCGGGTTTCCGCGCCCATGAGGTCGTCCACGCACCCGCGGAGGATCGTTGCCTTGGCGAACTCGTTGGCTTCCGATTCGGCACCATCGCCGTCGTCGGAATGGCTCAACTCGACAACGCTCTTGCGCCTTGGGTGCAGCACGACGTGCGCGGCTTCGTGAAAGAAGCCGAACCACAGGCTGTCCTCGAACTTGCCGCGCTCCGACAACGCAATGACGGGACGTTCGGGACCCAGCCAACGCACCGCTCCAGAGACCCTCGTCCCGTCAATCGCAGGGTTGTAAACAACCGCGACGCCAGCATCCGCGCACAGGTCTTGCAGGCGCGGGAAGGCGTCCGCCATCTCTAGGGTCGTCAACTCAGGCAAGTCACGAAGCAAGTCACGGAACCGAGTCCTCTCGTAAACCGCAACTTCGATCTCGCTCGCCCGCAGCTCAGCACTTCTCAGCCATAGCGCCGTTGCGTACGGGTCAACGATCCATCGCTGCGCACGCCTGAATGAGACAAGCGCTTCTCCATAAACCGCGTCAAAGGCGTTCGGGTCAGCAACCCCCAGGTACTCCAGTAGAGCTTCGATCTGAGACTCGATCGGCGCAGAGGGCACATGTTGGCCGAGTCTTCGAAGAGCCGGCTTCGGGAACTTCTCGTACCAGGCTCGGTGTTCGGCCATCGACACATGTGACTTCGCTCGGTGCTTGTGCGACTGGCTTATCGCGTCCGCCTGACTCAGAATCGCCGCAGGGGTACCCAAGGTTCGCTCAAGGCGCAGGGCTGTGTCGGCAGAGAGTGGGACCACACCTTGGATGACCTGATTCAAATGCTTCGCCGAAACCCCAGCGCGAGCCGCTAAGTCGGCCTGGGTGAGACCCCGGGCACGGAGCTCGAAGCGAATTAGCTCACCAGCGCTGACTCTGTAGTCGTGGCGCAAAGTCGTTGGCGCGTTCCGGCCCGATGGGTGCTGGTTCATTCAGCTGGCCTCCTTCAGCGTCAGCCCGACAGCCGAGATCGACACGGCATCGATGGATCTCAAGTCCTCGCGATTCACCTCTACGACCACGTGGGCACCGAAGTCATCAACGGGGTGAAGCCGCACCCCGGTCGACGGGGTCCCGAAATGGAAAGCAGACCCCGGCTCTCCTGCTAGAGCAGTCAACTTCGCGCCCTGACTTCTCGTCAGTTGCTCGAGGCAATCTGCAAACTTTATCAGCGTCAACACGATACGAAGATCTCCGCGCGCTGGCTCCGAAAGCGCCAGGACCGCCTCGGGCCGGAGCGCAGCAGCGACCTCATGGTTCGCAACACTAACCAGCATCTTGCTCTTTACCTATCCAGTAAAGCCAACATGTGCTTTACTTGTCAGGTAAAGCCTAGCCGACGAAACGCCGAACGTTCAGCGCAACGCTGACTTCAGGAGAAGGAGAACCAGATGGCGAAGAACACCGGACGCGGCAGCCGTATCGGCGCAGTTAAGGGGCGCAGCGAGTTCAAGCGCGGCGACACGTACTTCAAGCGTGACACGAGCACCGGGCGAATCATGAACGGCAGCCCGAACCCCCACAAGGGCGTGCGCGACGAGAAGTAATGTCCTTGGGCGGTCAGCAAGCGTGCCCGCCCACCACAATCAAGGACCACCATGGCCAAGCCCACCGCGAAAAGGAAGGCGTCCCGGACTGCGGCGAACCGCGACGGCTCACGCATCAAGGTCAACGACCTCGACGCGCGCAGAGTCTGGGTCGACGCCGGTGGCCGCTGCACGTTCTGCAAGGAGTTCCTCTCCGCAGACGACACGACCGGCCAGAACGTGTTCGTGGGCGAGTTGGCGCACATCGTCGGCGCCACGGCCGCTGCAAGTTCACCTCGAGGAGCAAGCGACAAGACGCTGCAGGACCGGGCCCTCCCGGAGAACCTGATGTTGCTGTGCCCCGGGGAGCACAAGGTCATCGACACACCTGAGCACTGGACCACCTACGACGTCGACCAACTGCGCACATTCAAGCGAGAGCACGAACGTGACGTCCGCGAGCTCACTGGGCTGCTCCGCAAGCCGAAGACGACCGTAGTACGAGTCGCCGGCAACGTCCGTGGTCAAGTGGTCGACTTCAGCAAGCAGTCCGTCATCAGGGCCCTGCTCGAAGAACAACGATTCCCCGACTTCAGCCTTCACGACGACGGAGAGAACTACGAAGTCGACCTGCGCATGCACGACGGCGAGGACATCAGCGACCCCAGTTACTGGAAGTCGGCCAGGTTGACCCTCGAGACTCGCGTGAAGCCGCTGAAGCACCACCTCAAGACCAGGCACATCGACCACATCTCGGTGTTCGCGCTCGCGCGCATCCCGCTGCTAGTTCAGCTCGGCATGCTCCTCGACGACGTCACGAACGTGACGGTCCACAACCGACGCCGGGACGAAGGGTGGGGCTGGTACGCCCAAGGAGCCACCGCCGGCCTCAGGTTCGGCGTCACCGAAACGGTCGGCGACGGTGACCCGGTGGTCACGTTCAACGTCAGCGGACCGGTCGACATCGACGCGCTCCCGCCCGAACTCCGCCAGCGCCCCAGGTACGACATCCACGCCGACGGATCCACACTCAACCCCAAAATCCTGCGCAGCCGCGAAGACCTCGAAGCGCTCGTCGACTGCTGGCGCGAGGTCCTCGCCACCCTCGAGGCGAACCACCGAAACCAGCCCATCAGCGTCATCCTCGCCGTCTGCGCTGCCGGCGCAGTGGAGATCGGTCGTGCCCACATGCGCGCCGCACACGCACCCTTGCGCATCTACGACCGCCACGACGACACGTACTTTCTCGCCCTGGAAGCCGACTGACAGCCCCCTGAACAGAGAGAAGTCAGAACATGACCGCCCTCGCGTCCACACCCCAAGAGCAGATCTCACTACTCATCGGCACCACCATCGAGCAGCTCGACATCACCGACGACGACTTCGACATCGCCGAACGCTGCTACCAAGATCTCGGCGCACACCTGTCCGAAGCCAGCGCCGACGTGTACGTCCAGGGCAGCTTTCTGCTCGGCACTGTCGTCCGACCGCACACCGGCCATGGCGAGTACGATCTCGACCTCGTCGCCAAGCTAAACGTTGCCAAGACGTCCATCAGTCAGAAGGAACTCAAGGAGCGAGTCGGGGGCTTGCTGGCCGACTACCAGGACACGCATGACGGGCAGGCCTGCCTCAGCCCGCACGACCTCACCCCAGGGCGTCGCTCCTGGTGCCTGCATTACGACGGCTTCCACATGGACGTCCTGCCGTGCATCCCCGACACGGATGCGAAGTCCGAGACCGCAATCGAACTCACCGACACGCAACTCACCTACTGGCAGAAGTCTGACCCGCAGGCGTACGTCAACTGGTTCCGCAAGCAGTGCGCCCGGCAGTTCTTCGAGAAGTCCATCGAGCTGTCACACAGATACGGGTCCGTCGATAACGTTCCCAAGCACCGCGTCCGGACACCACTGCACCGCGTCGTCCAGATCCTCAAGCGGCACCGCGACATCTACTTCGCCGACGACCTCGACGACCGTCCCCCGTCTAGCCTCATCACCACACTGGCGGCCAAGTCATACAGCGGTGAACAAGACCTCGTCACCGCCACGCTCCTGGCTGTCCAGCGGATGCCCGATCACGTCGAGAAGCGCAACGGTCAGTACTGGGTCGAGAACCCCGCATGCGAAGGCGAGAACTTCGCCGACAAGTGGAACGACTATCCCGACCGGCGCCGCAAGTTCGAAGACTGGCGAGCCGACGTCGAACACGACCTGACCGGCCTGCTGCGCGAAGACGGCGGAACACTTCTCGTCCACGCCCGCCTCACCGAAGCCTTCGGCACCGAACCCGTCACGAAGGCCATCAAGGAACTCGGCCAGCGCGCGAACACCGCCCGCCAGAACGGCGACGTTCACTTCACCCCCGGCGGCCTCCTCGTCCCAGCCGCAACCACCATGTCAACCAAGGTGACCGACCACAGGAACTACGGTGTCCCGACCCCGAGGTAGACAGTTGACCGTCATCCAACAGGCCGTCAGGCTGAAGCTGAAGTTCCCGAACCAACGGCAACCAGCGATCAGACGCGGCCGCCTGGCGTGGTCAGTCAAACTTCAACCCACCCCCATGAGCGTGACCTACACCGCGCACCTGAGTTACGAGCACCGGCGACGCCCCCGCGTCACCATCGTGTCGCCCGAACTCCCGACACGCCCCGGCGAGCCGCTTCCGCACGTGTACGAAGGTAACGAACTGTGCCTTTACTACGGCAACGAGTTCAACGGCTCCGACGACTACATTGCCGAGACCATCGTCCCGTGGACCAGCGAGTGGCTCATGTACTACGAGATGTGGTTCACCACCGGCGACTGGCTTTCTTCCGAAGTGACGCACGACATGGACACAGTCAAGGACTAGCCCCGATGCTGGGGCGGGCGCCCTTCTGCGTTAGCGAGGCGGCCAGGTCCCTCCGTTCCTCATCCACTGTCGATCCAACGAGGACCCGTTGTCTCGTCTGTTCCCATGTTCGCGCGGAGCGGCCACTTCCCTCCTCTGGCACCTCTACAGTCCGGCCCGCCCTGCTACGTCCTCTTCGACCCATACTGACGGCCTATGACTCGCCGAATGACTGAGTCGCCACTTGCTCAACTGCACAGGGACGTGGCGTACCGACGTCGGGAGTACCTGGGCCCGGCCGGTGAGCGCGAGCACAGGGTCGAAGGGCAATCGAATGTCGACGACACGCTCAACGGTTGACGATCCGATGATAACGGCAGGACTCACAGGAACGCTGAGTAGCACCAGCTCGCGAAGTCGGGCACCGAGAATTGCGCCAATTGCAGCAACCTCGCCACCAAAACTATGCCCAAAGACAGTCTTTAGGCCGCCTGCGCCAATCTCGTCAGTCCAGCGCTGAAAGTCAGTGCCCGCCTGCAGACGATGCGCTTGAGAATAGGCACCACTCCAACTGAAGTAGGCCCCTCCTCGGTAGAGTCTTCGCCTGATGTCCGCCGAGATGAATGAATGGAATGAGTCGCGAGGGCGCCACCAATCCTCGCTCCAACCGAAGGTGCCGTGGACGATGGTCGAACCCCGCGGCGTGCCGGAGATTCGCCTGCGCCGCCGCGCCCTGGGATGAGGAACTCTCCCGAGATCTATGTCGTCCCGACTCATCAACCAAGCGGAAGCAAGTTCCACTGTGACGGGGTCGTCTGAGTTGAGGGAGATTGAAATACGCTCAGTCGCTAACTGTCGCAGCGTGGCGAAATTGCTTGAGTCGCGACTCTCAAGAATCTGCGTGAGCGCGTAGTCCTGCCAGAAGAATGGATCGATAATCGCCGGTCCGAGGGCGTCGCCATTCGTGAGGAACTCTTCGACGAATTGATTAGGCCGTTGCCTCTGTCCACCGATTCCCGATGTATCGAGGATGCTCATAATTGCGACCGCAGCTGTCGTTGACTCCCGTTCAAATTCACTGAGAAGAACGGCGAAGAGAAATCGAAGGGCCCAGATCCTAGAAGGCTCCCGATTCAATCGATTCCATGCCTCTCGCCGAGCCTCATCGAGTCCATCCATATCGGGAACGCGAGTCCAAAGCGGCCCGAAAACATCTTCTCTCTGGCGAAGCGAGATGCTTCTGACCTCTCGCTCGAACCCAAGCGCAATCAGTGATTCGGCTGTCACCGACAGCGGACGTTGTTCGAAAATCGGCACCAGTGCTGCCGTCCGGCAAACGTTGGTAGAGACGCCTGCAAGCGTTGACGCCGGGTCCCCGAATGGGTCGGGACGGAATCCCGGGTCTGATTCGAAAAACCCACCAGGCTCTGACATCCGCCCAGACTAGGGGTGCTCGGTGCCATCGATTGGACGGGAGACCCGAGCAAACCGACCAATTTCCGCGACGAGCCTCTCCCGTTGCGAGTCGTAGAAGCAATGCGTCATTCACTCCAGCAACCGCGCGATGTGGGCTCTATCCCCGTTGAAGTCCCGGGAAATGTAGTGGTCGATGGTAGTCCGGATCTGCGCGTGTCCGAGCTGATCGGCGATGTCGCGTGCACGGGCGCCACGCTCGTCCAGGCGGGTGGCGACAGTGCGACGGAATGTGTGGCTGGTGGCCCAAGGGAAGCCGGCACTGTCGAGGATGGTGCGGATCTCCCGCTGGATCTGACGTCCATCCCAGAGCGACTCGGGCGAGTTGAGGAACGCTGGGGACGCGAAGACGTACCCCTCACCCCCACACCGTTCTGCCCGCGCTGACAGTCGGTCGCGCAGAGACGCGGGAAGATTGATGCCGCGGCGGGCCGACCGCGACTTCGTTCCATGCACCTTGACGCGCCCCGAGTCGAGGTCGACGTGCTCCCAGCGGAGGGTGCGGGCTTCGTTGATGCGCGTGCCGGTGCCGAACATGTAGGCGATCAGGTCGGCGCTCGCTTGAAGTTTGCGTTGCGTGCGGGGGTTGAGGTCGGGCTCGGCCGCACGTGCATCCGAGAAGGCAACGACCTGGGCCTGCTCCTCGACGGTGAGGCTTCGTCGGGTCTGGTGCTTTGACGGTCGCGGGGTGCTGGCCTTGATCGCGCGCAGTGGAGCGGTGCCGTTGGTGTCGAGGACGCCGTTGTCGATGGCGAAGTTGAGGACGCCGGAGATGATCGTGCGGGCCAGCTTCTGCGATGCCGTGCCGCGCGTGTCGGCCACGTGTGTGAGGAAGGCTCGGAGCCGTTGCGGGTTGTTCGCTTGCGTGAGGGTCATCGCTCGGAAGGGCGACCCGTCGGTGTCGATGTAACGATCGAAGGCATACCCGTAGAGGTCCAGGGTCCTGGGCGCGAGCCCTGACTCGGGCCGGTGGATGTGTCTCAGCCACATTCGCCCCGCCTCGACGAAGATCGTCGACTCGGTCATCTCGACGCTTGCGCTGCGCAGGATCTCCGCGAGTGCGGCCGCCACGAACTTCTCGGCCTCCCGCCCCGTCGTGGCCTGTCGGGAGACGTCACCGCTCGTCCCGTCGGCACGTCGGTAGTACGCGCGGGCTCGGTACTTGTCCCCGGCCCGGCGCGCGCCGGTGGCTTTGACCCACGTGCCGCGGTCGGACTTCCGGATGCGCCAGGAGGTGATCTCCCCGTGCTCGCCCGGCTGCAGGGCGCTCATCCGGCCTTCCGATCCGTCGGCGCCTCGCCGTGCGGGATCTGTTCGCCCTCGAGCCAGGCCAACACGTCCTCGGGGCGGTAGCGGATGTCGCGGCCGACGCGCAGGAACGCGGGCCCCCGCCCCTGACACCGCCAGTTGGCGAGCGTCTTCTCCGAGAGGCGTAGGTGCTCTCCCACGTCGGCAGGCGTGAGGAGTGGAGTACCGAGGACGTTCTTGCCGGGCTTCAGATCCATAGGGCGCTTATCGGCGCATCTGAACGGCTTCGACGGGTCTGCGCCGCACGAGTTTTCGGCCGCACATCTGGAACGGATGAGAAGGGTCGGAGCCGGAGACATCGCTGCAACCGCAGGCATTCCACGCTCCCGTCCAGATTTTCGACCACTTCTGTCATCCCGATATGAGATTCTCAAATCGTAAACGTTTGGATCCAACACACGAGAGCAGGCAAGCCCATGACCCTTCCGATCCAGATCCGTCTGAACACGCGCAGCACGAACCCCGACCGCATCATCGACGTCGAGCGACTCGGGCGCGACGTGTTCGACGGCCAGTCAGCCACCGGCCCTGACTGCCTGGCCGCGGCGCGTCAGGCCAGCATCGCCGGACTGCAGCCGAGGCCACTGCCGAAGGAGGTGGCGCGCGTGATCGCCACCGTCAGCACCGAGCCTCGCGAAGCCGTGCTCGACCGGCTGCGGTCCGGACTGACCGTCACGGCGACCCAGCCGGCCGACGTGGTCTCGCTCCGCGTCCTCTCCGCGACCCCGCTCATCTTCCCGGGCGACCAGCCGCGTGGCGCGTCCGAAGGCGGACGCCCACTGCAGGTCGCCGATCCCGTGGACGTGCCTCCCACCCCCGACTCCACCGGCTTCCGCGTCCTCCGCTTCCGAGACCTCGCCCACCTGCGCGGCTGGGTCACCGACATCATCGAACGGTCCCTCGTCGGCGCGTCCGACACCGACAAGGCGCGCGAGATCGCCGCCACCGGTGTGCGCCGCGAGATCGTCACAGCGCCGACCCGGATCGACTTCGAGAACGGCAGCGCCTCGCAGTGGGTCCTGATGGCCTACGACGGCATCACTCGCCTCTCGCTGTGCCTTGCCGCCCTACTGAACGTGGAGCACCTGGAGACCGGGCGCGCCGCAGCCCTCCTCAGCGAGCACCTCGTGCCCTCCAGCCCGGGCCTCAACCGCAAGGCGAGCCCCACGGCTCTCCTGACCCAGCAGCGGCGTTCCTTCGGTCGCCTTGTCGAGCGCTACCAGTCAGGGCTCGTCGACGGGGAACCGAACGAAGACGCGGTGTGGGTGCGGCAGCACCTGCACCTGCCGATCGACGTCCACCTGGCGGCCTCCGATCCGCACACCGGTGCGCCCGTGCCGCTTCATCCGAGCATGGGCAGCGTCGTCGCCGACGCCCACGTCGGCGTCACTCCCTGGAGGAAGCCCGACCTGAGGCTCAACTCCACCCAGCGCGCGGTCCGACTCCTGGTCGAGCACGACCATCTGAGCGCTGACGAGGCAGATCGGTTCCTTCGACCGTCCTTCTCGTCCGATCCCAGCCAGCGCCGGAACTTGCTGCGCCGAGGCGTCGACATCGTCGCGCGGTTCTTCGGAGCGGACCTGTACGACGAGACCAAGCGCGCACTGCGAAGGTCCACCGGCGCGCGGCGTCTCACCTCGGAGCAGGTCATGGCGTCGCTGGGCCCGCTGATCTGCCAGCCGTGGGGTGCCACACGGCCCGCGTCCGAAGCCTGGTCCTACGGCGGTGTGGCCTTGAACGAGATCGTGGGCGGCACCTTCGAGCCGACGCATCCCGAGAACTATCTCGACCTCGTCGAGACCGCTCTCGATCCACACTCCACCGCTCGCCTTGAGCTTGCCGTCGCCGGTGGCATCGCGCTCATCGCCGACGGCCTGCTGTCGACCAGCCTGGTCGGCGGAAGCGGTGGTGCGAAGGAAGCACTCCCCTTCCGCGGGACGATCGACGAGGCTCTGTCCAACCTCGCACGGACGCGCGAAGGGCTGACCGCGCTGGCGCTCGCAGCCAACCACTTCAACCCGCTGGCACACGGCCCTGCCGCGGGAAGGCTCCCGCAGGTCGACATGGACGCCTCGGATCGCGTGCTGCGAGACGGCGCAGGACAGCCCGTCTGGACCACCACGCACATCCTCGCTCGTCAGGCCGCGGCAGGACGCGATGCCGACACTCCGTCCGCCGTCGACGACGCTGCCCTGCCGACGAGCACCGCCGTGGTGCACGACATCATCGCTCGACTGCCTCAGGCGGTCCACGACGTGCTCGTCGCCATGGAGACCGTCGCGGACCTCCTCGCATCCGACGAGGCACCGGCTTCAAGCGGACTCGCCCCCGAAGATCGAGAGGTGATCACCCAGGACCTCGCCGCCTGCTTCACCGTCATGGCGCGCATCCGATGAGGAGCGTCGACCGCCGACTCCGCCGGTGGGCTCAGTGGCTCTCGCTCTCGACCACTCCGACGCCGGAGGGCCCGGACGACCCGGTCCGTCTGCTCGACCTCGAAGGAGGACGGATCGTCCATGCCCCGGCCTGGCCGCTGGAGGAGCGCCCTCGCATCTACGTCGCCGTCGATGACGTCGGTCCCGTCTACGTCGGCCAGACGTGCGACCGGCTCGAGGTCAGGGTCCGCAGGCACTTCAGCGCTCAAGTCAGCCTCGATCAGCGGATGAAGGCAGGCACCTGGCGCGGGGTCGCCTCGGCGTCGTTCCCCGGTCTTGCGCTCGGGGAGTTGAACATCCTCGAGCGTCGCGCGGCCGAGTGGGTGGTGCCCTTCCGCCATCGCCGGGGGCGTCGCCACCCGAGATCGACGTGAGCGTCCCGGCGCGGCACCCGGATTGAAGATGCTCGCACGGTTGACTGGGCTCGTGCCCGAGATGTCCAGCGCCGCCGAGAAAGAACTGGGCCGACGCGTCCGACGGCTTCGAGACGAGCGTGGCGACACCCTTGAGGGCCTCGCCGCGAAGAGCCGAGGACTCCACTGGTCGTACATCAGCCAGGTAGAGCGGCAAGGGAAGAACATCACCCTCGTCAACCTGCTCCGGATTGCGACCGCGCTCGAGACCGACCCCGCCGAGCTCGTCGAAGGCCTCACGCTCGGCGATGGGGACGCCGAGACGTCCGACGGCTGAGCCGGCAGATCGTCGCAGGCTGATCCGGCGCGCCGGGCGCCGCGGTCGTCGACGTCCCACCAGCCCTGCACTGGGCTCGCAAACCGCCTGGCACTGCGGCGCCCACTACTCGAAGATCAACTCGACATCGACTCGCCCAGCAGCAGGGGTCTGGAAGAGAGAATCACGGATCTTGGACGCGATGTGCGCGGAGCGTGTCGTGACGATGAAGCGCGAGTAGTTGCCTTGCGCGAGTACTTGCGCAATCGTGTGACGCTTCGCCGTCTCGGTCCCTGGAACGTAGGCAGCCACCGCCCACAGGTCGGTCCCGGCGCCGATGACGACGTCGGGCACCCAGCGCCACGTCCCACCGGCCGCCGACTGCATCAGTAGCGTCATCGGCTTCTGAGTGAACAGGTCGATGAAGTCGGGCGCCTCGAGGACGTCGCGCTGCACCATCACACGGTGCTCAGGCTTCGCGACGTTGAGGGCGACATCGAGAGACAGCAGGCGGTCGAGCGCCAGAGGGTCTGTTCGCGGAGCGTTCGATTCCGTCGGCGTCGCGCCGAGGAAAACCTGACCCTGGGCAGTGACGAGCCGAGCGCTGGCGTCCCGCCGGAAGCGGGGGAGACTCCGGATCAGTCCGACTCGCGTGAGGTCGACGACGTAGTTCCTGACGGTCGATCCTTGGCGGGCATGGGTCCGTCGCTCGCGCTCGCGCAGGCGAGCGAGCAGGGCATCCGTGACGGGCCCCCACCTCGCGATGTCCTCGAGCACGCTCACCGCTGTCGGGGACAGCAACGGGGGCGCAGCGCCCGGTGGCGCCGATTCGGCGGAGGGTGACTGAGGTCCGGCCGTCGCATCTGCGGAGCGCGAGTCAGCGTCGGGCGGCCCGAAGCTCCAGAGGTCGTCGGGGATGGGTCCAAAGGGAGAGGCTTGCATGCCTTTCATATCGGCGGCCGGAGAGGGGTTTGTGGCGCACCCTTCGTGAAACTTCTACGGGCTTCTTCGGGGAAGTTGCGCGGTCGCTGTCTGGTCTGTTGCGGGCCGGTGTCTCCTAGCCTGTCCGCCCTGTTGCACAGGGTGTTGCATGGGGTGTTGCACCGTTGCAACGACGTGCGTGCAACAAGCGCCTGCAACCGCAGTGTCGAAAGGTCCGTTCTTCTTGCCTCCGAGTTGCGACTCAACATGCTGGTTCAGGCTGCCGCGGCGCGCGCATCAGGATCGCCGACGCTCCGAGACTCCGTTCAGCGCGCTCAGCCTCGTGGGCGCCGAGCCCATCGCCACAGTCGGCGGCGGGACCCTGTATCCCGGCCTACGTGGGAACCGGGCTCGGACTCTGACCTGAGGGGTCGCGGGGTCGCGATCCGCAATCGTCACCAGAGCGACTCGGAATGTCCACGGAGCCGTGGATGCCCCAGCCTTCTGCTGCACGAACCTGCGCTGGCATCGCGGCCGGGCCTCGGGGTTGACGACGATTGCCGTTGTGCGAAGTCGTCGTCTGCCCTGTTGCACGGTTTGCTGTCCGATCCGTTGCACGCACCTGTCCATCACCCCGTCTGCCCTGTTGCACCGGGTGTTGCACAGGGTGTTGCGGCGATGCACCAGGGCAGCCGCAACAACGCCCTGCAAGGCCAGCGAAGAACGATCGGAAGTCGGCGCCTCAGCTTTGCGACTAGATGTGACCTGAGGTGAACGCGCCGCGGGCAGTTCAGGATTCAGCGAGGGGCTCGGTCCCCTTCGGGTAAGGGGGCGCGAGATGTCTCCGGGCGGGCCCCGGCCCGGGCCTCGTCCCGCCCCGTCGAACCGCTCTTGTCCCGGGACCTACCCTGCGGGCCCGGGGTCCTCTGGAGGGGCCCCGGGACTCCCCCGCGGGAGGCGAGCCCCGCCCCGGCCGGGCCCGGCCGGCCCGGGGCAAGATTGCACACGCCGGGGGCAGACCCCGGCCCCCAGGCCGGTACACGTCGAGCATGCCTGAGCCCGGGCTTCTTCCAAGACCGTCGGCCGCTCCCGGACGGCCAGTGCGGCACGCGCGGGACGATGGCCCTGCTGGCAGGCGCACTGCACGGGACTGTCCGGAAGTGTTGGGCGGACAACGCTTCCGCTGTCCGTCCAGGTGTCTGCCCTGTTGGTTCGGGTGTTGTGTGGAGTGTTGGGTCGTCACAACGCACTTCGACCAACACTTTGCCTGCAACTGCAGTGCGAATGAGCAAATTTCGAGGGCTCTGATTCTGCGACTGAGAGGTACTGCAATTGGCACTGACGACGCCGCGTCGGCGGTCGCTTGAGATTCACTGGCAATTCCAGCGCGGCGGCCCGGCTGTCCGGTGCGGACAACGCGAGCCCCGTGCACTCGCGGCTCGAGCCGAGAAACCACCAGACTCTCGCCCCCCTAGCCCCGCCCCCCTAGCCCCGCCCCCCGGGGGCGTGGGACTCCCCTGCTCGCTGGCGCTCGCGGGGTCCTCCCTACGCCCCCGGGGGGCTCTGTTGTCCTTGCTGAAGCTTGGAAAGCGCAGGGGCGATCCGGTGGACCGGTCATCCGGAGCCCCGGCGAGCACGGTGTGGGGCTGGGCTTCACCCAGACGCTCTACAGTTCGGATCGCTCATCGCGACTGACTCACTCACGCTTGGGCCGGCGACGCACGAGCCACGCCGAAGGCTCCACCCTGACACCGACTTGTGCAGCGAACGAAAGAGTCGATCTCGTCTCGCGAGTCGCCGAGCACGATTTCCGCGAGGTCCGAAATCCCGAAGTCAGGGCGCTCACCGGCACAGCGCGCAGCTTCCGACTAGACCCGAACAGTGTGGGGCGTGGCGGGTGTCCACAGATGTGGACACCCGCCACGCCCCACACCCACGTCTCCTCAGCCGAGAAAGGCCTCATTACCCCAAGTCTCTGCATGTCTCGGCGACACGAGTGGTGCTTCCAATAGGTCAAGGCTGTCAGGATGCGGGCAACGGCTCCCCACACCGCTCTCGACTTTGCGAGCCCGTCGACGAGCCCGTCGCCCCTGGGTGATCCCCTGACCTAGAAACAGACCGGGCTAGGACCCGAGAATGCGGAGCGAAGCTCGGGCCCGGGCGCGTCGGCGGTCGTCGAGCGTGAACCAGGCAGGGTGGTCCGACCCGAGGACGTCGACGAGGTGGCGGATGCGGCGGCCATCGCTGCCGAAGATCTCCCCTTCCGTGATGGCGAAGGGGTCGTCGATGCACGCCAGGAGAACCACGGCGTCGGACAGGTGGCGGTCCGTGTCGCGCGAGTCGGCCAAGTGGGCGGCGGACTTCAGGATCAGCGCCCCGTGCGCGTCCGGCACGCTGACCACGACGTCGCGGCCGTCGATCGTCAACTCCGCGTCGACGGTGCGGCGCAGCGCCTGCGTGCCACCCTCGATGGCCACCATGTCGTAGCCCCTCAGCTTC
This sequence comes from Aeromicrobium sp. WCS2018Hpa-31, assembly GCF_031843905.1. Taxonomy (NCBI): domain Bacteria; kingdom Bacillati; phylum Actinomycetota; class Actinomycetes; order Propionibacteriales; family Nocardioidaceae; genus Aeromicrobium; species Aeromicrobium sp. WCS2018Hpa-31. The sequence goes on along the minus strand of NZ_JAVTJF010000005.1, from coordinate 39,401 downwards.
TCCCTGACCGACGGCGGCGCGTGGTCGGCGAGGACCACGTCGACCTGGTCGGTCTCGCTGAGGTCGACGACATCGTGGCCGCGCACGAACCGGTGGGCGACCCTGCTTCGTTCGTCGATCGAGGGCAGGAGCGCGTACCCGAGCGCCTCCAGCGCCTCTGCGATGTCGGCCACCCGGCCGCGACCGGTCTCGACGTGCACGACGATGTCGACGTCCTCGGTCGGACGCACCGACGTGATGCCTGCGTGGAAGGCATGCAACTGGACCATGAGGCCACCGACGAGCGTCCAGTGCTCGGACCCGACGACCGCGGCGATCTCGGCCACCTGCGGCCAGGGCTGCGGCCACCCGCCCTGTGGCGTCGCGACGGTGACGCGGCGGCGAGCGATCACGCGAACCGCCCCAGACGGTGATCGAGGACTCGCAGGCCGGCGGACCGTTCGCGGACGTCGAGCGACGTCGCCAGGTCCAGCGCCGCGAGCACCTGATCCGCAGCAGCGATCTCCCGGACCACCGAGAGATCGAAGGACGTCGCGCGGAGGACGACCTCGGCATCCCCGTCACCATTCTTCGACAGCAGGAAGCGATCGACCAGCGTCCCGACGCCCGCCGTCTTCACGTATCCGTCGACCATGTCGTCCACCCTCGCCCCGAGCCCCGACATCCGACCCTGCTCGCCACTCGCGACGACGCGCCTACGCAGCGGCTCGATCGCAGCCGAGTGCGCCCAGTAGCGGTGGACCGTCGCCCGCGCCCGGCACGCCCCGACCAGACTCTCCGGGGTCGCAGCGCGCAGGCGTCCGGTCGTGCGAGAGGTCTGCGGTTGGGCCAGCCAATCCGCATCGACCCCGGACAGCATCGCCACCGCCGCCCACGCCGTGGCCTCGGCCCAGGGACGCGCGCGCCGAACGGCGACATTCCGCTCGTGGCGCAGCACCGACTCCAGCACCACCCGGTTCGGCCCGACCGCCTCGATCTCCCCCGCCGCCACCAACCGCTGGACCTGGCGGACGGAGAGCCCGAGACGCTCAGCCGCCGACGCGGCGTTCACCAAGACCATGCAGACAGTGTCGCACAAGCGACACTGTCTGCATGGCCTCTTTCCCGACCGACGTTGACGCGATGCGGCGCAATGCTGGCGCTTGAACGGCAACCCGGCACGCTGGCCCGCACCGTCAGAAGTCGTCGCTTTGGAAAAGCGAGTCCTCCTCATCGCGATGCCAGGGCCAGTCTTCGTGCAGCGGGCCCGGTAGGACGACGGCAGCCGACCGCAGTTCTCGCTCGGTCACTCCGAGTGCCTCAAAGGCTTCCACTACAACGCGCTGCTCTCGGTCTCGCGCCTCGCCAGTGGCGTTCTGAAGGTGCGCCGCGGAGCGGTAGAGAAGCTGGAACACAGCCTGTCGCCTGTTCATCTCGCGAGGCTAGGTGATCGAACTCTCGAGGGTGCGCATTTTCGCGTGGACGCCGGAGAAGCATCCGTGACTCAGTATGGCCGCCCCGCGAACATCGTGTTGGTCGGCACCTGTGAGCACTTCCACGCGCTGATGCGCCGGCCTAGGCTCCCGTGATGAGTTCCCCCGAGCAACGCGTCGCATCGAGACTCCACCACGCACGCGTGCGAAGTTTCCTGAGGGACGGCGAGGCGGACCCTGACCGCGACTCTCACGAACAGCGCGATCCGCTGACTGCGCTCATCGAGCGGACCGCCACGATCTATCAGCAGGCGATTCGCGATGACACGAGGTCGACGTACGCGCGTCGCTGGCTGAAGTTCGAACGGTGGTGCGACGCGCACGGGTTTACACCACTGCCGGCGCCTGCCGAGACATTGATGCTCTTTCTCGCCGGGATGATCGATGGCGACGAAGTCACGTCGCTGAACACTCTCCGCGGATATGCAGCGGCTGTCGGTCGAGTCCATCGGGAGGCTGGGCACGCCGCCCCCAACGATTCACCCCTGCTCCGCCAGTTCATGCGGGGCCTGGCCCGACATACGGAAGTTCGGCCGCCCATCCCTGTGCAGACGGGGGCGCTTCGCATCGGCGACATCCGCACCATCATGCGGCTCCTTGAGACACTGGGGGTGGATGTCCGGGCGGTCCGCGATGCCGCGGTCTTGGCGCTGCATTCACGTGGTCTCAGCGACGGTGAGATCGCGCGCCTGACGTGGAGCGATGTCGATTTCGGCGCTTCCGATCTTCGGGTACTCGTGAAGTCGATCCGGACGGGCAGCGAGAATCGCCTTCACCGACTCCCCGCTGCGGGCGGCGACAGCTTGGCTGCCGAGTGCCTGCTGATGTGGCGCTCGTTGATGGGCGAGGGCGAGGGTCCGTTGTTCTCGGCGGTCGATAGCTCCGGTGCCTCCGCAGGACGACCGATGGCTCACCGCACTGTCAGCAAGTCCCGTCGCTCTCGCTTGCAATCGCTGGCCAGGGAGGGCGAATGTGAAGCGAGCCTCGACACAGCCATCCGCATCCTGAGGGGGCCACCGTCCGAGGTGCTCCGCGATCGGGCTCTATTGCTTCTGGGCTTCGCGATGGCCGGGCGACGAGGCGAAGTGGTCGGCTTGCGCTGGAGTGACATCGTCCAACGTTCCAAAGGATTGGTCGTGCACATCAGATCGTCGAAGACCGACCTGAGCGGACGAGGCGTTGATCTGGGTGTACCGGCGGGCCTGTCCATGCTCACTGATCCGGTCGGCGCGGTGGAGGCGTGGCGCGAGCGTGTAGCGCTCCAACGTGGTGCCGCCGCCGCAGACGGTGAGAACTGGGTCTTCCCGCAGCTTGGCCGCGCGGGACGCATCTCGGACTCACCGCTGTCACCCGAGGGCCTGACCGTGCTGGTGCGTCGACGCGCTGAAGCCGCAGGAGTGACCGGACGCATGGGTGGGCGATCGCTTCGCGCTGGCTTCATCACGACTGCCGCCGAACTCAACATCCCAATCGATCGCATTGCCGAGCAGAGCAGGCACAAGACGATGGACAGTCTCGCTCTCTACGTTCGGACGACAGACCCCACGATCCGCTCGGCTGCAGGCGAAGTCGGACTGTGAGTCGGCTTAGCGCTGACCGCGACGAAGAGTCGTTTGCGGAGTTTTGTGAGCAGTACGGCCTCGGTCAGAGGGTCGAAGCTGCGCCGCTTTATCTCACCTTCTTGGCGGACCAAGGCGCTGAGGCTCGCGCTATATCGCGCGTCATCGCCAACTTCGATCGACGAGCTGTCGAACAGGGGGACCCGCGTTGGTCGGCGACGTCGGGAGTCGCGCAGTGGCTCAGCGGCTTCCTCCGCCATGCGCACTATGGGCGAACCACCGAGCGAGCCGCGCCGCTCTACGAGGAGCAGGTCATCGCCCTTGCCGAAGCCTGTCTCGCCCCAACCCGCGAGCAACGCCTCAAGGCTGCCGCGGTCATTCTCGCCAACGAAACCGGCCTGCCGGCCACCGCACTTGCTCAACTGCGCTGGCGTGACGTTCGCCTGCGCGACAGCGCGGCGACAATCTCGCCACCCGACTACGCACACAGAGGTACACGCCGCGTCAATGCGATCGAACTGCCGGCCAGCTCAGGTCCAACCTGTCCTGTCCACGCACTGCGAAATCTCCGCGACTCCAGTGATCTGTATGTCCTGGGTGGGACTGGCAGCAACACCACGGACCGCCAACGCGTCGGGCGGTATCTGGCGCCGCTCCCCCGTCCGGCCCGGGGCGGATACCGGGAACGGAAGCGGCTCCCACCGAAGGCGCTGGCCCGCTTGATCACGGATCTCCTGGCGCCCGCCCCGCAACCGGCGAGGGACCTGGCTCTGATCTCGTTGTCCCACGCAGCGGCGCTCCGAGGCCGGGAAGCGCTGACGTTGAGTCAGGGCGATGTCGTGGTCAGGGACGGTTTCCTGCGGCTTGCGATCCCTGGGCGCCGCGAACGTGTCTTCGTCGAAGCCCGGCCGTCTGCTCCTCATTGTCCAGTGGAGGCGTGGAATTCTTGGGCCACACATCTCGCCGCTCAGTCACGATCCGAGCCGGATAACCCAACATTCTTGCGAGTCTCCGGCTCGAGGATCTGGGACCGCGCGATGATCCCCGCCGGACTGAACTACGCGATCGACCAGCGAGCACGTCAGGCCCTACTCACTGACCGTTACGTCTTCACATCGCTCCGTACAGGAGCGATCCGCGGCTGGATTCGCTCAGGCCGACCAAACCTGCTGATCGCGCGAGACGCCGGCCTGTTATCGCTCACGTCAGTCGCGCGCCACGCAGAGCGCGAACGAATGCTGACGCACTCCGTAGCGGGGATGGTCGGCTTATGAGTGAGCCGTAGGCGCTTCCTCCCCCGCAGGTTTCTCGCTCCGCTGCTCAGAGCGGGTGTTCGAGTTGCTGGAAGATGCTTCTGAGTCGCTTCTTCGGTCCCACCGCGGTGATGACATGGTTCTGATGGTCGAAGACTTCTACGACCAAGTTCAGGCCTTTTCCGACGATTCGGGCTGACGCGATGTCGTCTTTGAAGACCTCGACGAAGGCTGAGAAGTTTCGACCCATGAACTGCAGGGCCAGGACGCCTTCGGCCGCGTAGTGATTGAGGACCCAGTTGCCGTCGTATCGCTTGGCAAAGCGTGAGGTCTTGAAATCTTCGAAGGTGCCGTAGATCAGGCCACCGGCTGTGGCGATGAGGGAGGTGGGTTCTGAGTCCAGCGCCGGTTCCCTGCGGATGCCTCTTTCGATCTCGGCGCCTACGTGTGGTAATGGTTCGGACGAGTCTGCGGCTTGAGTTCCTCCTGGCAAGACCATTCCAGCCAGTCGACCGTCAGGTCCAAGGTCGGTGACGATCCGCTCACCGATGTAGGTGTAGTAGCGCCGAAGGGTTGCCAGGTCATCCATCGAGTGTCCCTCGTGGAGCCAGGCTGCGGCAGCTTTCGAGCCGGCGACCTGCGTCGCTGCTTCTGCCAGCGCCGGAGTGAACTCCCCACCAGGTTCGCCAAGACTTTCGGCCGCAGCGAAAATCTCCCCGGCCACCGCGCCTTCGTCGGGGAGTATCGCCAGCAGCCTGGCGCGCTCTTGATCTTCGTCCTTGCTCATGGCGACCTTCTGTCCATCTCTCTGGGCCTACGAATCATGAGGCTAATCGTCGCTTCGCCGTGCACGCCGGGAACCTGTTGCAGGCCATGAATGGCCCAAACTTTCCATGTCGAAGGACCATCAGTCCGTTGCCACAGTCCGGGCAAGGTTCCGGTGCCGACTCGTTCGCGCGTTCGCCCCGCAAGACGACGGATCCGTCCTTCAAGAGTTCGGTGACGAACGGCGACTCGCGACCCGACTTTGCGATGAGCAGAACCGTCTCACGGGCGCGCGTAAGAGCGACGTAGAACAGCCGCCGCTCTTCAGCAAAGGGATAGTCGTCGCCTTCGGGCAGCGCGAGGCGCAGCAGAGGGTCGTCCGATTTCGAGCTGGGAAAGCTGTTCACGTTGAGCCCAGGGATGATGACATGGTCCGCTTCGAGGCCTTTGGAGGAGTGCACCGTCTGAAACGAAACGTGGAGCCCGTGGGGCCGAGATCGCGGCAGGAGTTCCTGTTCGTGCTTGTAACGGCCGAGGATCTTCACTGTCGTCGAGCCGGTCCCCTGAGCCTTGGCGGCGAGCTCCTTCAGCCGTTCCTCGATGGTGTTGGCGATCCCCGCGTCGCTGTCGACAAGAGCGAGTTGCACGGGCGCTTCTTTCGAGCGCTCAGACCGGACGTTCTTCCTGAGCTGACGGGGGTTCTTCATGACGAAGTCACCGGCGATCTCGCTGAGTTCTTGCGACCCGCGGAAGGTGCGCTCCAGGCGAAGTACGTGTCCTCTGCCGAACATTTGCTCGAAATGTGTCATCGCAGAGATGTCTGACCCCGCAAAGCGGTAGATCGATTGCCAGTCATCCCCGACTGCGAAGAGGAAGTGGTCGGGCTTCTGGACGAGGGCTCGCACCAATCGTGCTCTGGAGTGGCTGGCGTCTTGGAACTCATCAACGAGGACAACGCGAAACGGGGATCTCCATCGGCCAGCCTCGACAAGGTCGGTCGCCTGGTTCAACATGTCCTCGAAATCCACTTCGTTGCTGACGCGAAGGCGCCTGTCCCACTCGTCGCGGATCTCATCGAACAGATCGAGGAAGAGGGACTCCCGCGGACCGGGTCCTTCGCGTCCGACTGCGGCCCGGGCGCGCAGGTCCGTAGGACTCAGGCGATTGCTTTTCGCATGTGCAAGGAACGTCCGGAAGAGGGTGCACATCTCTCGTTCCGTGAGGAGCGATCTACCCGGGACCGGCCGATCGGGATCGAATTCCGGCACGATGCCATGGGCGCGGAGCTGACGATCGAGAGCTGAGAAGAGGCTCCCATCTGCGAGATCGCGCGACGCGGTCTCGATGAGCGCTGTCCCATGAGCGGTGTGCAACTTGCGTTTCCACGCGCTCGACTCGAGGTAGCCCTCGAAGCCGGGCGGCTCGTCCTGCCCCGGGACCAGCGCCCAGTGTTCGTGGTAAGCCTGGGCCGCAGGGTAGAAGAAGTCTGGTCGGTACTGAGAGTGCTGCGCGTCTGCGACGTTCACTTCGTAGGAGCGCTCGTACTCAAACTCAACGCCCGACTTGATGAGCCAGTTCGCGATGGCTCGCTCGCCAGCGCTCTTCATCACGTCGAGATTGAGGTCCCTGAAGCCGCTGCGTCGACGTTGTGGATCCCAGGCGTCCGGCTCCACCTCAGCGTCGTCAACGACGGGGACTCCCAGCACGTCTCGAAACAGAGACCACCCGGTCGCGAACTCTGGGGATGAGCTTTGAAGCGCGCGAGCGATCTCGGCCAGCAGGGGTATCCCGTTGTCGGTGTCCAGACCAGGCGCGAGCCTTGGCTTTGCTCCGGTCGCCTCTCCGATGATCTTCAGGCCGAAGGCGTGGAACGTGGTTGCTTGAAGCCCATCAGCCGAGATGTCGGCGCTGGAGAGCCGCGCCTGACAGCGCTGACCGAGTTCGAGCGCAGCCGACTTGTTGAAGGCGAGAAGCAACACCTCATCGGCTTGGGCGATCCTCTTCTTGATGGTCCATCCGGCCTTGGCAACCATGGTGGAGGTCTTCCCGGAACCGGCGGCAGCGACGAGCTGCACTCGGTTGTCGAAGCAGATGACCGCTCGGGCTTGTTCCACGGTCAAGGGTGTCTTCTCGATACGTTCGAAGAAGGACCGCTCAGCTACCAGCTCAGACGCCACAAGCGCGTCGTTGTGAGTCTCAGCGTGCCCCCTCACAGACCAGTCGACGTTCAGCACTTCGAGAGCGGAACGCTCCTCAGGAGTGGCTCGATCGTGGAGGAGTCGGCGCTGCGCGGGAGAGAGCGGAGACTCAACGCGCATCACCGAGAGGTCCGACTCCCACCTCGCGATGAACTCCTCGCTCAGCCACGCCCTGGCGTCCCAGCTGGAAGAGACAGCGACGTGGAACCTGCGCCACCAGTCGAGAACACGCGTGAAAACAGGCCCAAGATCAAGGGACTCCTCGTACTCCAGCAGCTCCTGCCGGACGCACGCACGGAACTGCTGAAGGCCTCGCTTCGACAAACCCGGGAGCGCTGTGTCAAGACCCAGCTCCGGCGCCGACACTCTGGCCCAGAGCGCCCTCTCCTCCAGCTTGAGCTTGCCGTGTTCTGTGACATGCAGGGTCCGCAGCCCGGTCGGCGTCATCAGGCTGATGTGACGATTCGCGACACCGAGAGTCCAGTACGGGGCCCCGCCGAAGCGACGCGCCCATGATCAGAAACTGACAGACCACTGCCGTGGTCGCGGCAGAACACGAGACGCCCGATGCTGATTCGCGCTTACGCCTGCTCGAAGCCCGACTGATCGAACTTCAAGGTCCGAGCATTCTCGGAGACTGTACGCACTCGCCCTTCGTTGAACCCCTGACTATCGACAGCCTCAATCTCGATGCGCACCGTCACGCTGGTGTTCGAGTCGTCGCGAAGGTGCGCCAGTACCTCCTCGGCCACGTTTCTGAACTCCAACGCGATCTTGTCCGAGTTGAGCGTCTTCACGCCGTAGAACCGTGTTGGCCATGCGAAATCGGGTGTTGGAGCGTCGGGTGTATTGACGGTCGGCTGATCCGGCAGGTCGACGTCTGGTTCAGTCCCAGGGGACTCTCCGAGCCCTGGCTCATCCGATCGCTGTTTTTGGGCGATATCCGGACGAACTAGGAGAAGTGCATCTGTCGCGACGGGTGGCTGCTCCTTGTCATCGGGGGTCCACAGCCCGATATAGCGCTGGGCAGCCTCGTCGTAGCCGGCCGCGAGAGCGAAGGCATCGGTTTGCCAGATCATGGGGAGGTCGAGCACGCCCGCTGCCAACACCGACCTATCGCGAAGTCGAGGCATGTAGGGGTACTGGGAGTACAGGCTCCACAGATCGCCGAGCGAGACGTGTCCGCTCTTCCAGATCTGCGGGACTCTGCTGATGGCCAGGCGGATGGTCGCCGCAGCCTGACGAGTCGACAGATCGCCGTCATTGCCGAGTCGGCGTGACACGCGGTCAGCGAGCGACGTGGACTGCCCCTCGACCTTCGTCTCGCGGATGACGAAGGGTGCGCCGGGATCCGGTTGAGCTGGCACGAGGGCCCAGGTGAAGGTCTGGAGCAGGCGCGAAGCCACGGTCTGGTCCGCCTGCGCCGCGCGTTGCGCCGCTTGGTTCTTCTGATTTTGCGTCAGATCGAGGTCGGCCTCATTGGAGAGAACGTGCCGCCATCCCAGGTAGTCGCGGGTGGCGTTGTCGAGCTCCTCCAGACGAGCCTCGTCGGCTGCCAGGTAGACGAGCGCGTTGCGATGCGCACGGTTGGAACTGCCGCGGTGTTCAGTCGCCCTCTGTGCGAAGTCCTTCGCCTCTGAGTCGGCGCCCCTCTTGTGCGACACCTTCGGGTGCAGGATGACGAGGCGCGCCTCATCCGAATCCGGGACGTCCGCGTTCGACTCTGGACAGACATGGACGCCCGCGAAGTCACCCCGAGTGCGACCTTGGTCCTGCAGCCGCTTGACGATCTCCGCCCACACATCTTCCTTGTGGAGCCGCTCGGCTTGGTCTTTCGCTGTCCGTGTGATGTTGGGTTGGACGTCGAACCAGTACTTCCCTGAGCCCGAGTAGAAGTAGGTGGCTCGATCGCCGAGCTGCGTGAGCGCGGAGTGGAAATTGCCCGGAACATCTCCGGGCACAGCCGCCCCCAGGAACACCCGCTGGCTGCCGATGCCCTTGTGGGTCGAGCCTGGAGCGATCGTGGGCGCAGCTCCAAAGAAGACGGTGCGCGCCAGCCGCTTCGTAAGGGCCCGCTGGCCGAAGAGCGGCTTCTCCTTGTCGATCCGAGCGGGCTCTGAGTTCGGCCCGTCGACGTCCGCGTCGATGATCGTCTTCCAGGAGTCCTGGAGGTACTGCGTCAGTTCGGAGTTCACGTTTGAGGTCGACAGCGGGATCGATGCCGGCATGATGAGCGGCGACTGATCCTCCCCCGTCCACAGAGCGTGAATGACGGTGCTCATGAGTCGCAGGACGCCTCGAGTGCGCTGGAATCGCTCGAGCGACGACCACTCCTCGTAGAGCGTGTCGAAGAGCTCCGGATGGATCGGGTAGGTCCGCTTGATGCGGTCTTCGTAGGCTGCGTCGCGAGCCTCTCGCGGGAAGTCGTCGGAGTACTTCCGGTACATCTCCACGTAAGCGCGGGCCGTGGCGCCAATGGCAGCCAGGGCTGCAGCGTCGGGCTGCTTGAAGAGCCGCTGCTTGACGATGTGGTATGCCTCATCGGACGAGGCGGGACGCCATTGGTCAGCAACCCGCCGCACCACGTTCTGAAGTCGCTTGAGTGCCTCGAGTCCGTTCTGTCCGCCGACCTCTTCAGCGTTGCCGGCGACGATGGTGTCGTTGGCATCTCCGGTCTCCGACGCAGGGATGGAGATGGCGAGCAGGATCCCCTTCGTGCCCTTCGCTGCCTCCGTTAGAGACTGGGCGAAGGTGAACTGGTCATCGAAGGTGCCGCCGGCCAGATCATCGCGACCCACGAGCGATCGTGCGTACGCGACCCACTCATCGATCAGAATCACGGCTGGCGCGTACTTCGAGAGCAGTTCGTGAAGCGCGTCGCCCGGGTGCGTGCGGTCACGGTCGGCTTTCGCGACGATCGCGTAGGCCTCGGGGCCTCCCAACTGCCATGCCAGCTCGCCCCAGATGGTGTTGACGTGGGTGCCGTCGTCCTTCGTGACACCCGAGGGGCTGAAGTGGTTACCCACGATGGCGACGCGGTTGAGCTTTCTGGCCGCGTAGCCGTTGGCGGTGAGAAGCTCTTGGGTCTCCTGCGGGAACTCTCCGACGGGGAGCCCTGCAGCCACGTGCCATAGCGACAGCATGGAGTGGGTCTTGCCGCCACCGAAGTTGGTCTGGAGATTGATGACCGGCGAGACGTTGTCGTCACCTGCCAAACGTCGGACCGCGCGCCCGATCAGATCACGAAGACCCTCGGTGAGGTAGGTCCGGCGGAAGAACTCGACTGGGTCGGCGTAGTCAGAGTCCACCTCGCCGCCCGTGGCGACCTTGTAGAGGTCGGCAGCAAATTCGGAAGCGTGGAAGTTGCCGGTGGCGACGTCATCGTGCGGCTGAAGTACCTCTCGCCAAGGACGCAGGCCCGCGGCCTCGGGATTATCGACGGCCGCCTTGAGGACCTTCTTGTCGTCCTTGTCAGCGGTAACCCGTCGCAGGTTGAGCCGAATGGCTCTGACCTCATCGGCCTCCTTCGCGGCACCAATCAGCTTCAGGAGTCGTTCCCCGGTATCGAGCGCTCGGTACGCATCGTCATCGGTGAAGGTCTTGTTGTGCGCCCACTCGTTGCGCACCTCACGGAGCTCACTCGCGAAGGTCTCGCCAGTGCGACCGATCGCTTGATTGAACGGATACCAACCTGTCCTGAATCCTCCCGTGATGTTCCCTTCGGTGAGGATGCGGAACTGGACCTGCGGGTCCAGGGCGTCGTACACCTTCGTAGAAGGGGCACCGTTCTTACTGTCCTTCGCCTGCACAAGTTTGGTCCACACCGCGCCAATCGTGGGATCACCCTGACCCACGACAGTTGAAATGAAGTCGTCGAGTGCAGGCGCCATAACCTGGAACATGCGGTCGATGCGGTCGCGATTACTCAGTGCCATGTGTTGCCTCTAGGTCCTCTTCGCTGCCGTGTGCCTTGATGCCGGCTCTCGCCAGAACCCGAACTCCAAGGGGGTCGCCTTCGTCCTCGGTAACTAAAACTCCAAGCCGGACCGTCACCGCCGTTGTACCCGCCCCTTCTTCGTTGTACTCCAGGTCCAAGCGATAGACGGCATCAATCGCCGTGAACATCGTGGAGCCACAGCGCCTGCTACGAATGCCCCTCTCCTTGACGAGCGCAGGCCTGGCGCTCGCGATGCGGCTGAAACTGACGCCGTCTGGAGCCCAGTCCCAAAGGTCGCGGCGCAGATCGTGGTTTGGATCAGAGTCTCCATAAAGCGCGGTCTGTTCAATGGCTGCGATGACCTCTGGCGAGTCTGCAAGGCCATCGCGAGGCACGGCGGGGCAACTTAACCTGTTGATGAGCGCATCGACACTCCGAAAGAACCGCAGATTTCTTGGCGCCTCAGCGGCTAAGTCGGGATGCAACCGATCAGCCCTGTCGCCACAGTAGGTCTTGTCGGCGCTCACGAAGTAGACGTTCGACTGCCGCTGCGACTTGGCAGCCTCCAAGGCCGTGAGCCAGACGACCACGTCTCGCGCTTCGTGCCCCGATTGAGTAGCAGGCCGGCGCCGCGACTTTTCGCGTGAAACACCTTCATCGGCCGCCCTCGGCGGCGTCGGGAGAATGAGGAAGCGCGTCGATGGCCGCTCCGTGAGGGATTGATAGTGGGCCGCCTTTGCTGATGCCACGGACGGCAGCGGCGCGTCTTCGAAGTCGCGGGCCGCGGCAGCTCGGCCATGCCATGAAGGAACGATGTCGAGCAGACGCCCGACATCACCCGCACCAATTAGCGGTGCGACCTCACGCTCAAAGCTAGCCAGGCGCTCGTCCACGACTTCCTGCGGAAGGGACAGCCGGTGCCCCGTCTCCCAGGCCAATCCGCGCAGCAACGTGGCTGAGGGGGCGGGGCCATAGCCACCACCCCGCAATGCATTCGTGTCCAAGACGATCAATTTCGATCGTCATCCTCGTCGAAGTCGAGCGCGCCTTGCTGGGCGAAGGGTCCTTCGAGAGACCGAGCAACATCGGAGATGTCCGGCCAGGTGGTGACCAGTGCATTGAAGCTGAGCGCGTCCTTGGTCCACCCTTTACTCTCCGCGATGCGGAACAGCAGATGAGCGAGTTCCTTGACTAGATCCGCGTCAACCACGCGGTCAGAACGGCTCAACGCGGCGCGGAGGAACCTGCCCGCCCCTTCGATCCCGTCTCTTTCGAGCACTCCGATGAGATGATGCAAAGCCTCCCAATTGCTCGTGCGCACGTCTTTCGAAACGTCGTACTCAAACGAGAGATCCTCAGGCCTTAGCAGCTGAACGGCACCCGCACGGCTGATGAGGATTCCATCACGGTCCAGCGAATTCACGCTTGCATTTCGAGCTCGAGCAAGCAGATCTGCATCCCCAAAGGCTCCCTTGCCGTAACCACACTGGCGGTACCACGCAATCGCGAAACGCGACGTGGGATCGAAGTCGCCCTCTTGCTCGTTCAGCACGTGATCAAGAATCTCGTTGATGCGAGACAACGCAGCGCGCACGGTCATCTTGGATCCGTCCGGCTCGAGGACTGCGGAATACCTACTGAAAACTGCCATACCCGGTCCAATCGCAGCCTGCGGAAGGTCCACGGGAGCAATTTGACCCTGCTGAAGTTTCCGAAGTGCGCCCGGCAACTCTGCTTCGAGTGCGGCGATAAAGCCCCGGCGATCGACAATGGGCGATTCCGCCGGTCTCGGACGGAGAGACAGAACAATCGAAGAGGCAAGCGCGTTAGCTCCAATGCTGATCATTCGACCTCCTCGCTCGCTCCTCAGAGGCCACGTCGAGGTAATCTCCCAGCCGCTTCGAACCATCCCCTCCAGCAGGGTCTCCCACCCGGTAGACGCATTCCCAGAACTGTCCACTTCACTCTGCTTGAACGCGTAGTAGACAGTTATCGGAAAATCGTCCCGCGCAGCCTCCCGGGCGTGCGCGAAAACATGCCTAAATCCATCCTCGAAGAACTGTTGAGCTCCTTTGCGCCCACCATGTCGCTGAGCGTTTGCAACGAGCTCGTCCGCCTTCGGGACCAAGACTGTTGAGAGAAGTTCCGGATGAATCTCCCGCAATGATCTACGAAGCCAGATGTAGAGAAAGTCAGAAAGATCGGAATACCCGATATTGTCGTAGTACGGCGGGTCCGTCGATACCACCGAGTTCGTGTACGTCCGAGTGGCTGCGTTGGCCTGCGTCACGACACCGACCGGTCCAACCGACGGCAACGCTTCGATTGAGGCTACGATCCATTCGAAGTGCCCCGTGACATTTCCCACTGAATTTGAAAGCGGATTGATCTCGACGAAGTCCCAGACCATGGGCAGCGCTTGTCTCGCAAATGTGTCTCGAACACCTTCGATCTGAGGGATCCAACTACAGAGCGACGATAGCCAGTCCGCCAACTTCGAACCCAGGAATGCGAGATATGTAGCCACGATATCGGCGTAATCACGCTCTCCACCATCGGCTATCACCTTGTCCCTCGCTTCGCTCACCAGATCGCTAAACACCGTGAGCGCAGCCAACTGACGCTTAGTGAAAAGATCGGAGAACTGCGTGAGGCCATACAGGGGCACGTTCTTCGCTCCCGGACCGTCCTTCGAAATCTCGGCAGAAGGAACAGAGCCTGAGACCTCCAGATCGGCGGCCTTTTCGTGCGCGGATGATGGAGCAAGAAAAACCCTCTGCCGCTTACCTTCGGCAACCACGGCCATCAGCTGCGCCCTCATTCGCTTCGCCTGACCCTCGGAGCGAATGTAATTCAGGCTGGCCGGGGAGCCGCAGGCGAGACATGACGCTCCTTTTCGCCCAACAGTTCCATCATCCTCGGCAGTAGGCGCTCCTTCCACCCCTCTGCCAATATCGAAAACGACGCGAGCTCCGCTCTTGTGCTGTGGGTCCGGAACGACGGAATACGTCACATATGTCTCTCGCCCCTTCTTTTTGCTGAGCCAACGAGAACGTATGAGCGGCATCTCGATTCGGCACGCAGGATTTGGACATTCAACGGTCCTGGTCCAGATCCAGGCGACAACGGTGAGCCCATCAGCGCTTGGATAGGAACCCCCAAGGCGCAGCTCGGCTTGATCGCGCATCCATAGTCCGTACGACCTGACGTCGGCGGCAAGACCTTCGTTTCCCGTCCAGTTTCGTATCTGGGAATCAGCCATGCCCGGGAAGACGGGACGACGCCCTCGCCACGCGTGCGGCAACTCCACTAGCGCCTTGTTGATAAGCGTGGCAACCGGATTGAGGTCGGATGCGACAGCTTCCAATCCCAGCCGCTGAGCTTCGACCGGAATCGTGCCGCCGCCGGCGAATGGATCAAGAATTGATGGTGGATTGCCGCCGCAGGATCGAAGAATTTCCAGGTGAGCTCGAGAAAACAGCTCCGTATCCTGCGAGTTCTCCCATCGGGAGATCTCGACCATCAGTGAATGCAGTCGTTCGCGCTCGACCCGCTGATCCGCTTCAGTTGGGAACTCGTCGGGCCTAGAACTTGGATCATCCACCAGCTGAGCGAACAAAACGGCCCGCGCCGCAGCCAAGGGGCGTCGCGCCCACCAAAGGTGGAGTGTTGCTGGATGCCCTTTCCGGGGCACCGACTTCTCGTGAGCAGATTCTTGATTAATTGCCTCAAGGGGCAGCGCTACTTCAATAAGTTTGCGCTTTCTCAAAAGATTCACCTTCCCAGCGAACGTCATACTCGTCATGAACATCACCGAAGTTCACACGACGCGACTTGGCAACTTGTTCGCGGCAGCACGCGGACTATACTAAGTTTGATCGAAATCGAAGATATTCGCTTGACAATTAGAACGGCGCGATAGCTTTCCTCCACGTCTTGTTCCAGTCCCCTCGAACGCCTGTGGCCTCAAAGTCCCCGAGGTCGGTCTTAGCGAAGGGGTCGTCGAGGTAGCGGACCTCATCGTACTGCGGGCCGCGCTGGTCCACTCGGACGAGCGCGAGCCGGTAGCGCGGAACAGCGTTCTTGCCTGTCATGACCTCATTGTGGGTGACGAAGAAGTCCTTCGAGCCCTCGATCCGGGCCTTGACCTCGATCCGGTAGGTGTCGCCGTTGGCGTCGGTCGACAGGATGTCGAAGCCCTTATTGTTGAAGGCCTGCTCGACGGGCTTGCGGCCAAGTTCCCGCTCGCGGGCGAGCACAAGATCGACACCGCGGCGTTCGACCGCCTTGGTTTCCTTCGCGTGGATCGGGGCACCGTCTGGGATCTCACCTTCGACCATCTTGATGGGCAGGACCAGCGCGGCGGTCACGATGTGCGGCGGCTTTGTCGACATGAGCTGCTGCTGATCGAGTAACTCAAGCCGCTTGCGGAGGCGAACGTCGAGTTCGACGGCCTTGCGGTTCAAGCCTTCTGACGAGAGCTTCGGTTTGTCGCCCTTCCTCTCCTTCTCGGCGGCCACGGCGGCATCGAGCAGAAGGCGCTCACTTTCAGCAGTGAGACGCTTCGTGACGAGGTCTCGCGCCTTGGTCAGTTCCTCCAGCCGGCGCGGCTGCACCTCGGCGAGGTAGTCGGGCAGTTGGTTCGCGATGATCCAACTGGTCGCCTTGTCCTCTGCATCGCCAAGCCAAGTGAGGCCGCTCGCGGAATCGGTGACTGGACCTGCTGGCGCCGCTACACAGTCGAGGTATGGCGCGGGCCCGGCGGGACTGACAGTGCCGAAGCTGTCGACATAGGCGTACCCGAATCGCTTGGCCACGGTGTCGCCGGTGGCGTCGGCCACCTCTTCCACGACTCCAACCAGAAGCTGGGGCTCTTCCAGCGTTGCGGAGACGAGAACCGTGCCCTGGTTGAGCACTCCCCCGTAGTTCCGAATGGCTTCACTCATGACGGCGTCGTGAAGCGGATGTCCTGGCGCGAGGAGATCGGCGCGGAGCAGATCGGGCGGCTGAACATGAGCGAGATCGAAGGTGACCCGGTCATACCTGGTGGCGATCGGCCCAGTGCCGGCGGAACGGATGTGCTGCGGCACGTTGGCGATTTCGTATCGACCATGCTCCCGCTTGACGATGCGCCCGCCGAGTTTGGTGAACGCTGCCTTGAACGCCAACTCGATGTAGTGCGGCTGGAGGCGTCGCGCTCGCGCGTCGTCCATGGCTGCGCGGAGAGCGTGAAGATCAGCGTCAGCGAGGTGCTCGGAGGCTAGCGCCCGTTCTTCAAGAAGATCCTTCAGCCCGTCGCCGACGGAGGAGTCGATGACCTTGTGCATCTCAGCGCGAACGTCTTCGCGCTCGCCGTACTGGATGGCGTCAAGCAGGAGATCTCGCAGCGGTCGCTCGTTGAAGGCCTCGCCCAGGACATCGAAGACCTTGCCACCGTAGGTCTGGCGCATCTGCTCGAGCTTCTCCAGCAGCCGAGTGAACACCTCACCTTCACGGGTGTTGGCTGCAACGAGGTTCCAGAGCCGGCAGACCTCCTCTTGGCCGATGCGGTGTACGCGCCCGAATCGCTGCTCGATGCGGTTGGGATTCCAGGGGAGGTCGTAGTTGACCATCAGGTGGGCCGCCTGAAGGTTGAGGCCCTCCCCGGCCGCGTCCGTGGCCAGCAGGATCTGGCAGTCCTTGTTCTTCGTGAACTCCTCGGTGATCTGGCGACGTTCGGCGCGTCGAACGCCACCGTGGATCGCGCGGACCGCGTTGGGCCGCCCGATGAGGGAGCCGATCTTCGCCTGGAGGTAGTCAAGGGTGTCGCGGTGCTCGGTGAAGATGATGAACTTGCGCGGCCACCCATTGGAGTCGGTCACAAGTGCGTGGTCTTGAAGAATGGTGGACAGTTCGGTCCACTTCCGGTCCGTTCCCGCGTCGCGGACGCGGCGTGCGGTCTTCGTGAGGTCCGCTAGCTCAAGCAGTTCGGCATTGAGTTCTTCGATGGTCTGGGCTGCGGTCGCCGAGTCAAGCAGCTCTTCCTCCGCTGTCTCGATCTCTTCGGCGTTGAACTCGTCATCGTCAATCTCCTCCAGATCGATCGACGCATCCGGCTCGCGGTACGTGCCGTTCTCGATCTCGGTCTTCTTGCGCTCGAGACGCTCAGAGCGTCGCACGAGGCTCTTGTAGATCGCCTCGGGGCTGGACGCGAGACGCCTCTGAAGCACGGTCAGAGCGAAGCCGACCGTGTTCTTGCGCTTACCGCCGATGCGCTCGGCGCGATTCATCCCTTCGCGGACGTAGTGGGTGACGTCTTCATACAGTTCGTATTCGAGAGCAGTCAGCTCGTACGGGACTGTTTCAGCGATGCGCTCGGGGAAGAGCTTCTTGCCTTCGAACGTCAGCAGATCCTCTTTGACCATGCGGCGCATGACTCCGCTGACGTCCGTGCTCTTCTTCTGCTTGCCCTCGAAGCGGTCGCGATCCAGCAGGGTCATGAAGAGTTGGAAGTCTTCTTCTTTGCCGGAGTGGGGTGTGGCGGTCATGAGGAGCAGATGCCGTGTGATCTGCCCAAGCATCTCCCCGAGCAGGAAGCGTTTGGTCTTGCGCAGTTCGCCACCGAAGTAGTGGGCGCCCATCCGGTGGGCTTCGTCGACGATGATGAGGTCCCACTCGGTGTCCTTGAGCTGATCTTGGAGCTGTTCATTGCGTGACAGCTGGTCCATCCGTGCGATGAGCAGGGGGTTGGTCTCGAAGACGTTGAAGTTGGCTTGGGCGTCGATCAGCTGATTGGTCAGCAGGTCGAATCGCAGGCCGAACTTGAAGAAGAGTTCGTCCTGCCACTGCTCGACGAGCCCTCCAGGCGCGATGATCAAGCACTGCTTGACGTCATCACGAAGCAGGAGCTCCTTGATGTAGAGCCCGGCCATGATGGTCTTGCCCGCACCCGGATCGTCGGCGAGAAGAAACCTCAAAGGTGTTCGCGGCAGGAGCTCTCCGTACACCGCTCGGATCTGGTGCGGCAGCGGCTGCACGTCGCTGGTGGCCACGGCGAGCATCGGGTCGAAGAGGCCCGCCAGGGAGATGCGCTGCGCCTCAGCCACCAGCTTGAAGTCGTTGGCGTTGGCGTCGAAAGCGCGGCTACCGGACTGGGCAACAGACAGTTGTCCCTCATCCTTGCGAAAGATGACCTGCTGCCCGAGACCGCCGCCAGCATCCTTGTAGGTCAGTTCTACGGCGTCCGCTCCGTGCCACTGCGCTGCGAGCACGGTGATCACTTCGGCCGGGATAAGCCCCTCGACACGAAGCCCAGCCTTGAGCTCTTCTAGCTGCACTGGCGGCCTTCCTCTCGTCGGTGCGGTGACGTTACTGAGAGGTGCGGACAGTTTGACCATTCGACCAAGTTCGTCTCCCCCTGTGGTTATCTTCGCAGCGATGAGGGTCGACTAGACAGGGAACCATGGATAAAGAGGGACGGCGCCAACTCAAGGCTGTCGCGGATGAGATCGACGAGTGGACGACGCGTCATCGAAAGATGAGGGACAAGCGCCGATCCGTCTTCGATGCTTCGAAGAGCGCGAGAGCGAGCCTGGAACACCGGATCCAGGCAGCCAGTCAGAGGCCCGGTGGGTCGCCCGCCTGGCGATGGCTTCCGTTGTCATCCAACGACGCACGGGCAATCACACTGATGGCACGCGCGATGGCTTTCCCGCGCCTTTCCGAGGAGGTGAGCAAGCTCCTCGACGAGCTTGAAGGACGACGCATCCAAGGCGCACTGGACGATGCGAAGTCGATCTACGGCGGTCGGCGCCTCTTCGCCCGCAAAGAGCAGAAGGAGGCCGCGGCACGAGGAGCCGACCTGCTTCAGGGGATCCGAGATCGTCTCCTGGCGGTGGGCGGTCGGGACGAACTGAGCCGAGTTGAAGCGCGGGACATCGAAACGATGCCCGAGTACGCCGCGCACTCCCTACTCGACCCTGCTGTGGGCTTCGCTCAGGCGATCGGGCCTGGTGCCGTCCTCATCCCTCGCAACGAGTTCGAACTCGCGTCCTCCGCGTTGGTCGAGATCTACCGAGCCATCGACCAGGAGCAGGAGTTCAAGGCGGCCGTTGTGCAGGCCGGGGACACGATCAGGCAGGCCGAAGCTCGCAAGATCGTTCGGGAGATGCCGACTGAGCGCCTCAAGGAAGCAACGAGTGGGCAGATCAGGCTTGCGTCGCTCATCGCAGCGGGCATCACCACAGTTGAGCAAGTCCTCGACCTGGGCGGGCAGATCACCCTGCTGCCCGGCGTGGGCGAGACAACTGGCACGCGGATGCTCGCGGCCGCTCTGACCATCTGGCAGACCACAATCGACGAGATGCCCGTTCGCATCGACGTCAAGGCGCGGTCGAAGGACACCACAGAGTTACTCCGGACCTTGGCGGCGTGGGACGCCGCCCGAGAGGTCCGCGATGCAACCAGCGTGCTTGCTGCGGCACAGATTCTGAGGCCAGTGCTCAGTTCTCTCGACAGTAAGACAACCCACCTCCTACTGATCCCCGAGGCTCAGGGAGCTTCGGATTTCCGCGAAGCTTGCTCGGTGGTCGTGGGCAGCGCCGCCGCGCTGCGCCCCCGGCGAACGGCGAAGGCGACGGATCCGTGGCCGGACTTTCTCGCTCGGCCCGCCGACTACTTTGCGATGCTCTCGGAGCTCGGACTTCTGGTCGAAGATGAGGCCGCACAGACTGGCGACCTGCCGGCGGAGATTCTCGAGGCCATACGCGCACTCACGCTGAACACCGAGCATCTCAAGGCATCCTTGCGTGGCTACCAATCCTTCGGAGCACGGTTCGCCCTGGTGCAGCGCAAGGTGGTCATCGGCGATGAGATGGGACTGGGCAAGACGGTCGAGTCGCTAGCGGTCCTCGCTCACCTGCAGTCACGCGGATCGCATCACTTCCTTGTGGTCTGTCCGGCAGCCGTAGTCACGAACTGGGTGCGAGAAGTTCGGGAGAAGTCAGACCTGCGGCCCTATCGCCTTCATGGTCAAGGGCGAGATCAAGCACTCACCTCGTGGGCCCGTAACGGGGGCGTCGCCGTGACGACCTACGACAGCCTCGCCTGGCTCGAAGACAAGATCCCTTCATCCACTCGACCCTCCTGTCTCATCTTCGATGAAGCGCACTACATCAAGAACCCCCACGCCCTCCGAAGTGAACGATCCGTTCGGCTGATCAAGCGGTCGCCACGCACCATCCTTCTCACCGGCACTCCGCTCGAAAATCGCATCGAAGAGTTCCGTAACCTCGTCGGGTACCTGCGTCCAGATCTCACTGTGACGGCTACGGAGTTTTCTCCCCGACAGTTCCGCAAGCAGGTGGCCCCCGCCTACCTGCGGAGAAACCAGAGCGAAGTGCTGTCGGAGCTCCCCGAGCTGGTGGAAGTCGACGAATGGATGCCGTTGTCTCGTGATGACGAACTCCACTACGCCCATGCAGTCATCGATGGAAACTTCATGGCGATGCGTCAGGCTGCGTTCAAGGCGGGCCCAAATTCGAGCAAGATGCAGCGACTCGCCGATCTCGTAATGGAGGCGAAAGCAAATGACAAGCGGGTCCTGGTCTTCTCCCACTTCCGGCACGTTCTGGACGACGTCGCCGCGATGCTGCCCGGACATGTGTTCGGTCCGTTGACTGGCTCGGTTCACGCCGCCAAGCGACAGCAGATGGTCGATGACTTCTCATCCTCGCCCGGAGGCGCTGTCCTCGTCGCGCAGATCGTGGCCGGAGGGGTCGGACTGAACATCCAGGCCGCATCAGTGGTCGTGATCTGCGAACCACAGCTAAAGCCGACCACGGAATGGCAAGCCATCGCGCGTGCCCGCCGCATGGGGCAGCTGGACGCCGTCCAAGTTCATCGGCTGCTTTCCGAAGAGGGCGTCGACGTGCGCGTCACTGAGATCTTGAAGGTCAAGAGGGAGCTGTTCGACGAGTTCGCTCGCACGTCGGCGACCGCGGAAAGTGCGCCGGAAGCGTTCGACATCTCGGATGCAGATATCGCTCGCGAGATCGTCGCGCTAGAGCGGGAGCGGCTCCACGTGAAGTCGTCTGCCCCAGCGTCGTGACAAGGTCATCATCAGAAGAGCCCGGTTCAGGCTTGGCCCGCGCCAAACGCAAGGAGAGTTATGAGTGAGGAAAGCACTGCGGTGCCAGTCTGGACCCTCTCGACTGGACCGTCAGAGTCTTTGCCCGCACTCCCTGAGACGGACGGACTGACGCCTGCGCGCCTGTCCGAACTCCGAACGGCACTCTCCGCTTTCGCGTCGGCTCCTCTCGTGACCCTCGAGGCCCATGAACTCGAGCAGGGCCGCCATGTTTCCCAGGGCCTTCCTCTCGATGCCGCAAGCCCGCTTGCGCGAGAACTCACGCAGCTCATCTCCAGGACGCCGAACGTGGCCGCCGTGGCTGACGTGGCGAAGTCCGATGAAGTTCTCTACCGGATGCACGTCCCCGCGAAGGTAGCGTCGCAGGTCGGCCGTGGGTTGGCGAAGCCGATGTCATCCAAGGCAGTAGAGGGCGGTATCCACGGCGATATCGTCACAAGCGTCGGGAAGCGGGTTGTCAAGGCGAAGGCCACCTTCGTTCCGGTTCCACCCGCATCCGCCGGCGCTGCGGGCGCTGCGGCCGGAACCGCAGCGGCAGGAACTGCAGTCGCCGTAGCAGCTCCGCTCATCTTGATGGCCGTGGCCGTGAGCGCCAGTGCCTACGCCGACCGGCAGCGCCAACAAGCCATCGACAACATCACCGACTTGCTCGAGAAGCTCCACAGCGACCGACTCGACGACGAACGCAGCGAACTCGAAGGCTGCCAAGACGCCATCGAAAAGGCGACTGCGTTGCTCCTGGACCGCGGTCGAGTAGGCGCGTCACTGGGGCTCGACTCTGCGGTGCATGCGATCAGCACCGCGACACAGACGGCTGAGCGACGCGTCAAGAAGTGGGAGGCCGCCTTGGATGGCATGAAGGCCAGAGTCGAGGTGGCTGACCTCGAGAAGGCATTCCCAGGCGTGACCTCGAACGGCGGGGAGTTTCGCGCCCACGTTGAGCTGGCAGCCCTCGCGATCGCACTCAAGCGCCGAGTCGTCGTGCTGCAGGGCGTCGAGGCCGGGCAGGGCGACCCCGGCAATCCGTTCGAAGGGTTCTTGCTCAGCCTGCAAGAAGATCAGCGGAGGGTCGACCGACTTCAGTCCCGAGTCGAAGAGGTTCTTCGTAGACTCGCTTCACTCGAGGTCCGCTCGCCCAAGCGACTGATCGACAAGGTGATGACGCGGAAGCAGGTCGACGACCTCTTGGAGACGTCGTACCGCCTCCGCGCGCTCGACCCAGGGCGATCTGAGACCTCAGAGTCGGCCGTGATCATCGACATCGAGCGACGCAAGGACGGCACCCTGCTGGTCTTGCCCGCTGCCGAGGCTTGATCGGCTTTCCGGGCGAGAATTGCTTCCATGATGCGCCATGTCTCTCTGAATGAGGCGCACGGTCCAGACGAGACTCGTAACCTCCTGACTTTGGAACCGAGTTGCGTCAGGGCAACTTCGCCGAAGTCTCGATGCGACGAGACTGAAAATCACGAACGGATCGGTAGAGACAGCGCCGGCCGCGTAATCAACCTCGCCGGTCGTCAGTTCCACGGTCTCAGGCGGGTTCGTGGGACCTTCACCTCCATCTGGCGGACCTGAGACTAGCCGCTCGATATTGGATACCTCACGATCCAGCGCGCCCGGTCGCACGGGCGTCTCGAATAGTTACGAAGGTGCGTAGTCGGTAGATGGGAGGTCGGAGCCGCCCGTCCCATTGTCCAAGATCTCGCCTCTACACGGAGGGCAAGTTAGTAGCCGAAGAACTCATCCGCGTCTGAGATCTCCCCGCTGGCCACTGGCGGCGGGATCTCTCCGTCGCACATGATGAAAAACTGCCGAGCGATGTTCAGATTGCTGTCACCAGGGTTTACGTCATACCAGATCTTCAGCTCTGCGCAGGTATGGTCCTCCGCGGCGAATTGCAGTTCACTATCGGAAGAATACTTGAGGGAGCCCGGCCCCTCGTCATTCTCGGCCGTCCCCGAACTTGGGTAGTCAGAGATATCGGTTCCCTCATCGTCGAGGCCCCCGTCTGCACTTTCCGTCTGCACATCAGCCGTGTAGTCATCGCCGCTGGACTGATCCTCCTGGCCCACGACTACCGCCCAAACGGTCCCGCCTATCGCGAGAGCGACCACTGCAAGCACCATCGCAACCACGGCGGCGCTCGGGGTGTCCGCCGAAGCGCTGCGCTCGGCGCCCTCAG
Organism: Aeromicrobium sp. WCS2018Hpa-31; assembly: GCF_031843905.1. Classification (NCBI taxonomy): domain Bacteria; kingdom Bacillati; phylum Actinomycetota; class Actinomycetes; order Propionibacteriales; family Nocardioidaceae; genus Aeromicrobium; species Aeromicrobium sp. WCS2018Hpa-31. The sequence goes on along the minus strand of NZ_JAVTJF010000005.1, from coordinate 15,909 downwards.
GCGCCTTGGAGGCTTCACTTCGCGAACTTGCTGAAGGCTTCATCGATGCCTTGGCCGAGACACCGGCGAGATGCTTGTTGAACTCGCTGTAGACCTTCCGAGTTGCTTCCGGCGGGGAAGACGACGTGTCAGCCCCTGACTTCCATGAACAACCCGGAGCAACGCACCGTCCGACGACGCGACCCGGCAGGTCACTGGTACTCAACTTGTGCGGGTTCCCCACGAGGCGACGCTCCCCTATTGGTGTGTTGGACAACCGTAGCCGCGAGCTGCCGCTCGCGATGCGGCTTCGCTTACACGACTGGGACGCAATCAGTATCGGTGACCGCGTCCGCTCCTAGTGATAGGACTGCTGCATCGACAGGTGACCGGTCGAGGGTCGACTCAACTCAGAGCGGAGCCAGGGAATTTCGCTCCTCCAACATGTCACGGCGTGCTGCCGAGCAACTCAACGCAGACATCGATCTCAAGGTTGAGCTGAAACAGGCGACCTGCTGCCGTCTTTGCACTCGCATCCATAGCGCCCAGATGAATCCTTGGCTTCGTAGCACTCATCGGTCTCGCCGTCCATGAACGACGTTCTTGACCTTCGCCGTCCGCTCGATGTTGCAGACGAGGTCTTCCGTCGCGCGTACCTTGTCTGAATGAGACGTACGGCGGCTGCTTGATGAAGACATTCCTGCTGACGTTCAATCCGGCCAAGTCACCGTCGATCGACCACAGCGCACCCGTTAAAGAGTCGGGCGCGGTTGAGAGCCTCTGGTCCACGGGGTCGCGGGCCTCGGGTGTCGCGAGAAACGATCGGATCTTTCTCTTGCAGCAAGGTGCTGGTGCGCGCGGCCTTCTCGCCAGCGGGCATGCGACGTCGGAGGTAGAGCAGCATGTTCACTGGGATCCATCGCGGAGCGGTACGGCGAACTACGTCCGGGTCGCCTGGGACCACATCCTCGATGAGTCCGAGGTCTTGGCGCTAGAAGAGTTGCAAACCGTCGCGCCAAAGACGCACTGGACGCCCCAAGGAAGCGGAACCCTCATCGGCGAACTGGAAGCCGAAGTAGTGGAAGGTCGGTGGCTTCATCATCTGAAGGAACTTGGGAAGGATGCGGCTGTCCGAAAGCCCAGGGGCTGGCTGCTGCTAGCCGCAGGCGACAGCCGAGCCTTCGCCGGGAACGACGGCTACGCAGACGACATCACAGCGTCCTACCGGTGGGACTCCAAGGTTCCAAACTCGCAGGCACCCGAGGTTGGTGACCTCATCATCGTGTGGGACAACACCGGCTCGCTCGGCGCTTCTGTCATCGAGGACATCGAGGTTGGCGCAGCCCCCAAACGCATTCGTCGCTGTCCCAACTGCTCGCAGGCTCGGATTAAAGCGCGGACCGTCAAGACGCCGTTGTATCGCTGTCAGGACTGCGGTCTCGAGTTCGACGAGGCGGACGAGCACTGGGAGGAAGTGACCACCTTTTCGACTCGGCACGAACTTGGCTGGGTCGACCTCGAGGGGCGCCTGGCAGCGCAAGAGGTGCGCAAGCTTTCGATCCATCAAGGATCCCAGCATGTAATTCGCGAGATGAACCTGGCGGCCGCCCGAATCGCTGTCCCGGAACTCAACTCTGAGGCACCCGGTCCGACGGGCCGCGCGCATCGTCGCCTCAACGGGGGATTCACTCAGCGGATCACGAAAGTGCGGATCGGTCAGAGCGCCTTCCGTCGGCTGCTGCTGAAGCGGTACGGAGCGGTTTGCGCCTTGTCCGGCCCAGCTCCCGAACCCGCTCTGGAGGCCGCGCACCTGTACTCGTACGCACGCATCGGGAAGCATGAAGACGACGGCGGCCTCTTGCTACGCCGAGACCTTCATGCTCTCTTCGACCGTGGGCTGATTGCGATCGATCCGGCTAATCGAACCATCGTGGTCGCCGACGAACTCAAGCCCTTCCCCGCGCTCGCGGCGTTGTCTGGGGCCGACCTCCAGATCGAGCTTTCTCGCCGGCAAGTCAAGTGGCTGAGGGAGCGTTGGGAGGAGTACGGGTTGAAGGAAGCTTGATCGGCGAGAAGACACTCAACGGGCCGCGTCGCGATCCGCCAACCAGGAAGAGCAGTTCGTCAAGCGCACATTGCAAGGGCAACGGGCCCCGATTGGTAGATCCAGAGAACCTCCGACCCCGGAGCCCCCCTGACCGCCGCAGACCAGAGAGGTTTCGATCCGATTGCGTCAGGGAGTGCTGCCAAGCAACTCGACAAAGGCAATGTCCTCGATGTCGAGCTCAAAGAGACAGGGCATGCTGATGTCTTCGTACTCTCCTTCGTATCCCCAGAATGAGTCCCTGTCCTCGTAGCACTCTTCCGACTTCCCGTCCTTGAACTTCACGTTGACCGCGAAAGCGTGAACGTTCAGTCCGCCGCGGCACCATTTCTCGGGGCTCTGCGTGTCCTCGTTCGGTGCACACGTGTTGACTCCGGATTCCTTTGCCGAGACAGTGACAACTCCCCGGTTACCGAGGCCCGAGTCAACGTTGCGCACCGTGGCCGAATCTTCGGCCACGTAGGTTTTGTCGGGTCCTAAGACCTTCAGAGGGACTTCGACCTTTGAATCCGCGGTGGGCGCATCGGCTTCCATCGTCGCCTGGGGCTCCGCTTGTTCGTCGGGGGCTTCGTATCCCAGCGCGGTAGCGATCACCGCGACAGCAAGCGGTACGCCCAGAATCACCAGCAGAAACTTCTTCACACGCTTCACACTAGTGCTGGGCGTGCCCGCCCGATTGAGACATGTACCGTCCCGGCCGCACCAGTCTCCGGAGCCCAACGAGCGAAGAAGCAGCGGGACCCATCGTTCGCCACGTCACCTGCTCTTAGCGAGGTTCGCTCTGGGAAGTCAATCTCTCAGCGCATCGCCGACGTTGCCGGCGCAGCCTCTGAGACCCTGGCGCCGGCCAGACAACCTCCACTACGACGACGCGAAACATGCCGATCTAGAGGCTTGCGCACGATCCCAGCTCCTCTCCGAGCTCACGCCCGCCCGAGGCGATGAGGTTCACGAAACACGCCACTCTGCGAAAGGCTCGTCTGAGTTGAGGAAGTCTGTAGCGAAAACTCTGTCGATCGTCACCTCATCTTTGAGCGCGAAGTTGACCCAATCCTCCTTGCAACCGCTTCTGAGCGTGGTGTCGGGCAATCGCGGGGAAGGAAAGTTGTTGTCGTAGGACGATGGAGTCGAGTAGGTGGCGCCGGAGGCAGTGCCCACGGTGATGTTCTGCGGAAGGATCGAAACCCCCTCCGCCGAAGGGTCCTCTTTCGTGACGCAGTAGCGGACGAAAACTGCGAACCACTTGTCACCGTTCTCTTCGTCCAGAATCGAGGACTGCTGCTCGGCGCCCTCCGTGAAATCGTCTTCCACCTTGACCACGGTGGTCTTCACGTTGGCGCCCTGACGCGCCTGACCGATCTTCAAGGCACGATCTCCGACTGAAGGTTCACCACTCGTTACGTCGGCTTCAGCGGACGGTGGTGATGGCGCTTCTTCGTCCTCCATTGAGTCTCCTGAACTGCACGCGGCCACGAACTGAAGCGAGGCGAACAAGAGGATCCACTGCGCAGCACGCAACTTGGGCGTTTTGGTCATGTTCTGGATGCTAACCCCGGAGACGCTGCGATCGAACGCTCTATCAGAGATTGACTGCTCGCCACGGCCGTACTTCCTCGCGACCGGCAAGAATCCCCTCCCTAGAAGAACATGAGCTCTGGCGCAGGGAGTTGAACCCCGATCGAGGTGCGGCATTGTCGTCGAGTTCGCCACCACAACAAACCCGACCAAGGCCGCACACTGATTGCTCGACGTATCCTTGCCGCCGACTCGAAGAAGGACTTTTTGCTTCGCGGATCTAGGCTGCGTCGACCTTGATGAAGAGCGGCTCTTCGAAGGCGTCGAAGATGAACTGTCCGGCCGTCGCTGGGATGTCCGATGACGAGCATCCCTGAATAAACTTGCCGGTCTCGAGGGTCTCGTAGCCGAGGTCGTCGGTTTCACACATGACGCCTGCGAAGTCGTACACCTGACCTGCGGCGCTCTCGAAGTGGCCTGACAAGTCGGCATCGAAGTCGACGTCGCCGATGTTCTTGACCTTGACTGTCCATTCGAGGTTGCGGACGAGGTCCTCCTCTTCTGAGGCGTTCGCACCGTCGGTGACGCGGATCTTCTCAAAGGTGATCTCCATGGTGGCACCGCTGTCGTCTGCCAGGACTGACGTGACGGTGTCACCCTGGGCGACCTCGACCGGTTCGACGTCAGGCTCCTCCACGTCGGCCTCGTCCGCGTCGGTCGCGCTGTCGGTCTCATCCCCGAAGTCTGAAAACGCCTCTTCGAAACTCGAGGCGATGCGGTGGCTCTGGTATGCCATACCGGCATAGAACGTTCCGCCGAGCACGACGAGGGTGCCGATGACAGCAAGGACCTTCTTGAGTGAGACCTGACGGTCCATATGGCTACCTCCACGATTGGGACGAAGAACCCATTCTGCCCAGTGGCAGGGTTGTTCAAGCCGAATTGACCAAGAGACACCCGAAGGGGGTCAGTACCCGTTCAGCTGGTCTTCGTAGATCTTCGCCGCAGCTTCCATCTCCGCCGGGGTGATGTAGGAGTCGTTCGGTAGAAGATTCGGTACGTCGGTCTGGACGCCATTCGTGCAGGTGACATCGTTGTGCCAGTTGTCGTCGTAGCTCGGGTGGTAGCCGCAGTACCAGGGCGTTAGATCGTCCATCGGATCCGGCTCGGGGGCCTGCATCTCGGGTTCATCGACCGGCTCGACCTCGTCATAGTAGGACGGGTCCTCCATCCGTGGCGGGACGTTTCCGTCGACCTCAGCTGCGCAGCCTCCCGCGGCAGCGACGAGCGCTGCCACGCACATCAACGACGCCGCGCGTCGCAACGGTCGATTCCTTGGCATCATCGCTCGACTTCAGAAATCCGTCAGGTCACTGAGGTCCTGACGCATGTCCTCGAGCTGGGACTCCACGACCATGACGTTCGCGACCGCGACGACCATCGCCAATGCAGCGACGACCTTGACCCACCTGTCGGCCTTCATCGCGAACGCCACAATGGTGGCGCCGACGGCGATGGCAGCACCGGTCCACAACATGCCTGTCCCAGTCAGGAGCGAAGCTGACTGCATCGACATGACCAAGCCGATGACGGCGCCGGCGAGCACAACGGCCTTCAGCAAGGCCGGGCTCCCAGATGACGTCGACTGCTGCAATCCTGCAGTCGCCGACGTCGGCGTCGATGGTCCGGCGGCGCGGGGGCGGGTCTCTTCACTCCACGATTCCCCGTTCCAGTACCGCTCGGTCAGGTCATCGACCGGATACCAGCCCGCGACGGGCACCTGTTCACTCATCGCGGCATCGTGCCACGCCGACCAGGTCACCTTGGGTCAAATTGCCAGAATCGGCTCGCGATTTCGGGGCGTGCCACGACCCTGCGCCGTCGACAACGCCACCTGAGGCGCGAACGTGGCTCGTAGAACAGCCCGCATAGTTCAAGAGGGCCTGGCGGACATGACTCCTCATGACCAACTTTGGACATACGTTCCGAAAACAGGGCACGTCGACCGTAGGGTGAGGCGACCCTCCGACCTTCGGAATTCGGTGTCGACGCTTCTCGGTTGGAGATCTCATGCGTATGCGCAGGACCTGCTCGTTCGCTCTGGCGCTCATCATCGGTTTCGGCGCGCCGCAGGTGGCGTCCGCAGACGAGGAGCAGCCCAGTCCCTCCGGCGTCACCGCTCGCCCTGGCGTCAACGAAGCGACCGTCAAGTGGACCGACGCACCAAACGCCACCAGCTACACGGCCACCGCCAACCCCGGAGGACGCACCTGCACAGCGGCCTCCACCGCATGCACGGTCACCGGCCTGAGCAACGGTCAGGCCTACACGTTCACCGTCGTCGCTAGCGGACCTGCTGGGACCTCAGCTGCTTCCGCGCCGAGCAACTCGGTCACGCCGCAGAACGATACGAAGGACCCCGTCCTCGTGTCCGCGGCTGTCACACCGAACCGCATCTCGAGCCTCGGCGGAACCGTCCGTGTCGATCTCCACATCACCGACGACATCAGCGGCCTGCGGACACCGTCCGGCGCACTCGATGCCAACCCGGCCATCCTGTTAAAGGACGCAAGCGGCAAGAGCTTCGGCTTCACCCGGTCGGGCGCACGCATCTCAGGCGACAAGTACGACGGCATCTATCGCTACACCGTTTCTGCCCCCTCAGGCATCGCCGCCGGCCCCGCAACGCTGACCGTCTACCCCATCGACGACAACGCCGGCAACAGCACCTTCTTCGACAACCGCACCGGACTGCTCGTCGTCGGCAACCCGGCCGCGCCGACCTCCCCCAGGGCCGAAGCCACCGCCGAGCGGAACGTGACCGTCGCCTGGGAAGCACCCACTGACGACGGCGGGAACGTCATTACCGGCTACTCGATCACCGAGCGCGGCACCGGCCGCTCCTTCGAAGCGACCGCAGACGAACGTTCCTTCACCGTCCCGCACGAGAACCCGCCAGCATCGACCTCGTTCGTCTACGAGATCGCCGCCCGCAACGCCGCAGGGCCTTCTGCGGCGGTCGTCACCGACCCCATCTCCATCGCGGCCGTCGCACCCGGCGCACCCCTGAACGTGACCGCGGCGCCGGGTGACAGCCAGCTCGTCGTCGCCTGGGACGCCCCAGCCAAGGACGGTGGCGCCCCCGTCTCCGGCTACGTCGCGACCGCCTCCCCCAGCGGCAAGACCTGCGAAAGCTCGACCACTGCCGGGTGCACCATCACTGGCCTGGAGAACGGTCAGGCCCACACGGTGAACGTCACCGCGACAAACGAGGCAGGAACCAGCGCCTTCAGCGGCGACTCTTCTCCTGCCACCCCCGCTACCGTCCCCAGCCAGGTCGCGGCCCCGACAGCTGCCGCCGGCCCTGGGAAGGCCACGGTCTCCTGGACGTCAACGTCGGCGAACGGTTCAGCTGTCACCGGCTACACGGTCACCTCCTCCCCCGGCGCCAAGACCTGCAACGCGGACGCTTCAGCCACCACGTGCACCGTCAACGGCTTGACGAACGGCGTCAGCTACCAGTTCACCGTCCGGGCGCACTCCGCCATCGGGTCGAGCGTCTCCAGCGCCTCGAGCGAGTCCGTCACCCCGGTGGATGCGCCCGCGGCGCCCGCTCGAGCCGCAGTCATCCCTGGCGACAAGCTCTTGAACGTCACCTGGACTGCACCCTCGGCAAACGGATCGCCCATCACCGAATACACCGTCACGACGGACGCCGGTCAGACCTGCACGACGGGCGCAGAGACGCGCACCTGCGTCATCACCGGCCTGACCAATGGTCGCAGCTATACCGTCACGGTCACCGCGACGAACGCGGTCGGCACCAGCTCCACCAGCGCTCCGAGCACGGCAACGGTCCCGTTCGGCAAGCCGGGATCCATTGCTCGGCCGATCGCGAAGGCTGGCAAGAAGTCCGCCACGGTCTCCTGGAAGGCTCCCTCGGCGAACGGCTCGGCCATCACCGGCTACGTCGTCACTGTCAGCAACGGCAAGAAGTACACCGTGTCTGCATCGAAGCGCTCGCTCGTCGTGAAGGGTCTGACGAAGGGGCGCAAGTACACGTTCCGCGTCGCCGCCAAGAACAAGGCTGGCGTCGGAGCCAACAGCGCGTCTTCCTCTGCCGTGAAGATTAAGTAGGTCGCGCACGACGGTGCCCTGTCATCTGGCAGTTTCAGCGCTGCTGCGTGGGCATGAGGACCGACTCTCCACGCCGCAGAGTGCGTTTCGAGGACAGGCGCATCTCAGTCCTCTAATCTCCTCGGAACCGCCTGAAGCATGGAGCACTGAATGTCCTCAAAGGAATGGAGCACCTGGGTCGAGTGGCGATTGACCGCTAATCCTCGGCCGACTGGTTCACCCTCCCAACGACGGCTCGGCGCAGTCGAGGTTCTCTTCGACATGTTCCTCAAGGTCACACCTCCCGAGACGAACGACGCGATCGCATCGCTGGTCGAACGCTCTGCGTCCCAAGGGAGCCCCTCCGGCGTTGCACACCTCTGGTTCATGGACGCCTGGGCTGCCGACATGCAGCGTCAGATGCAGGGCGAACCCCGCCGACTGGAGTCCGGAAGCGTGGACGAAGAGTCAGCGATCGACCTCGGGAAACACGGCGTCTCACTGCTGGCAATGTACGTGCGCTTCCTGGACCACGCACTAGTCGATGAAGTATTCAGCGCTGCATCACGCCAGGTGCTGCTTCAACCTCGACTACGCGGCCTCTCCTCGGAAGAGATCAACAACAAGTTGACCATCAAGGATGCGTACACGATGGAGGGCATCGAAGCTCATGCAATGAGCCTCGACATCATCGACGTTCTTGCTGAGGTTGACGCCATCCTCGAAGCCACTAGCCCCGGTCGTGTCGGAAGCCCAAAGCCCACTCAAGCCCCAAAGAAAAGTTGGTGGCGCTCCTAGGTGATCGAGGGCTCGAGTGCGACGCGGGCTCTGAAACGCGCTCGGCCTTCAAGGCCAAGCTTCTCGCGCTTTCCGCGGGTGATGCGACGTCCCGGACGGCGACTGCGCAGCGTAAGTTCCTGATGCGAACCGCCGTCGAATGAACTTGTGAGCAATCCCAGAGGTGTCCGACATTGCCCTCACGAGGGACGCACAGACCCTTCAGGTTACCTGTGGGGTTACCTGTCTGACCTCAGTGAAGCCGGATCAAGCGGGATGAGGAGAGATCGAGCGGGCTCCCAGGCCTTCTGCAATGGCAGGCGTTCTTGACCACTCACCCTCGAACCGCAGCGGAGATCACCTGCGGCTGCCTGTAATCCGCGGGTTGTGGGTTCGAGTCCCACGGGGCCTACGACTCCGCCGTCGCTCGCCGGACTCAGGACCTCGTCCTGACCGGTCAGCCGAGCCCGGCCGTCGCGTCGATCGAGGGCAGCGGTTCCGCGCAGAGGCGCTCGGCCTCGGCCCGCTCGAGCCCGAGGGCCACGAGGACGTCGGACGTGACACCGTCGACCGTCTCGGCCTCGTCGAGCCCTGGGCGCTCGTGCAGGAGGTGACCCAGCTCGATCATGGCGCCGGTGACCACCACCATCGCGCGGTCCAGGTCCATGTCGAGGAAGCGCCCCGCCTCCTGCGCCGCGCGGATGTCGCGGCGGGCGCGCGGCCCCATGCCGTCCGGCGACTGAGAGAGCGCGTGGCCCTGGCTCAGGAGCACGCGACTGATCTGCGGCTCGAGCCGGTGCAGGCGTCCCGTGAGCCGGAAGCTGCGCGCGAAGAGAGCGGCCGGATCGGTCGTGCCGTCGTCGACGGCGTCAAGGGACTCCGCCCACTGCGACAAGGCGGACTCGATCGCAGCGGCGAACAGCTCGTCCTTCGAGGCGAAGTGGTTGTAGAAGGTCCCGATGCCCACGTCGGCGCGCTCGGTGACCTCCTGGATCGGCACCCCGAGCCGGCCCTCCACCAGCAGGCCCTGCGCAGCCTCGATCAGGGCGGCGCGCGTGCGGGCACGGCGCTTGTCGAAGCGTGACGTGCTCGTAGGGACACCGGACATGACGACGATCCTAGCCCGCACGAACGCTTGACCGCGGACCCTTCCGTCCCTACTCTGAAGAAATCTTCAGTTCCGGAGGAATCCTCAATGAGTCAGCACGACGACAGCCACCGCGACCTGCACAGCGAGCAGGGTCCGCGGCCGGGCGAACACCGCCACCGGTCGCCGCAGCCCATCATCAAGGTGCACGACATCGCGTGGCTGGAGTTCGAGAAGCCCGACCTGGCGGCCGCCGAGGTGTTCGCCCGGGCCTTCGGGTTCTCCGTGACGCACCGATCGGCCCACGAGCTGCACCTGCGAGGCGCGCTGCCCGGCAGCCCCTGCGTCATCGTCCGCAAGGGCGAGGGCTCGCGGTTCGTGGGCCCCGCCTTCCGCGCCGCGGCCACGACGGACCTGCTCCGCCTCGCCGAGGCCACCGGCACGAAGGCCCGCCGTCTGCCCGAGCACCTGGGCGGTCTCAGCGTCGACGTCCGTGAACCGGCGGGTGCGCTGGTGCGCGTCGTCGCCGACACGATCGAGCACCCTGGCCTGGAGACCCAGCCGGTCCACACGTTCAACTTCGGTGGCACGAAGGACCGCGCGAACCAGACGCAGCGCCCACCACGTGCTCCTGCGGTCGTGGAACGCCTGGGGCACGTCGTGCTGCAGACCACGCGGTACCTGGCGTCGCTGGACTGGTACCTCGACCACCTGGGCCTGATCGTCTCGGACTTCCTCTACTTCCCGGGCCAGCGCCACCGCGGGCCGACGATGAGCTTCATCCGCTGCGACCGCGGCGACACCCCGGCCGACCACCACACGCTGGCGATGACGCTCGGGCCCCGCAACCGCTACGTGCACTCGGCGTACCAGGTCGCCGACCTCGACGCGCTCGCCGCCGGCGGGGAGCACCTCAAGGACCTCGGCTACCACCACTCCTGGGGCATCGGGCGTCACATCCAAGGCAGCCAGATCTTCGACTACTGGCGCGACCCGGACGGCTTCCTCGTCGAGCACTTCAGCGACGGCGACATGTTCGACGCCTCGCTCGAGCCCGGGTGGGCCGAGATGACCGCCAGCGGCCTCGCCCAGTGGGGCCCGCCCGCGACCGCCGACTTCCTCGGCATCACCCCCGGCCGGGAGTCGCTGCTCGAGGCGCTCTCGATGACCACCGCCCTGCGTACCGACAACGAGTTCGACCTGACCCGCCTGCTCGGCCTGATGAAAGTTGCCCGCTCATGACCCTCCCCGTCCTGCGCACCGTCGACGCCTGGTGGCTGCAGCGTCCCGACGGCGCCGTCCGCATCGCGACCGACGCCACCACGACCGCCGAGCTGCTCGCCGACCGCGACGCAGTCATCGCGGCCCGCGACGCCGGCGATCCCGTCCCGGTCACCGACCTCGCCCTCGTCTCGCCCGTCACGGCCCCGTGCCGCGTCGTGGCCCAGATGGCGAACTACGCGAGCCACGCCAAGGACGCGGGCATGGACCCGGGCTCGGTCCCGCTGGCGTTCTTCCGCAAGGCCTCCGGGTCGATCAGCGGCCCCACCGACGACATCGAGCGTCCGGCCCACGTCACCCTGCTCGACTACGAGGTGGAGATCGGTCTCGTCCTCGGGCGCGAGGTCCCGGTCGGCACCGAGGTCACGGAGTCCGACCTCCCGGGCATCGTCGCGGCACTCGTCGTCACCAACGACGTCTCGGCGCGCGACCAGCAGCTGCCGAAGACCCAGTTCTACGAGTCCAAGTCCTACCCCACCTTCACACCGACCGGGCCCGTCCTCCTGATCCTCGAGGACGGCGAGCTGGCCCGGTTCACCGAGCTGCGCCTGCGCCTCTGGGTCAACGGTGAGCTGCGCCAGGACCAGCCGGCCTCCGACATGATCTACGGACCCCTCGCGGCGTTCCGTGCGCTCGCGCGTTTCCAGCAGCTCGCCCCCGGCGACCTCCTGCTCACCGGCACCCCGGTGGGCACGGCCCTGAGCGCGCCGCCCAAGCCGATCGAGATCATCGGCTCCCTGCTGCCGCCGGCGACCAAGTGGCGCATCTTCTTCACCAAGCAGGCCAAGAACCCGCGCTACCTCCAGGACGGCGACCTCGTCGAGGTCTCGATCGCGACCGACGACGGCGCGCTCGACCTCGGGTCGCAGCGAACCCGGGTGCGATGGACGGCGTGAGCGCCGTGACCGCCGTGACCGCCGCGGCGAAGGCACCGATCCCGGTCATCATCGTCGGGGCGGGACCCACGGGTGCGTGCGCCGCGCTCGAGCTCGCCCGGCAGGGCACCCCGAGCGTCGTGATCGATCGCTGGGAAGGGGTGTACCCGCAGCCGCGAGCCGTCCACCTCGACGACGAGGTGCTCCGCATCCTCGACCGGCTCGGTGTCGCCGAGCGCTTCGCCGCGATCTCGCGCCCGGGCGGAGGGCTGCGCCTGGTCGACGCTGCACTGCGGGTGCTGGGCGAGTTCCCCCGCGAAGGGGTCTCACCGACCTCGGGCTTCACCCGCGCCAGCATGTTCGACCAGCCCGACCTCGAGGGCCTGCTGCGCGACCGGTTGGCCGAGACGCCCGAGGTCACGCTCCTCGGGGGTCACGAGGTGACCACCGTCGAGCAGCCCTCCCCCGGCCGGGTCCGCGTGCGTGCGCGGGCGATCACCACCGGGGAGGAGCAACTCCTCGACGCCGAGGTCCTGCTGGGCTGCGACGGCGCCAACAGCCTCGTGCGCCGGTCGATCGGCTCGACCATGACCGACCTCGGGTTCGAGCAGCGATGGCTCGTCGTCGACATCCGGACCGGCGAGGACCTGCGGCAGTGGGAGGGCGTGCACCAGGTGTGCGACAGCACCCGGGCGGCCACGTACATGCGCATCGGTCCGGAGCGGTACCGCTGGGAGTTCCAGCTGCTCGACCACGAGACCGCGGCGGACTTCGGCTCGCTCGCGTCGATCGCCCCGCTCGTCGCACCCTGGACCGCCGGCACCGACCTGGCGGCCCTCGAGGTCATCCGGTCCGCCGAGTACACGTTCCGCGCCGCCGTCGCCGACCGGTGGCGGTCGGGGCGCATCTTCCTGCTCGGCGACGCCGCCCACCTGACCCCGCCGTTCATCGGCCAGGGCATGGGGGCGGGCATCCGGGACGCGAGCAACCTCGGGTGGAAGGTCGCCGGGTTCCTCGAGGGTTCCCTGCCGGCCGACGTGCTCGACACCTACGAGCCCGAGCGGTCCCGCCACGCCCGGTCGATGATCGACACGGCCCAGCTCCTGGGCAGGATCATGACGCGCGGTGGTCGCGCGGGCGACGCGCTGCGCGCCGCCGCCGTGCCGCTGCTGAACCGCACGCCGATCGTGCGTCGCCGCTTCATCGACAGCGCCACGCCGCCCCTGGTCGGGTCGTCGTTCGTCTCGGCGCGCCGCGGGGACCGCCTGGCCGGGCAGCTCTGCCCCAACACCGTGCAGGGGCGTCGTGTGGTCGACGACATGATCGGTCCTGGCTGGGCACTCGTGACCTGCGAAGCGCCCTCCCCGACCGACCGGTGCGAGCTCGAGGTACGCGGCTGCACCGTCGTCGGGACGACCGATCGTTCCGAGCTCTCCTCGTGGCTGCACGAAGGACGCGCGACGGCGGCGCTGGTGCGCCCCGACCGCACCACCATGGCGTCGGGCCACGACGTCTCGGCGCTCGTCGCCCTGGCCGCGTCGCTCATCACTACCGCGAGGACCGAGGTGTCCGCATGACCACGACCGTCCCGACCTACCGGCCGGACGTCTACGCACCCGACGCGATCCTCGATCCGTACCCCCACTACGAGCGCATGCGGGCCCTGGGTCCCGTCGTGCGGCTCGCCAAGCAGGGCGTGCTCGCGGTGACGCGCCACGGCGACTGCAAGCAGGTGCTGCTGGACGACGCGACGTTCGTCTCCGGCCGCGGCGTGGCCCTCAACCCCGTGGCCAACCGGCTCAGCCGCGGCACGACGCTCAACAGCGACGGCGAGGAGCACGACCGCCGCCGCAGGCTCCTGGCCTCGCGACTGACCCCGAAGGCCCTGCGATCGATGCGCGACGAGGTCGAGCAGCGAGCGGACGCCGTCGTGGCGGCTGCCGTGGAGAGGGAGCACGTCGACGGCGTCGTCGACATCGCCGAAACGCTGCCCACGTCGTTCGTGCCGGACCTGATCGGCTGGCCCGAGGAGGGGCGCGAGAACCTGCTGCGATGGGCGGGGGCCACCTTCGACTCGCTCGGTCCGCTCAACGGGCAGACCGTCCGCACGGCGCCCTCGACGATCGGGATGATGCGTTTCGCGCGCTCGGTCGTCCGCCGTGGAGCGGTGCTCCCGGGCTCGATGGGAGCCGACCTCCTCGAGAAGGTCGGGAGCGGCGAGGTACAGCGCGGTGAGTGCCCCGCCCTCATGATCGACTACCTCGCGCCCTCGTTGGACACGACGATCAGTGCGATCGCGAGCGCCTTGATGCTGCTGGCCGAGCACCCCAACCAGTGGGCAGCGCTCAAGGCGGACCATTCCCTGATCCCGAACACGGTCAACGAGGTCGTCCGTCTGGAGTCGCCTCTGCGGGCCTTCTCGCGGTACGTCGAGCGCGACGCCGAGATCGGTGGAGTCACGGTGGACGCCGGGTCACGGGTGGTCGTGTTCTACGCGTCGGCCAACCGCGACGAGCGCTTCTGGGATGCGCCCGACCGCTTCGACATCACCAGGAACGCCACTCCGCAGCTCGGCTTCGGCCAGGGTGCGCACGGGTGCGCGGGCCAGGGTCTGGCTCGTCTCGAGACGCAGTCGATCCTGCGCTCGGTCGTCCGGCGCGTCGACCGCCTCGAGATCACGGGCGCCCCCACGTGGGGCCTCAACAACATCATCCACAAGCTCGACCACCTGCCTCTGCGGCTGGTGGCCGACGGGAAGGGCCAGTGACCATGCGGATCATCGCCGACCACGACCGGTGCGAGGGCCATGGGCTCTGCGTCGACCAGGCACCTGACGTCTTCGATCTCGACGACGAGGGCGACCTCGTCCACCACTTCGACGGGACGGACCTGCCGAGCGAGCAGGAGGCCGCCGGACGACGCGCGGTCGACTCCTGCCCGGTGGCAGCGCTGCGGATGGCATGAGCCCCAGCGACGTTGTGGTCGTGGGCGGGTCCACCGCCGGTGCCACCGTGCTCCAGGAGCTCCGTTCCCGGGGGTACGAGGGGCGGTTGACGCTCCTCGACCCCGAACCGGGCACGAACCGGCCACCGCTGTCGAAGGCCGTGCTTGCCGATGCGGCCGCGGAGGACTCGGTGCTCATGGACCACTCCTCGCTCGATGTCGAGCTCGTGCGGGCCAGGGCCACGGGGCTCGACCACGCCGCACGCACGGTAGCCACCGACGACGGTCACACCCACCGGTTCGACGCGCTCGTCGTCGCCACCGGCTCCCGTGCCCGATGCATCGCCGCTCCCGGGCAGACCGGTGAGCTCGTCCTCAGGACCGTCGAGGACGCCCGCCGCGTCCGTGAGCGGTTCGCCGACGCGACGACCGCCGTGGTCGTCGGCGCAGGATTCCTCGGGCTCGAGGTGGCCACCGCCGCGGTGACCGCCGGACTGCGGGTGACGGTCGTCGACGTGGCCCCTCCGCTGCAGCGCCTGCTCGGGGATCACCTGGCCACCGCGATCTGCGAGCGCGCCACGACGCTCGGCATCGACTTTCGCCGCTCGGGCGCCGTGCTGATGGGCGATCCCGTGCGGGGTGTCAGGCTGGACGACGGCGAGGAGCTGGCGGCCGACGTCGTCGTGAGCTGCGTCGGCGACGAGCCGGTGACCGACTGGCTTCACGGCGCGGGGCTCGAGACCGACCACGGAGTCGTGATCGACGACCACGCACGCACGAACCTCGCCGACGTCTACGCGGCCGGCGACGTCGCAGCGATCCGTACGCCGGAGGGGGTGGTGCGCCGTCCCTTCTGGGCGAACGCAGTGGCCCACGGTCGCGTCGCCGCCGCCGCCGTCCTGGGACAGCCCGTCGACACCCCGATCGTGGACGACTACTTCTGGAGCGAGATCGCGGGCGTCTCTCTCAAGGTCGTCGGATCGCTGCCCGTCGACGGCGCCCCCGAGGTGCTCGAAGACGCCGGCTCCGGGCACGGACTGCTCGCGTGGGGCCAGTCGACCGTGGTGGCCTACGGGATCCGACGCTCGGCACCACGCCTGCGCGCCGTGCTCCGTGAGCGGGCATCGTCAGCCGTGTCCAACGCCGACTGAGCGTCGGCGTGCACCCGACGTCGACGGCGCCAGCGCGCTCGTCTACTCGGGAAATGCAGCGAGGCCGCTCCCTGAAGGGAG